>NZ_HG938353.1:4220000-4520000 GCF_000731315.1 Neorhizobium galegae bv. orientalis str. HAMBI 540
AAAACCAAAAATGGTTTCCAAGCATTGTTAAAAGGTATCTTACCTTCGAATAAAATAGGGGTAAGAAGCGAACGCAGGGAACTGAAACATCTAAGTACCTGCAGGAAAGGACATCAACCGAGACTCCGTAAGTAGTGGCGAGCGAACACGGACCAGGCCAGTGGCAATCAGGAATAAAGCCGAACGCTTTGGAAAAGGCGGCCGTAGCGGGTGATAGCCCCGTAGGCGTAGAACACTGATTGTCCTAGAGTAGGGCGGGACACGTGAAATCCTGTCTGAACATGGGGAGACCACTCTCCAAGCCTAAGTACTCGTGCATGACCGATAGCGAACAAGTACCGTGAGGGAAAGGTGAAAAGCACCCCGACAAGGGGAGTGAAATAGAACCTGAAACCGGATGCCTACAAACAGTCGGAGGGGGCAACCCTGACGGCGTACCTTTTGTATAATGGGTCAACGACTTAGTGTAACTAGCAAGCTTAAGCCGGTAGGTGTAGGCGCAGCGAAAGCGAGTCTGAACAGGGCGTTCAGTTAGTTGCATTAGACCCGAAACCGAGTGATCTAGCCATGAGCAGGTTGAAGGTTGGGTAACACCAACTGGAGGACCGAACCCGCATCTGTTGCAATAGATTGGGATGACTTGTGGCTAGGGGTGAAAGGCCAATCAAACTCGGAAATAGCTGGTTCTCCGCGAAAACTATTTAGGTAGTGCGTCGATCGAATACCCCGGGGGGTAGAGCACTGGATGGGCTATGGGGACTCACCGTCTTACTGATCCTAACCAAACTCCGAATACCCGGGAGTACTAATCGGCAGACACACGGCGGGTGCTAACGTCCGTCGTGAAAAGGGAAACAACCCTGACCTCCAGCTAAGGTCCCCAAGTCATGGCTAAGTGGGAAAGGATGTGAGGATCCCAAAACAACCAGGATGTTGGCTTAGAAGCAGCCATCATTTAAAGAAAGCGTAACAGCTCACTGGTCTAATTAAGGGTCTTTGCGCCGAAAATGTAACGGGGCTAAAGCCATGCACCGAAGCTGAGGATACGTGACTTGTCACGTGTGGTAGCGGAGCGTTCCGTAAGTCTGTGAAGGAGGACCCGTGAGGGCCTCTGGAGATATCGGAAGTGCGAATGTTGACATGAGTAACGATAAAGAGGGTGAGAGACCCTCTCGCCGAAAGACCAAGGGTTCCTGCTTAAAGTTAATCTGAGCAGGGTTAGCCGGCCCCTAAGCCGAGGCAGAAATGCGTAGGTGATGGGAACCACGTTAATATTCGTGGGCCTGGTGGTAGTGACGGATCGCAAAAATTGTTCAACCTTATTGGATTGGTTGGGCAGTGGGGCGGTTCCAGGAAATAGCTCCACCGTATAGACCGTACCCGAAACCGACACAGGTGGTCAGGTAGAGTATACCAAGGCGCTTGAGAGAACTATGTTGAAGGAACTCGGCAAATTGCACGCGTAACTTCGGAAGAAGCGTGACCCCATTTTGGGCAACCATAATGGGGTGGCACAGACCAGGGGGTAGCGACTGTTTATCAAAAACACAGGGCTCTGCGAAGTCTAAAGACGACGTATAGGGTCTGACGCCTGCCCGGTGCTGGAAGGTTAAGAGGAGAGGTGCAAGCTTTGAATCGAAGCCCCAGTAAACGGCGGCCGTAACTATAACGGTCCTAAGGTAGCGAAATTCCTTGTCGGGTAAGTTCCGACCTGCACGAATGGCGTAACGACTTCCCCGCTGTCTCCAACATAGACTCAGTGAAATTGAATTCCCCGTGAAGATGCGGGGTTCCTGCGGTCAGACGGAAAGACCCCGTGCACCTTTACTATAGCTTTACACTGGCATTCGTGTCGGCATGTGTAGGATAGGTGGTAGGCTTTGAAGCGGGGACGCCAGTTCTCGTGGAGCCATCCTTGAAATACCACCCTTATCGTCATGGATGTCTAACCGCGGTCCGTCATCCGGATCCGGGACAGTGTATGGTGGGTAGTTTGACTGGGGCGGTCGCCTCCGAAAGAGTAACGGAGGCGCGCGATGGTGGGCTCAGACCGGTCGGAAATCGGTCGTCGAGTGCAATGGCATAAGCCCGCCTGACTGCGAGACTGACAAGTCGAGCAGAGACGAAAGTCGGTCATAGTGATCCGGTGGTCCCGCGTGGAAGGGCCATCGCTCAACGGATAAAAGGTACGCCGGGGATAACAGGCTGATGACCCCCAAGAGTCCATATCGACGGGGTTGTTTGGCACCTCGATGTCGGCTCATCGCATCCTGGGGCTGGAGCAGGTCCCAAGGGTTTGGCTGTTCGCCAATTAAAGCGGTACGTGAGCTGGGTTCAGAACGTCGTGAGACAGTTCGGTCCCTATCTGCCGTGGGTGTAGGAATATTGACAGGATCTGTCCCTAGTACGAGAGGACCGGGATGGACATATCTCTGGTGGACCTGTTGTCCTGCCAAGGGCATAGCAGGGTAGCTATATATGGAATGGATAACCGCTGAAGGCATCTAAGCGGGAAACCAACCTGAAAACGAGTATTCCCTATCAGGGCCGTGGAAGACGACCACGTTGATAGGCCGGGTGTGGACGTGCAGCAATGCATGAAGCTTACCGGTACTAATCGCCCGATTGGCTTGATCGTTCTCATTGACCATGCTCATCAAGCTTTGCTTGATGATGCCAAGACCTTAGTCCTGACGCTGTCGCATCCTTCGGATGCTGTGCTGCGGACGGCCCGCCAAACGATTGGCGACGGCCTCTGGCCTGTATGGGTGCCTCAAGCGCTCGTCGGGTCCGGAAAGGTTCAAACGACGTGTTCAAAGACTAAAAATGAGGTTCGCCTCAACCAGCTTCTCAAATGTTGCGCTTCGCTGACCTGGTGGTCATTGCGGGGCGGCCGCACCCGTTCCCATTCCGAACACGGCCGTGAAACGCCCCTGCGCCAATGGTACTCCGTCTCAAGACGCGGGAGAGTAGGTCGCTGCCAGGTCTGCAAAACGCAACATATCTTCTCGATCCACGAAACCAAACGGCCCTTGAAGCCGATCTCAAGGGCCGCCCACAAGCGGCCCTTTCGTCGTTTGACGGAAACTTGCAGTACGTCCCTTACGCGAGACAAATCGCCTTCGGCAATTTGCTCGCCAGCAGGCATAACCGCAAAAGCGGTTACGCCACCGCGATAAATCCCAAAGGGATTTGCGCATCGCTATTTTGCCTTCGGCAAAAAGCTCTCAGGTCGACGGTTCCCGTCGCCTGTACAACGCGGGGTGGAGCAGCCCGGTAGCTCGTCAGGCTCATAACCTGAAGGCCGCAGGTTCAAATCCTGCCCCCGCAACCAACGACACTTGTAAATTCTCCCACTCGGGGAATTTCCTCAGAAGCTCCTCCGCGTAAGCGTCGAGGAGCTTTTTGCGTTTCTGCTCCGTGTCGATAGAGACCCGGAAGGCCTTTTTCCCGCAACGGTACGGCAAATAGTCTTCTCGACCGACCTCAACGTAAAGCGTTCCGGCTGTATCCCTGGGTCCAGCCGGCCTTGCCGTACTTAAAAGAAGTGAGCGCCTGTGGGACGAGGTGCGAGACGATCCCGGTCCTAACGAACCGCCTCCGCGCGCCAGCCTCGTCTCGCGTGAACGTAACAGACGTATCATCGCTCGGCACCACGGAGACGCGGTCTGTCTGCAGGATGCGAGACCGGCGGCGCAGAGCGTGGCCGAGATGCGCAGGCACAGGAACCGCGAAAAATTCTACGCCTGATTAATCCATATAAGCATGAATTTAAGGTGTTTACTCAACTTGCAAACACCTAAGCACATGAAATACAATGTATCTTTCAAAAAAGTCTCTATAAAAATATCAGTTGACATATTACGGTAGATACCGGAGGCTTGTCGTGATTATCGAGATAGGCTTCTGATGAAAATTCTTGTTCTCAATCCGAACAGTTCGGCGAAGGTGACCGAGGCTATCGCGGCGAGCATCGCGCCGTTGCAGGCGGTGACGAAACACACGATCGTATGCGATCGTCTACCCGATGCGCCGATCGGCATCGAGACCGATGAGGATGTGGCGCTTGTCGCGCCTATGGTCGTCGACGCGATCGCTTCAAGCGATGCGGATGCCTTCGTCGTAGCCTGCTTTTCCGATCCCGGTGTTACTGCGTCGCGAGCGGCGACGAGCCGACCAGTGGTCGGCATCGCGGAGGCTGCATACTATGCTGCACTGCAGCTCGCACCGCGCTTCGGCGTCGTCTCGCTCGGGGCTTCTTCGGTGGCGCGCCATGCGGCCCATATCGAACGGCTGGGCCTGACTGCGCGTCTCGCAGCGGACAGGGCTGTCAACATGTCCGTGGCGGAAGCGAACGACCTGAACCTGGCCGGCACATCGGTCGCGCGCACCGCCAAGGTCATGGCGGAAACGGACGGTGCCGGTGTCGTGATCCTCGGCTGCGCCGGTATGGGCGGTCATCGTCCCGTGCTGCAGCAGGAGTTGGGCGTGCCGGTCGTCGATCCCGTTCAGGCGGCCGTTGCGGCCGCGATCAACGCGCTCGATCTCCAATATTTTGCTAAGGGTTGATCCGATGGAGCTTGTCGTCAAGGGTCGCGTTGTGGTGCCGGATGGCACCTTGGAAAACGGCTGGGTGGCAATCTCCGGCGGTCGCATAGCCGCTGTCGGTACGGGCAAAGCGCCCTCAGCCGCGCGCATCGACGACCGTGGGAATGCGCTCATCCTCCCCGGTGCGGTAGATGGCCAAACCCATGCAACGAGCTACAAGGGCCTCCCCGGCATCGCCGACACGACGCGGTCGGCGATCGCAGGAGGGGTCACCACGCTGGTCGACATGCCTTATGACAATCCGGAGCCGCTTGATCGGCCGGAGCGTCTGGATGCCAAGGTCGCAGCGATCGCAGCGCATTCTCATGCCGACATGGCGCTTTATGGAACGGCGACCCGTGAGACGGGCACGGCCAACCTGGCGGCGCTGATAGAAGGCGGCGTGGTCGCCTTCAAAATCTCGTCGTTCGAGAGCAATCCCGTGCGCTTCCCGCGGATCGCCGAGGACCTCACGCTCGACCTGATGGAGTCGCTGGCTTCGACGCGCATTCCGCTCGGGCTGCACAATGAGGATCAGGAGATCGTCATGGCCCGCATCGCGCAGGCGAAGGCGGCTGGCCGCAACGGGATCGTCGCGCATGCGCAAGCACGGCCGGAGGCGGCCGAACTGGCGGCGACCGGCCAGTTCCTGGCTCTCGGCCTTGCAAGCGGGGCGCATGTCCATCCGGTCCATCTGACGACGGAAGCGGGCTTTCGCCTGACCGGAGCGGTCGCCGGACTTGGTGCCGCGGCAACAGGCGAGCTTTGCGTCCATTATCTCTGGCTGGATGCCGCGCGCGACGGCGATCGGCTCGGAGCGCGGATGAAGGTGAACCCGCCCATTCGTTCGGCTGCGATCGATGGCTTGTGGCAGTCGATTACCGACGACCTCGTGGCATTCGTTTCCTCCGATCATTCAAGCTGGCCGATCGACAACAAGCTGACCGACTCGATCTTCGATGCAGGTGCAGGCGTTCCAGGCCTCGAGACACTCTTCCCGGCGTTCTTCACGGCTGCCGAAGCGCGTGGCTTCGACGCTGCGCGCCTCAGTGCCGAATATCTGGCTGAGCGTCCCGCCCGCTTCTTCGGCATCGACGACCGCAAGGGCGCGATCGCCGTAGGCCGCGATGCCGATCTGGTCGCGCTCGAACAGGGTTCGTTCGTCTGGGACGAGGCGGCCTCTCATGACGGCCTGAACTGGAGCCCCTTCCACGGCGAGACCTTCACGGTCCGCGTGGCGGCAAGCTGGCTGCGCGGACAGCTCGTCTGGGACGGCAAGGACATTCTCAACAGCCCCGGCAGCGGACAATTCGTACCGCGCGCCACCGCCGGCTGGTATGCGACCGAAAAGGACTGACGATGGCACGTCTTGACGAAAAGGTGCGCGGTGTCTTCGTGATCTCGGTCACGCCGTTCCAGGATGACGGATCGCTCGATCTGGATAGCCTCGACCGCGTGACGGACTTCTACCTTGAGGCAGGTGCCGATGGCCTGACCGTTCTCGGCATGATGGGCGAAGCGCCCAAGCTGACGGGCGCCGAGTCCCGGCAGGTCATCCAGCGCGTCATCGCACGGGCGCAGGGCAAGCCGGTCGTGGTTGGCGTCTCGTCGCCCGGTCTTGCGGCCTTGGCCGAAGTCAGCCACGAGGCGATGGCACAGGGTGCTGCCGGCGTGATGATCGCGCCGCCGATGAGCCTGCGCACGGACGCGCAGATCCTGAACTACTACCGGCAGGCCTGTGGCTTCCTGGGCAGGGACGTGCCGGTCGTCCTTCAGGACTTTCCGCTGGCGACGACGGTGCAGATCAGCGACGAACTTTTGGGCCGTCTGATCGACGACCTGCCGCAGATCGTCATGCTCAAGCACGAGGACTGGCCGGGCCTGTCGAAAATCTCGAAGCTTCGAGATGCGGAAAAGAGGGGTCGTCGGCGCATTTCCGTGCTTTGCGGCAATGGTGGCGTTTTCCTGCCGGAAGAGGTCGCGCGCGGCGCCGATGGCGCCATGACCGGCTTCGGTTTCCCGGAAATGCTGGTGCAGGTCACCGATTTGGCAGGCCGCGGCGAGATGGATCGCGCCCAGGACCTCTTCGATGCCTACCTGCCGCTCGTCCGGTACGAACAGCAGCCCGGCGTCGGGCTTGCGGTTCGCAAATACGTGCTGGCCAAGCGAGGCGCCATAGCCTCGGCCGCGCAACGCCAGCCCGGCGCGCAGCTGGATGCGCTGGCGCGGGCCGAAGTGGAGCGGCTGCTTCGCCGCCAGGAGAGACGCCTCGCGGAGCTGGGCTGATGGATTACGGATTTACCGGGCGCAAGCCGCCGGTTCCTGGTGCAAGCTGCGGCTTTGGCGCGGCGCGCAATACGTGGAAATAAATCAGTAAGTAAAATCGAACCAACAAAAAGGGGAATGACATGATGAAAAAAACACTGTGCCTTGCTTTCCTTGCCATGATGACGACCTCCGCGCTGGCGGAACCGACCCTCACCAAGGGAAAGATCTCGTTTGCCGCAGATTTCGCCGCGGCTCCGAACCAGTTCATCCGCACCGATGGCCAGAAGGACGGCCTCAATGTGGACATGTGCGGTGAGATCGGAAAACGCCTCGGGCAGGAAGTCGAATGGACCAACCTTGCGTTTCCCGGTCTGGTCCCTGGCCTCCAGGCAAAGCGCTTCGACAGCCTCTGCACCGCGATCTTCATCAACCCGGATCGTCTGAAGATCATGAACATGATCGCATACGTCCAGTGGGGCGAGGGCCTAATGGTGCCGAAGGGCAATCCGGGCGGCATTTCGTGCGAAGGTAAGATCGGCGTGCCCGCGAGCTACAATGCCTGCTTCGACGGCCTGGCCGGCAAAGTCGTCTCGGTAGCAGCCGGCGGTACGACCAACAAGAACCTGCAGGCGCAGAGCGACCGCATGGTCGCCGCCGGAAAGAAGGCGATCGATATCCGCGCCTTCGATTCCAACTCGGAAGCCATCCAGGCGGCCGTGACCAAGCAGGTCGATGCGGCCTACCTGAACGACCCGCAGGCAGCCTATTACATCTCCACCAGCAAGGCGCCCTTCGACATGGCGTTCACCGGTAACGCGGCCAACCGCCTTGCGATCACGACGCTGAAGGACAATACCGAGCTGGCGAACATGATCGTCAAGGCGCTCGAAGCGATGCGCGCGGATGGCACCTACAACAAGATCGTCGAGAAGTGGGGCGTGGCTCCGGTCGATGCATTCGTCCTCAACCCGCAGTAATCTGATATAGGTTGACGATGCAGTTCTCGGTCGAGACATTCCTGCATTATCTGGCCCAGCCACGGTTTGCCACCGTGGCTGGCGTCACCCTGCTGGTGGCGATCGCGGCGCAAGCGATCGGAACCGTGATCGGGTTGATTTTGGCGCTGTGTGCCCTGTCGCGGCACAGGGCCTTGCGGATATTCTCAGGGACCTGGGTCTGGCTTTGGCGTGGCACGCCGCCACTGGTCCAGCTTTTCCTTCTCTATTTCGGCTTGCCCCAGCTCGGCATCCGGCTCGGGGTGCTGGAGGCCGGACTGATCGGCCTCGGCTGCTACTCGGGCGCCTACATGTCCGAGATCATACGTGGTGCATTGCAGAGCGTGCCCCCAGATCAGATGCAGGCCGCCCGGGCGATGGGCATGAGTTGGCTCGGAGCCATGCTGCACGTGATCTTGCCGCAATCGGTGCGGTTGATCCTGCCGCCGTTCGGCAACGAATTTTCCTCGATGATGCGCACCACATCGCTTCTTTCGGTCATTTCCTTCAGCGAGCTTCTGCGTGTCACGCGAACCGCCATCAACGAAACCTATGCTGTCATCGAGCTCTATGCGGTTGCCGCTTTCTGGTACCTGCTGATGTATTCCGCCTGGATCATCGTGCAGAGCCAGCTCGAGCGCTACGCAGCAGCAGGCAGCGTCAAACGAAACATGACCAACGTCGCGGCCCCGGCGACCAAGGGTTGAGACACTCGTATTCCGGAGAAACTGAATGAAGACCGCTGTTCTGTTCGGTGTCGGCGCCATGGGCGGGCGACTGCTGCGTGTACTCGAAGCCGACTATCCGTCCGTCGAGATAGTTGCCGCCATCGATATCGATGCCGCCAAGGTCGGCCGCACGCTGGCCGACGTCACGGGCTACCAGCGTTTCGGCAGCGTAAAGATTGTCGGCGATCTCGCTACGGCGCTCGCCGGAATTTCAGGGAAGCCGGACGTGCTGGTGCATATGACGGAGTCCAAGCCTCACCTTATTAGGGAGCAACTGCTCGATGCCCTGAATGCGGGCCTCAATGTCGTGTCGGCTGCCGAATCCATGTTCTATCCCGGCCTTCGCTATGGCGAGTTTGCTGAAGCGCTGGACAGCGCGGCGCGGGCCAACGGCGTGTCGATCACCGGCACCGGCATCAATCCCGGGTTTTCCTACGATGTGCTTCCGCTGGTTCTGGCGCGCGGCACCAGCGCTGTGAAGCGCCTGACCATCCATCGCTGCATCGACGTCACCGGCACGGGGCCGGGGGATATCGAGCATGTCGGATACGGCCTGACGCCCGAGGAGTTCAACCGCCGCATCGCCAATGGTCGCGTCGAGGGTCACATGGGTGCTCCGGAATCGCTGACCCGCATCGCAGATGCCCTCAATCTGGAGATCGACGAGATCACCGAGGCCTGGGATCTCGAGACGGCCGATTTCGAAGTCGATAGCGGCGATCCGACGCTTGGCATCCTGCCGCCCGGTCGTGTCATCGGCATCACCCAGCGTGCCCGGGCGCTGCATCAGGGCAGGGAGGTGCTCA
Source organism: Neorhizobium galegae bv. orientalis str. HAMBI 540 (assembly GCF_000731315.1). NCBI lineage: Bacteria > Pseudomonadati > Pseudomonadota > Alphaproteobacteria > Hyphomicrobiales > Rhizobiaceae > Neorhizobium > Neorhizobium galegae. The sequence continues at coordinate 4,229,385 of NZ_HG938353.1, forward strand.
GCACCTCTCTTGCCATGTACTACCAGCCGGAAAAGTTCAACCTCGTCGAGGAAGATCGGATCGAGATCGACGGCGCGATGCCTGTCAAAATGTCGATCAAGCCTGCCATGCAGTCGCTGTTCGGCGCGGCCAACATCATGGCCAACACGATCGTGCCGCTGGCCGAGGCCGGGCCGGGTCTCGTGTCGCCGCTGGATCTGCCTACAGGCGGCACCGTGCGCGGCGTTTTGCGCTACGCGGTGGATCCGTCGCGCCAAACCAGGCCCGGTTACCTGCCGGTGACGAGAAAGGTCTGATTTCGTGGGTTTTGACACCGGCATATTCCTGGATATCCTTCAGTCGCCTCTGTTGCTGAAGGCGGCCTGGGTGACGATCTGGGTTGCCGTCGTCGCTCAGACGATTGGAACGGTCCTCGGCTTCGTCCTGGCAGGCATGCTGGCGGCGCCCAAGCTGCTGCGCTGGCCGGCACTCGGCTTCATTTGGATGTTCAAGGGCACACCGCTGCTCGCACAGATCCTGTTCTTTTACTCCGCACTGCCGCAGATGGGCGTTCCCTTGAGCCTGATCGCCACCGGCCTGCTGTCACTGGGTCTGAACGAAGGCGCTCGCATGGCCGATATCGTGCGCGGCGGCCTAATGTCCGTCTCGCGCGATCAGCGCGAGGCAGGCCTGGCGCTGGGGCTGCATCATTGGCAAATTTTCCTCAAGGTGGTGTTCCCGCAGGCGATACGGGCAATCATACCGCCGCTCGGAAACAATTTCAGTTACATGATCAAGGCCACGTCGCTGCTCGCGGCCATCTCTTTCGCCGAGCTCCTGCGCGTCTCCCAGCAACTCGCCCAATCGACCACCCGCGCGCTGGAAGTCTATCTGGCCGTCGCACTCTGGTATCTCGTCATCCTGACGATCTGGACGCTCATACAGCACCGGATCGAAAAGGCGGTCGCGCTGAAGACGTCCAGTCACGTATCCGCACCTCCGCCGATCGTCGAGCGCACCGTAGTGCGAGGCGATCCGGGACCGGATGCGCCTTCTCGTCGCGACCCGGTGCTCGAGGCGCGCAACCTCACCCGCAGCTTCGGGCCGATCAAGGGACTGGACGATGTCTCGCTTTCTGTCGGCAGAGGCGAAGTCGTGGTGGTCCTCGGTCCGTCGGGGTCGGGCAAAAGTACGTTGCTGCGCGCGCTGAACTGGATCGAGCCTGCGGATAGCGGCGATGTCCTGCTTGCGGGCGAAAGTCTGCCCTGGGCCGATGCGGCCCGCCGTATCGCTCGCCCGGAGCACATGCTGGACAAGCGTCGCCGTCGCCTCGGCATGGTGTTCCAGAGTTTTGCGCTGTTTCCCACGATGACGGCTCGGCAGAACGTGGCTTTAGGCCCTCGCAGGCTGCTCGGCATTCCGAAGACGCAGGCGCTTGCTGCCGCGGACAGACTGCTCGACAAGGTCGGGCTCAAGGACAAGCTGCACTCCTATCCCGTGGAATTGTCTGGTGGGCAGCGCCAGCGCGTCGCCATTGCGCGGGCGTTGTCGATGAAGCCTGATGCCGTGCTCTTCGATGAACCGACATCCGCCTTGGACCCGGAATCCGTCGGAGGCGTCCTGGGCGTGATGGCGGATTTGGCCGGACAAGGTTTGACGATGGTGATCGTGACACACGAGATTGGATTTGCCCGGCGAATCGCCGACCGCATCGCCTATATGGAGCGCGGTCGCCTGTTGATGGATCTCCCGCGCGATCAGGCTTTTGGCGATGATGCGCCGGATTACTTCCGCGCTTTTCTGTCTCGCGAAGGATAATCAGGGATAAGCCATGTGGAATTGGCCATCGGGTAAAAACGCCGCCTTTCGATTGTGTTTTGTACATGCATATCTGCCGGAGCGATCGTCGGGTTGCGGGCTGAAAGGCCGACTTACAGATAGGAGAGCCCATGGCTGAGGTAACAGCAATCAAAAAGAAACGTCGGGTGGTGCAGCCGGCAAAGCCGGCATCGCTGATGGAACAGGTTCACGATGCGCTGCGAACCCAGATTCTGACATGCGCAATCCGTCCGGGTCAGGAACTGAACGAAGCTGAAATCGCGGAGCGCTTCAATATATCCAAGACGCCGGCCCGCGAAGCGTTGGCCGCCCTGCGGCAGGAGGGACTGGTCAGATCTTTTCCGCGCCGCGGCTACCAGGTCACGCCGATCACGTTTGCGGACATGGACGAACTGTTCGACGTGCGAACCATTCTGGAAGCAGGCGCCGCCGAACTCGCCTGCACCCGGCTGACGGGGGAGCAGATAGATCGTCTGAACTCCCTTGCAGATGCCACCTATAATCAAGGCGAGCAACTCAGTCTCGCTACGTTCATAAGGTCCAACCGTGAATTCCACGTGGCGATTGCGGAAGCGACCGGTAATGGAAGGCTCGTCCAGCTACTGACCCATCAGATCGATGCGCTTGAACGTTTCTTCTATCTCGGCGCCCAATTGCGGGACGTGAACAACGAGACCAGCGTTTCGCACCACCAGATCGTGGAAACCCTTGCCCGTCGTGACCAGGCGGCTGCACGGGAAATCATGATCCGTCACAACGAGCAGACCCGTCAGGGCCTTTTCCAGGCGCTCGCGACAGGGCGGGGATACGACCTGATTAACCTCTAGCGCGAGGCCAAGGTCCCGCATGAGCAGGAATGATGATGGAAATCGGGTCATTGTGGGAGGCGATCACGCCAGCCGCACCCAAATGCGCAAAGTTGACGGACGCGATCACCGCTGATGTGGTCGTCGTGGGTGCGGGCTTCCTCGGCCTTTCATCCGCCCTGCATGCCGCCAAGGCGGGGCTCGACGTGGTTCTGCTCGAAAGTCATCAGCCTGGCTTCGGCGCATCTGGGCGCAATACCGGCTTCGTGGTTCCGAGCCTCAAGACATCGCTGGGGCCTGCCGAGGTCGTGGCAGCGCTAGGCGCCGATCACGCCGGGCGCCTGCTGAAACTCGTGGCGGGCTCTGGCCGGGCGGTGTTCGATCTGATTAGTCGCTACGATATCGATTGCGATGCAGTCCAGAACGGCTGGTTGCAACCCGCACATTCGCGCGCGGCAGAGGAGGTGCTTCATGGCCGCATGCCACGGCTGGTGGCCGCCGGCGTCGATGCCGAATGGCTCGATCGCGATGCCATGCTCAAGCGCACCGGACTTCCATCGCTGCATGGCGGAATCCGCGTGGCTTCCGGTGGTCAGATCACGCCGCTGGCCTATGCGTACGGGCTCGCGCGTGCCGCCATATCAGCGGGAGTGCGACTGTTCGGCGATAGTCCCGTAAAGAGCATCGAACCCGATGGGCAGGGTTGGCGCGTGCGGACTGCCGCTGGCGAGGTTCGCGCCCGTCGCGTGCTCATGACCACCAACGCGCTGATCGGCAACCTGTTGCCGGAGCTGCGCGCATCGATCATTCCCGCGCGAGTGTTCCAGATCGCTACCCAACCGCTGCCGCGGCCTCTTCGCGAGACCCTGTTGCCTGACATGGCCCCGGTTGCCGATACGCGCCGTCATACCTTCGCATTGCGCTGGTCTCCGGACGGCCGACTGGTGACCGGGGGCATGGTGCCGCCGCTGCCTGGACGAATGGCGTTGGCCCGTAGGCTTTTTGCAAATCGTCTTCGCCGCATGGTTCCGGACCTTACGGAAGTCAGAGTGGAATATTCATGGACCGGGATGATTGCCGGCACGCTGGATTTCCTGCCGCGGATGATGCGCATCAAGCCGGGCATCGACGCGGTGATTGGCTGCAACGGCCGCGGCGTAGCGCTGACGACGGCTCTCGGACGAGAAATTGGTCCCTGGCTTGCCGGCCGGATGGCGGATGCGGACCTGACCTTGCCGCTGACCGCGCCGCGGCCGATTCCCTTCAGCCGCATATCCGGACTTGGACCGCATCTCATCCTGCCGGTCTGGGAGGCCCGGGACGCTTTCGAAGCGCGGTTCCGATAGAGCCGCCACACGTCTGGAAATCCAATTTTCTGCGAACCAAGGAGTCATGACATGAGCGAAGAAGCGGTTGGCGGCAAGATCAAGTGGTCGCGCCAGGAACAGGTGGCGCTGACCTGGGTGCATCCGGGCCAGGAGTTCAGCCACCGGCTGATCACAAAGAAGCTGCATGGCTCGTCGATTTCATTCCACATCACCACTTACATGCCGCACTTCGACACCATGGTCGAAGGCGATGGCGTGCATGAGGTGATCCTCTATTGCCTGCATGGCTGGTCGAGACAGATCGTTGAGGAGACTGGCGAAGAGCACATCTTCAAGCCTGGCGATGCGATGTACCTGCCCGTCAATTACCGATACCGCCACATCATCGGCGAGGCCGGCCTCGTGATCGCCGTCTGCGCCAACCCTTCGAAAGAAGCGGGCGACATGTAATTTCCGTGCGGGCGGGGATAAGCTGCCGCCCGCTACTCCAGCCGCGAGGGTTCCGGACATGACAGGCATTGCACCCAGGCATTTTGCGCCGTCTTCATTCATATGGGCCGAATTGACGCGTGCGGAGCTGGCGGCGAAGCGGGATGCCGGTGCTTTGGTCGTCGTGCCGACGGGTGCGATCGAACAACACGGCGACTTCCTTCCCGTGGAGACAGATACGCTGCTTTCGGCCGCCGTTGCCGAACTCGCGGCAAGCCGCGTAACCAGGGTGGAAATTGTCGTGGCGCCCGCTGTTTCCGTTGGCTTCTCGCCGCATCACCTCAGCCATCCGGGCACGATCAGCCTACGGCTGGAAACTTATCTGGCGGTTCTTTCCGATACCGCGCGATCAATCCTGGATTCTGGGTTTCCGCGCGTCGTCTTCGTCAACGGTCACGGGGGCAACTCGGCGCCATTGCGCTCGCTCTGCGCCCAGATGGTGACCGACGGATATGCGGTTGGCATGGTCGATTATTTCGCACCGGGCGAGAGGGACTGGTTGCCGCTTCTGAAGGGCGCACTGCCGCGCACCGGCCATGCCTGCGAACAGGAGGCGGCGTTGACGATGGCATTGACCTCTCCGGAAGCGAGCGAACGGGTCCAATCAGCGATCAGGGGGCTTCCGGCGCGCCTAGTGCAGCCCTGGATCGCGCCGGGCCACACGGACGACCCGATCACCGCGTTCGGGGCAGGCTGGCCGCCGATCTTCCAGGCCGACGACTGCGGTTATTTCGGCGATCCGGCAAAGGCTACCATGGAAAACGGGGCTTTGATCCTCGAAGCGACGGTTGCGGGTCTGGCAGCATATTTGGAAGCGTTCGCATGCACACCGTTACGGCTGGGAACTGCTCGCGATCCCGCCACGCCGAAGCTGGCGAGAGAAATTCGAGGGCGGACGTAAGCAAGAATGATCGGGCCAATGCCACTGCCAGACGTGGTAGTCGCTTGACAGTCGTCGCGCACGCGATCACCATCTCACAATGGGGCTGCGATCACCCCACGAGGCGTCAGCCGAAGAATCGCGTCCATTCAACCCAAAACCAGGGAGGACGCGTTATGCCGTCATTTCTCGAAATTTCTCCTGAAAAGCTTAGCCGCCTTGTCGGTACGCCCGGCGCACCGCTCATCATCGACGTCCGCACGGACGAAGACTTCGCGCTCGATCCGCGGCGGGTACCGGGATCCGTCCGCCGCAAGCACGGGAATGTCACAGAATGGAGCGGAGCCATCGACGCCGAATCTGTCGTTGTCGTCTGCCAGAGGGGTGGCAAGCTTAGCCACGGCGTCGCCGCCTATCTCAGGCACGCAGGGCTGGCCGCCGAAAGCCTGGAAGGCGGCTTCGAGGCCTGGGCCGCCGGAGGGATGGCGGTTCCGGAGGACAAGCTGCCTCCCCGCGACGACCACGGTCGAACCGTCTGGGTCACGCGCGCTCGGCCGAAGATCGACCGTATCGCCTGTCCTTGGTTGATCCGGCGTTTCATCGATCCAGACGCATTGTTTCTCTATGTGCCGGCATCCGAGGTTTTGATGGTCGGCAGCCGGTTCGGTGCGACGCCCTTCGATATCGAGGATGTATTCTGGAGCCACCGGGGCGAGCTCTGCACGTTCGACGTCATGGTCGAGGAGTTCGGGCTGACCTGTGATGCCTTGCTGCGTCTTGCAACCATCGTCCGGGCGGCCGACACCGCGCGACCCGATCTTGCCCCAGAGGCGCCAGGGTTGCTGGCGGCGTCGCTTGGCCTGTCGCGGATGTATAACGATGATCTTGAGCAGCTTGAGGCTGGCATGCTTCTCTACGACGCCTTCTATCGCTGGTGCCGCGATGCTACCGAGGAGACCCACAACTGGCCTTCGGTGAAGAAGGGAGCTTAAAATGGCCGAGGTCATCAGAAATGCGTCCGCGGATCGCGAGAAAAGCGAATATATCCACGGAGTCTCCTTCGGTGAGGCCTTCAAGGTTTGGGTCCGTATCGCCGCTCTCAGTTTCGGCGGACCGGCTGGACAAATCGCCGTCATGCATCGGATCATTGTCGACGAGAAGCGGTGGATCGGCGAAAACCGCTTCCTCCATGCTCTCAACTACTGCATGCTTCTGCCCGGACCGGAAGCCCAGCAGCTCGCGATCTATATCGGCTGGCTGATGCACCGGACCGCGGGCGGACTGGTCGCAGGCATCCTGTTTGTGCTTCCCGGATTTCTGGCTATCCTTGGTCTGAGCTACATCTACGCCGCCTTCGGAAGCGTAGGCGTTGTCGCGGGACTGTTCTTTGGTCTGAAGGCGGCCGTTCTCGCGGTCGTTGTCCAAGCCGTCTTCCGGATCGGCAGCCGGGCCATCAAGAACAATGCCATGGTGGCGATCGCTGCTGCCGCCTTCGTCTCGATCTTCTTCCTGCATGTGCCGTTTCCGTTGATCGTTCTGACTGCGGGCATCGTCGGCTATTGCGGCAGCAGGTTCGGTCTTGCGTCTTTCAAGGTCGGGGGCGGCCACAAGACGGCCGGTGGCCCTACACTTTCGGACGCGGACTCGCTTCTCGGAGAGGGGACGCCGGCTCACGCACGCTCCAACCTCTCGTGGTCGCTTCGCATCTCGGCGGTTCTTCTCGCACTCTGGATCATACCCATCGGCTTATTGTGGTGGGTCCTGGGTTCGAATGACGTCTTCACCCAAATCGGTTTTTTCTTCAGCCAGATGGCAGTCGTCACCTTTGGCGGGGCCTATGCGGTTCTCGCTTATGTGGCGCAGGAGGCCGTCCAGCATTATGGATGGCTGAAGCCTGGGGAAATGCTCGATGGTCTTGGCATGGCAGAGACGACACCCGGACCGCTGATCATGGTGGTGCAGTTTGTCGGCTTCATGGGCGCCTTTCGCGATCCCGGAGCGCTCAACCCGATGATCGCGGCGACCCTCGGGGCCATCCTGACCACATGGGTCACCTTCGTTCCATGCTTCCTCTGGATATTCCTCGGCGCACCGTTCATCGAAAAGCTGCGTGGCAACATCGCGCTTGCCGGAGCGATGTCAGCGATCACCGCGGCGGTGGTCGGGGTCATCCTCAACCTCGCCATCTGGTTCGCGTTGCATACGTTGTTCGAAGAGGTCCACGTGGTCCGTCTGGGAGCGTTTTGGCTCGACATACCGGTCCTTGGGTCGATCGTCCTTCCGGCCGCTATCCTTTCGACCGCGGCCGCAGTTGCGATCTTTCGGTTCAGGGTTTCGGTGATTGCGACGCTGCTCGCCTGCGCACTGGCAGGCATGGCATGGACGTTCGCGAGATGAGCGGAAATATGGGAGCCGTGGCGTCCGAGGTCGAGTTTTTAGTTGCTTAGAGATATGCGGCGCTTAATGCATATGCATATCAGACGCCGCGAAATTGGACCGCAAAACAGACCCATGACCAACAGAGATTATTATTCGAAACTCGGTGGTTTGCCGCCGCAGACCGAACTTCTTTCCAGCAAGGCTGTTTTCACGACATCCTATGCCGTCATCCCCCGAACCGTCATGTCCGATATCGTGGCCAGCCTGCTTCCCCATTGGGAGGGAACCCGGGCATGGATCATCTCCCGCCCGATGACGGGGTTTTCGGAGACGTTCTCGCAATATATCGTGGAAGTTCAGCCCGGAGGCGGAAGCGACCGGCCGGAACCCAACGCGCGCGCCGAGGCGGCGATCTTCGTCGTCGAGGGCGAGACGTCGATCGAGTTCGCCGGAAGCGATCATGCGCTGAGGGCGGGCTCCTTTGCATATATCCCGGCCGGATCGCCGTGGAAGCTGCGCAATCGCGGCACGGCACCGGTCAAGTTCCACTGGGTTCGCAAGGCCTTTCAGGCGGTCGAGGGCCTGGAAGCTCCGCCGGCGGTCTTTACCCATGAAGATGAACATCCGATTTCATGGATGCCGGACACCGGCGACCGCTGGGGGACAACCCGTTTCGTCGACACTTCCGACGTCCGCTACGACATGCATCTCAACATCGTCACGTTGGAACCGGGCGCGACCATCCCCTTCATGGAAACGCATGTCATGGAGCATGGCCTCTACGTGCTCGAAGGCAAGGCGGTCTATCGGCTCAATCAGGATTGGGTCGAGGTCGAAGCCGGCGACTACATGTGGCTGCGCGCCTTCTGCCCGCAGGCCTGTTATGCGGGTGGTCCGGGACGTTTCCGCTATCTGCTCTACAAGGATGTCAACCGGCATACCCAGCTCTGGTAGTCGCTGGTTCCAACAGGCTCGAGCGGCGTCCTGTCATCGGGACGCCGCCGTCAGCCGAGTTCGAGAGTGGTAATCCCGAACACGCCCGGCATCCGCACCGCCGGCACCGGACCGCGATACATCCGCGCGGTCGTGAAGCCCTTCACGAAACGATTCGCCTCGAGATAGGCCGAAAATTCCGTCTGCAGGGCCGGGACGTCGACATGCATGGTTTCGTTGCCGATCTCCGCGGCGCAGGCGTTCAGCAGCTTTTGCGCGTCGTCGGCGGTCTGCGCAAACAACGGGCCGATCTTGTAACCGTCATGGCATTTGCGGCAGACCGCATAGCCGCAGACATTGCCGTCACGGATGATGACCTTGGCAGCCCGTGGCGGCTTCAGCCAGGCGGTCAGGAAAGCGCCGCGCTCCGCAGGGAAGAAAGCTTGGTCATAGCCAAGAACGGCAGGCACAAGATCATCGATGATCGCGGCCACACCCGCATCGCGGCTTCCGGCAAGACTGCCGCTCCAGCGAAACGTCTCGTAGGCCGGCTCGAAACCCATGCTGCGATAATTCGCCTGCTGTTCCGGCACGCCGTCGAGGCCGATCGTCCGGCTGTCGAGATGCGCCATGCCCGCATCCCAGACCTTTCTGCCAAAACCTTTGCCGCGAAAATCTGGGCGGGTGATGTAAAGGCCGATAAAGCCGAAATCGGAACCGTAGCGGACCGCGGATATGCCGGCCGCCATCTGGCCGTCCACGAAACAGCCGATGAAACCTTGAGGATCGGCGGCATGGAGAGCCGGCGCATCGACAAAGCCCGGATTCCAGCCCTCGATCCGCGCCCAGTCGACGAGCTGTTCGACCTCGAAGGAGGTGAGTGCGCGAATGGTAGGATGGGTTTTCATTTGGCGATGAGTTTCCCGGGCTCGAAATCTTCGAGCAGACCTTTATAGGGCTTGCGGACCGGCGAAGCATAAGCTCCTCGCTTGGCCGTCGACAAGCCCAATGTCACCAGCGCCTCGGCCTGTTTCACCGCTGCTGCGACGCCGTCGACCACAGGCACGCCGAACTCGCGGCGGAGTTCGGCCGTCAGATCGGCCATGCCGGCACAGCCGAGCACGATCGCCTCCGCCTTGTCGTCGCGCAGCGCCGTCGCGATCTCGCTGCGCAACCGGTCGCGGGCATTGGAATTCGGATCTTCCAGCGAGAGGACGGGAATATCGGCGGCCCTCACCTTGCATCGGCCGGACATGCCGTAGCGATGAACAAGATGTTCGAGCGGGAGGCGCGAGCGTTCCATGGTGGTGACGATGGTGAAACGCTGGGCGATGAAGGCGGTCGTAGCCAAAGCCGCTTCGCAGATGCCGACCACAGGAATATTGGCCAGCGCCCGTGCGGCGTCGAGGCCTGTATCGTCGAAGCACGCGATGATCGCCGCATCGGCACCGGCCTTTTCGCCCTTGGCAATCTCGATCAGCAGACCGGGTACTGCGAAGACCTCGTCATAATAGCCCTCGATCGAGACAGGCCCCATGGAGGAGGTGACGGCAAGGATTTCGGTGCCGGCATTGGCGACGCGCATGGCAGAATCGGCGATCGTCGCCGTCATGCTGGCGGTGGTATTCGGGTTTACGACAAGGATGCGCATTCTGTTCACGGCTGCAGGCGGCGGCGATTGAGGTGGACGATCAGGCCGAGCGTGCCGGCGATGACAAGGAAGGAGAACACCGTCGTCACCGTGCCAAGCGCGTAGAGCACCGGCGTCGTGACATTGGTCGTCATGCCGTAGATTTCGAGCGGCAGCGTGTTGAACGAGCCGGACGTCATCAGCGTACGGGCGAATTCGTCATAGGACAGCGTGAAGCCGAACAGGCCGACACCAATGAGGCTCGGCGCGATCATCGGCAGCACGACATGGCGGAAGGTCTGCCAGGGCGAAGCGCCGAGATCGCGCGCGGCTTCCTCGTAGGCCGGCGAAAAGCGGTTGAAGACGGCAAACATGATCAGGACGCCGAAGGGTAGCGTCCAGGTGAGATGGGCGCCGAAAGCCGAGGTATACCACGACGGCTGGAAACCAAGCTGCTGGAATACGACGCCGATGCCGAGCGAGATGATGATCGACGGCACGACGAGGCTGGCAACCGCGAGATAAAACAGAGCGGTGGAGCCGATGAAGCGGCGGCGGAAGGCGAGGCCCGCGAGCAGCGAGACGACGACGGTGACGATCATCACCATGATGCCGAGCATGGCGGAACGGCGGAACGATCCGCCGAAATCGCCAACCGCCTGCGTCTCGAACAGGTTGGCGAACCAGCGCAGCGACACGCCGTTCAGCGGGAAGGTGAGGCCGCCGTTCGGCCCCTGGAAGGAGAGGATCAGGATCGCCGAAAGCGGGCCGTAGAGGAACAGCACGAAAATGGCGAAGAAGATGGCGAGGATGTAGAATTCGCGTCCGCGCTTGTCGCTGTGCATCTCAAAGCTCCCCTTTTTCCTAAAGTTCTTTGCGGATATCGACAATGCGGAGAATTCCCGCGACCATCAGCAGAACCAGGACGAGCAGCACGACCGCGTTGGCGGCCGCCGCCGGGTATTGAAGCAGGGACATCTGGTTCTTCATCATCAGCGCCACCGAAGCGCTCTGACCCCCGGACATCACCTGAACCGTCGAAAAGTCGGCCATGACAAGCGTCACGACGAAGATGGTGCCGATCGCCATGCCGGGCTTGGCAAGCGGAATGATGACGTTGGTGAGGATCTGGGTGCTCCTGGCGCCGGCGTCGCGCGCGGCTTCTACCAGCGACTTGTCGATGCGCATCAGCGTGTTGAAGATCGGCGTCACCATGAACAGCGTATAGAGATGCACCATGGCGAGCACGACGGCAAAATCCGAGTAGAGCAGCCATTCGATCGGTTCTGGAACGATCCCCACATTGATCAGCGTCGTGTTGACGAGGCCGTTGCGCCCGAGCACCGGGATCCACGAAATCATGCGGATGATGTTCGACGTCAGGAACGGCACGGTGCAGACGAGGAAGAGCACCATCTGCATTGCGGTGGTGCGGATGTGAAAGGCCAGAAAATAGGCGACCCAGAAACCGACGAACAGCGTGATCGCCCAGACCAGCAAGGCGAATTTCAACGTGTTCAGGTAGGTCTTCCACGTCACCCACGAACCGAGCGTCTCGGCATAGTTCATCGACAGGAAGTCCGGATACATCTGGGCGAAATCGTAATCCCAGAAGCTGACGACTGTAATCATCAGGATCGGCAGCAGCAGGAAGGCGCCGAGGATCAGCGCCAACGGCGTCGCCTGGAGATAGGAGATCAGCGCCGGCGACAGACGAAAGCTCCGGGGCTTTGTGTCCTCGGCCTTGGCCGTTTCCGGCTCGGATGATGCGATCGTCGCCATGTCTTGATGTCTCCCTCTGGAGGCTTCAGCGGTGCAGCGGGTTTCCCTCCCCCTTGTGGGGAGAGTGGCCGACAGGCCGGGAGGGGTTTCAGGAGAAGACCCCTCCCTAACCCTCCCCACAAGGGGGAGGGGACAGGCCGGCGGATGTCTTACGCCGCGATGAACTCGTTCCAGCGGCGGACCATGTATCGGTCCTCGTCCATCACCGAGTTCCAGCAGGCCACGTGGCCCATGCGTTCCTCGAAGGAGCCGCCGTCGCGCACGGCGCCGGCTTTTTCCATGATCTTGCCGTCCGGAGCGACGATATCGCCCTTGGCTGCCTTGCCTTCGATCCAGTAGCCCCATTCGTCGGCGGACATGTGTGCCTTGGCGGTTTCCATGGCGGCCGAATAGTAGCCCTGGCGGTTGAGATAGGCGCCGACCCAGCCGGACGTGTACCAGTTGATATATTCATAGGCAGCGTCGAGCTTGGCGCCCGAGAGATGGGCGGCAAGGCCCAGACCGCCGCCCCACGAGCGGTAACCTTCCTTGAGCGGCTGGTATTTGCAGGCGATGCCCTTGGAACGGACGGCGGCGACAGCCGGCGACCACATGGACTGGATGACGACTTCGCCAGAGGCCATCAGGTTGACGCTCTCGTCGAACGACTTCCAGAAAGCGCGGAACTGGCCGGCCTGCTTGGCCTTGATCAGGAAATCGATCGTCTTGTCGATTTCCGCCTTGGTCATGTTGCCCTTGTCGACATACTTGATGTTGCCCATGGCTTCCATGATCATCGCGGCATCCATGATGCCGATCGACGGGATGTTGAGGATCGATGCCTTGCCCTTGAACTTCGGGTCCATGATGTCGGCCCAGGTCGAGATCTCGCGGCCGACCAGGTCCGGGCGGATGCCGAGCGTGTCGGCGTTGTAGATGGTCGGAACCATCGTGAACCACTTGGTTTCTTCCTTGGCGAAGGTCTTGTCGCCGGGCTTTGCGACGTAACCCACCGTGTGCGGCGCGGTCCCTTGCGCGATCACGCTGTCCGGCTTCAGCTTGCCGTTTTTGAACAGCGGCACGATCTTGTCGTAATATTTGAGCTTGGTCGTATCCATCGGCTGGATGACGCCGGCCGGATAGACCTTCTTGAGGATCCAGTACTCGATATCGGCGATGTCGTAGGAGTTCGGCTGGGTGACGGCGCGCTGGGCGGCCGCGTCAGAGTCCGTCGCGGTCATTTCGAGCGTGATGCCGAGGTCGGCCTTGCACTTCTCGGCGATCGCATTGAGGTTCGAAACGCCGGTGCCGAACTGGCGCAGCGTGATCGGGTTCTGGGCCCAGATGGTCGGGAAGCCGGTGATGGCGCCGGAGCCGGCGGCAAGACCGGCCGCGGCGGACGCCGTCTTCAGAAGCGTGCGGCGCGAAATGCCCTTGGTTGGTTTTTTGGTCTCAGTCATTGCCTTGTTCTCCTCTGGTTGAGTTTTTTGGTGGCATCAGTTCTTGAGGCGGCCGAGGACGATGGCGTCCTCGCGGCCCCAGGAAAGGGGGATCGCTTCTCCAACCTTGACCGGATTGGCGAAAAATTCGGCGTCGGTCAGGATCGCGGTGAAATCGTCGATGCCCGCGCCGTTGACCGAGAGCTTTACCGAAGAACCGCGATATTCCACGTTCGAGACGGAACCGGTGAAGCCGAGGCCCTTTTCGGAAGGCTGGCCGATGCGGACATGGTCGGTGCGGATGGCGATGTCGGCCGTGTCGGTCAGCCCGGCGGCGCCATCGTCGGTGGCGAGGAAATCGCCGCCTGCGGGCACCGACAACATCAGCTTGTCGCCGGAGCTCTGCGTCACCCGGCCGGAGATGACGTTGTGGTCGCCCATGAACTTGGCGACGAAGGCGGTCGCGGGCTTTTCGAACACCACGCGGGGATGGGCAGCCTGTTCGATGCGGCCATCGTTCATCACCACGATCAGGTCGGCGAGCGCCATGGCCTCCTCCTGGCTGTGCGTCACGTGTACGAAGGTAATGCCGAGTGAGGTCTGCAGCTTCTTCAGTTCCGCGCGCATGCGGATTTTCAGGAAGGGATCGAGCGCCGAAAGCGGCTCGTCAAGAAGCAGCGCTTCCGGATCGGTGATCAGCGCGCGGGCGAGCGCCACGCGCTGCTGCTGGCCGCCGGAAAGCTGGGCCGGACGGCGGGTGGCATAGGCTTCGAGCTGCATCAGCCGCAGCATGTCCATCGCCTTGGCGCGCCGCTCGTCCTTGTCGACGCCCTTCATTTTGAGGCTGAAGGCGACATTGTCGACGAGGTCGAGATGCGGAAAGAGGGCGTAGGACTGGAACATCATCGCCGTGCCGCGCTTGGCCGGCGGCAGGTCCGTGACGACGGTATTGCCTAGGCGGACGTCACCCGAGGAAATGCTCTCGTGCCCGGCGATCATCCGGAGCGTCGAGGTCTTGCCGCAGCCGGAAGGGCCGAGCAGGCAGCAATAGGTTCCGGCGGGAATCTTCAGGCTGATCGCATGAACGGCAGTGGTTGTTCCGTAGATCTTAGAGACTGAAGCGATGTCGATTTCGGCGGCTTTGCTCATCAGGCGCTCCCTTGCGTCTGATATTGTTATGCATCAGTCATGCCAACTCGATTAAACGTCCAGAAAGACTTGAATTTACCTGAAAGGGTCAGCGGCGAAGTTTTGCCGGTGCGCAAAAATCAGGCGATCGTTTTCGATCTGTTGGGCAAATCGTATGCAATCTTGGCATTGGATCAAAAACAAGTCGCTTGGCATCCTGTAGACACTCGGGTTACAAAGGCCGTACATTGGACCGCAGCAATGAATATCAGCGAAAAGATCAATCTTACCGATACGACGCCCGAGGATCGCTCCCCGGAAGATCGCTCCATGGCGATCCGGGAGACTTTACGCAACGCGATTATCGATCGGCGTCTTGCGCCCGGCACCAAGCTGTCGGAAAGCGAAGTCGGCTCTCTTTTCGACGTCAGCCGCACGGTTGCCCGAGCCGCGCTGCAGATGCTTGCGTTCGAAGGCCTGGTGAAGACCGAGCGTAATCGCGGCGCCTTCGTTTCCAATCCGTCGCCGGAAGAAGCGCGTCAAATTTTTGCCTCCCGCCGGCTGATCGAACCCGGCATCGTCGCAGCCGCGGTCGAGCGCCTCACGCCCGAGGATATCGCGGAATTCCGTCGTCAGCTCGACGAGGAAGAGCGTTATCTGAACGAACGCGGTCCGGCTGCACGGCGCGCCGAGATCAAGGCGTCCGGCGATTTCCACCTGATGCTGGCCTCCGTTGCCGGCAATGTCATCCTGCAGCGTTTCATGGATGAGCTGGTTGCGCGTTCGTCGCTGGTGATCGCGCTTTACGGCCGTTCCGGCGTCTCAAGCTGTGGGCATGCCGAGCACAGCGCCGTTCTCGACGCCCTGGAAAAGGGCGATGGCGAGCGTGCCGCCAAGCTCATGATCCACCACATCGACCACATCGAAGCGGATCTCGATCTTCAGCTGAAGCAGGGTCTCGGCCTTAAGGATGCCCTGTCGCTCGCCTAACCGCGCAAGTATCGCAAGGCCTCGGTATAAGCGGCGAGATCCCGTTCGGGATCGGCTGGCAGTGTCGCGGCGCGAATGACCCGGCCGCCACCTTCCTCGATGCCGATGTCGATCATCAGATTGTCAGCCTTGCCGTGGTTCTCGATCGACAGCCCGTCCGGGCCGCGAGGACGACCGCTGCTCTCGTCGATATCGAGCCCGGAATACCAGATCGACCGCACCCGCGTGCCGTAGTCGTCGGGATGGTTGGTATAGGCCCAGACCCGTTTCCCGAGCGCGATCATGAAGCCGATTTCATAGACGGTGCCGGGATCGGCACTGATGCCGCGAAACGGCGTGATATTGGCAAGGCAGACATCCGCGCGTCGCATCGCGCCGTCGTTGCGCTGGTAGATCGCGGCCGCCGTCAGCTGGCCTACGGGCGCCTGGTTCTCGTCGCTGCCGGGACCGGTCGGCTCAAAACCGAAGCTGCGGGCGAGCCGGCGTTTTTCGCCCATCACGGTCTGGGCATCGGGCAAAAATACTTCCGGTCCGGCGAGATAGATGGTCGGCATGAAAATCCCTTGATGAATCGGTCAGCACCAATGTTCCATAGCGTCCTGTCCGGCGCATTGCGAGTATGAATGCGCCGGCCGCGCGGCTTGAGCGTCTTCAGGAGGTAAACAGGTTCCTGAGTTGCGACGGTTGGCAGCGGAGATATTGCGGTGCGGGCTTCACCTGGGCGCCGAGTTCCGCTGCCGCATGCCAGGGCCAGCGCGGATCGTAAAGCACCGCACGGGCGATCGCGACGATATCCGCGTCGCCGGTCGAAACGATCGCTTCCGCCTGCGTCGGTTCGGTGATCAGCCCGACCGCCACGACTGGCATCTTCACCGCAGCCTTGACGGCACGTGCCAAGGGCACCTGATAGTTCGGGCCGAGCGGGATCTTCTGTTCCATATGCAGCCCGCCGCTCGACACATGGATGGCGTCGCAGCCCTTCTCGTCCAGCATCTGGGCAAATGCGATGCTCTGGTCGATGTCGAGGCCGCCCTCGACCCAGTCGGTCGCCGAGACGCGCACCGTCACCGCCTTGTCGGAGGGGAAGGCCTGGCGCACGGCATCAAAAACTTCGAGCGGAAAACGCGCCCGGTTTTCCAGCGAACCGCCATACTCGTCTGTGCGCTGATTGGAGAGCGGCGACAGGAACTGGTGCAGCAGATAGCCATGCGCCGCATGGATCTGGATCGCGTCGAGGCCGATACGGGCCGCCCGTACCGCGGAAGCCGCAAACGCGTCGCGCACCTCGTTCAGGCCTTGCCTGTCGAGCGCGACGGGAGCCACGTATTTCGGATTGAAGGGGATCGCCGAAGCCGATTGGGTCTGCCAGCCGTTCGGGTGATCCGGGGCGATCTGGCTGCCGCCGAGCCAGGGCTTGTCGGTCGAGGCCTTGCGACCGGCGTGGGCGAGCTGCACCGAGATCGGCATGTCCGACCATTTGCGAATGCTATCGAGCGTGCGGCCCATCGCCTTTTCGGTGGCGTCGTCATAGAGCCCGACATCCGCATAGGTGATGCGGCCCTCCGGGGTGACCCCGGTCGCCTCGATCGTCAGAAGCGCTGCGCCGGAGAGCGCGAGCTGGCCGAGATGGATGACGTGCCAGTCGGTCATGCAGCCGTCCTCGGCCGAATATTGGCACATGGGCGCGATGACGATGCGGTTCGAGAGTTCGAGATTGCGGACGCGGATCGGAGAAAAGAGAGCAGGCTGGGCCATGATTGAGTTCCTTTGCGCGATCGGTGGCGCCGAAAAATCGATCCCGGCGTTTTGGCAAATCAACCGGGTCTCATCAAGTCACGCTGACGAGAGCGGCCTACCAGACGACCGGGTGCGTTTCGCCGGTCAGCACGTTGACGAACCCCTGCGGTGCCCGCTCCGATGGCGCCACCAGCACCCAGCGCCATGGGGAGCAGGTCAGCGTCGCAAACGACAGCCGCTCCGGGAAGCCCGGCCACCAGCGTGGCGAAAAAGTCGGCTCGTACATCCAGTCGATCGTCTCGCCGGCTTTGTAAAGCGCTTGCATTTCCGCATCGAGGTTTTCGGCCGAGCGCGCGGTCATCAGCCCGCCGACCTCGTAGTGGACACGGGCGATCACCCTGCCGCCCGAGACCAGCACCCAGCCACCCTGCTGTTCGGCGAGCGCATTGGCGACCATCGCCATCGCCTCGTCGGAGGAGCCGACTACCCAGATATTGTGCTTGTCATGCCCAAGCGTCGAACCGAGCGCCGTATCCGGCGTGCGCGGTCCGGTGCCGAGCCAGAACATTTTTGACACTTTCGCCTCGCCGGAGAACCGGTCGACGATCGAGAATTTCGTGACGTTGCGGTCGTGGTCGCGCTGCACTGCGCCATCCTTGACCGATAGTTCCATAGTGATGAATTCGTCCGACCAGTGGAAGGGCCGCAGCAGGGCTGCATTCGCCGTGGCGCGACCGGCCGGCGCCTCGATGCGGAAATCGGCGGCGGTCACCTGGCGGTCGATTTTCACCGTCTTGGTCGCCCATTCCGGCCAATCGATCTTCGGACGCGCACCGGTAAATGTCCTGCCTTCCGAAACCGGCGTGCCATCCGCCCAGACCTTGGCGATAGACAGCTTTTCGACGTCGTCGAGCAGCACGATATCCGCAAAACGGCCCGGTGCGATCGACCCGACCCAGGGCGTCAGCCGCATATGCCGCGCAGGGTTGAGCGTCACGCACTGGATGGCGATTTCCGGCGAAAGGCCGTTCTCGATCGCAAGGCGGACATTGTAGTCCGTCGCGCCCATCTTCAGCGTGTCGGAGGCGCTGCGGTCGTCGGTGACAAAGGCCATCTGCGACCAGTCGGCGAGGTTCTTCTCGATGAGGCCCTTGATCACCTCCGGCAGCGAATGCGGCCGAAGCTCGATGAACAGCCCATGCTGCAGCTTCTGCCAGATCTCATCCAGGAACCATCCTTCGTGATCGGAGGCAAGGCCCGCGGCGGCAAACGCGTTGATCGAGGCCAGGTCGCGCAGACCTGCGCCATGGCCTTCGACAACGCCCCGCTGCTCGAAGGTTGCGCCGATCATGCCCCAGAGCCGGTCGTAGGACGGGTTGGAGGGATCCGAGATCGACGGCCAGTCCATTACCTCGTCGAGGCCGGCGACCATCAGGCTTTCGCTCATGAACTGCTTCTGCTCGTCATAACCGAAATACCCGCCGCCCCATTCATAGGCCGTCGGCGGCACGGCCGAGCCCGGCAGCGGAAAGATCTTCATCGGCGAGCCGCGGCGGCGGGCTTCCAGCCAGAATTCCAGGTTGCGGGCACCGTTGACGTTCGAGAATTCGTGGCTCGCCTCGCAGGTCCAGGTGACCCCGTGCGGCATGACAAGCGCCGCTTCCCATTCCGGTGTCAGGTGGGAACTCTCGATATGTTTGTGCGCCTCGCCGAAACCGGGAACAGCCGAGAGATTGGGCTCGTGGCTACGTTCCGCTACCTCGCCTGCAAAACTGCCGGCCGGTCCGACATAGGCGATCCGCCGTCCCTTGATGACGATCTCCTGGTCCTCGAGCCAGGTCCTGCTGTGGACGTCGAGTAATCTGCCAACCCTCAGCAGCCGGTCCGCCGGCCGTTTGCCGAGCGCGGTCAACACCAGGTCCTGGCGGATGCGAACTTCGTCGGCCGCGTTGATCAGCAGGTCGTCGGGGAGGGGGGCGGAAACTGTCATCGGAGGAATGCCTGTCGGTTCTGATCGCCGGACCCTAAAGACGATGCCCGGATGTGTAAACCATCGCAAACCGTGCATCGGCCGTCACCTGAGGCCCGAAATCAACCTCCAGTATGAGATGGTTCAAGCCTAAAGAAATTTGGTTCTTGACTGCCCATGCCTAATAATTGGGCTTGCGGCCGGGCCGTTCAAAAAATAGTATCACCCCCAATTCCCGGGGGTGTCCCAGGGGAGCATCAACGCCGCTTTCGCAAAAGGACCCGCCTCATGAAGGCCACTCGTTTCACCCAATTGGCAACCCTTGCTCTCCTGGCGACGCTCGGCGGCACAGCAACGGCAAGCGCCCAGTCGAAGACGCTCACCATTTCCTGGTGGGGCTATAACGGCGAGAAGATGACTGCCAACATCATCGACCCGTTCAAGAAGATCTGCGGCTGCGACATCGTTTTCGAAACCGGCAACAATGCCGACCGCCTCAACAAGCTGAAGCTGCGCGACGGCAAGGGCGTCGATGTCATCTACCTGACAGACAGCTTCTCGCAGCTCGGCATCGAGCAGGGCCTCTTCCAGCCGGTCGATCCCGCGAAGATCCCGAACCTCTCCGAGATCTACGAACTCGGCCGCGCGCCGCAGGGCAAATACGGCCCGGCCTATACGATCGGCCGTATCGGCCTCGTCTACGACTCGGCCAAGGTGAACCCTCCGGTCACCTCCTGGAACGATCTGTGGCGCCCGGACCTGAAGAGCTCGGTTTCGCTTCCGGGCATCACCACCACGGCCGGCCCGATGGTCGTTGTGCAGGCCGGCAAACATGCGGGCGTCGATCCCTATGCCAGCACCGACAAGGCGTTCGAAGCCGTCGAAGCCCTGAAGCCGAACGTGGTCAAGAACTACAATACCGGCTCCGAACTGGTGAATTTGATCTCGACCGGCGAAGTGCGCGTCGCAATCGGCCAGGATTTCACGCTCGCCTCCATGCAGGCGGCGGTGAAGACCATGACCTGGGCGAAGCTCAAGGACGGCGATATCGCCACGCTGAACACCGTCAACATCCCGAAGGGTTCGACAAATGTCGAACTGGCCCACCAGTTCATCAACTTCATCCTGTCGAAGGACGTGCAGCAGAAGGAAGCCGAGCAGGGCGTCGATGCGCCGATCTCCACCAAGGTCCAGCTCACGCCGGACCAGGCGAAGATCTGGACCTACGGTGCCGATCAGGTTTCCAGCCTGAGCCGCGTCGACTACGCCAAGATGAACGCCGCCAAGACCGACTGGATCGACCGCTGGAACGAGGTTTTCGGCAAGTAATCCCGGATGTCGCCTGACCGGCCACATGGTTGAAATGACAACGGAGCGCCGCTATCAACGCGGCGCTCCTGCCTTTGAAAGAGACTGTCTATGAACAAGTTTGCCAGATGGAGTTTGACGTTGCCGGCGACGATCGCCGTCGTCCTGCTTCTGGTCATCCCCGTCGTTCTGACGATCGCCACCACCTTCGGCGAGGCGGGCGGGCCGTTCTCCACTTATGCGGCCTTCTTCAAGAGCGGCTTCCGCATGGCGGTTCTCTACCGCACCCTTCAGATCGCATTGATCACCACGGGCATCTCGCTCGTGGTCGGTTTCATCACAGCATACGTCATTGCCCAGATGCCGGGGCGCCTGAAGAGCATCATGATTATCGCAGCGGTGTTTCCGCTGCTGACCGGCGTCGTGGTCCGCTCCTTCGCCTGGCTGATCATCCTCGGCAAGAACGGCATCATCAACAATGTCCTGATGTCGATCGGGCTGATCGGCGAGCCTCTGTCGATGCTGTACACTCAGGGCTCCGTCATCGTCGCGATGGTCTATTTGTTCGTACCCCTGATGATCCTGACGCTGGTCGGCGTGCTTGAGGGAATCCCACGCGACCTCATCGAAGCGGCCACCTCGCTCGGCGCCCGACCGATCCCGACTTTCCTCCAGGTCATCCTGCCGCTCGCAGCCCCTGGCCTCATCGTCGGCGCGGTGCTGGTCTTTACCGGCAGCTTCACCTCCTATGCGACACCGCAGCTTCTCGGCGGCGAAAAGCAGATGATGATGGGCACGTTCCTCTATCAGCGCGCCATGGTGACCTTCGATTGGGTCGGCGCCTCGACGATCGCCGCGATCATGGTGGTCATAACTATCGGCGTCGTGCTCATCATGAGCCGCATGGCACGCCGTCTCAACCCGATGGCGGTCTGATGGCGACGCGTATTCATCCCCTGCTCGGCGCTTTCGCCATTCTCGTCTTTTTCTTCCTGCTCGCGCCGCTGGTGATCATCGTCGGCGCGGCCCTCAGCGACACGACATTCCTCACTTTCCCGCCACAGGGACTGACGTTGCGCTGGTTCGCCAACATCTTCCAGATCGAGGCTTTTCGGCGCACGGCGATTACCAGCCTGCAGGTCGCCATCCTCGGCACCGGCCTATCGCTGCTGATCGGCATTCCGGCGGCCTATGCGCTGAACCGTTATAGGGTCGAGCTGCCGCGCTGGCTTTCGACGCTGTTCGTGCTGCCGATCCTGGTGCCGGAAATCGTCTTCGGCTTCGCGCTCCTGAAGTCGATCACGATAGGTCTCGGCCTGCCGGTGTTCGTCAGCCTCGTCGTCGGCCACGCGCTGCTGATCCTGCCCTATTCGGTGCGGGTCGTTGGCGCCAGCCTCGCCTCCTTCGATTTCTCTATCGAGGAAGCGGCGCGGAGCCTCGGCTGTCCGCCGCTCAAAACCTTCATGACCGTGGTGCTGCCGAACATCCGCGCCGGCGTCATCGCCGCCTTCATCCTGGCCTTCATCACCTCCATCAACGACGTCTCGGTCTCGGTTTTCCTGACCGGACCCGGCATTTCGACGCTGCCGATCCAGATTCTCGCGCATATGGAGCAGTTCTTCGACCCGACGATCGCTTCCGTTTCCGTCCTTCTGATGCTGGTAACCGTCGGTGTCATGGCGATCGTCGAAGCGACGCTCGGCCTCACATTCCTCACCAAGTAGGTTCCCGTGACCGTATCTCTGACCATCGAAAATCTCTCCGCCCACTACGGAACCACCCAGGTTCTGAAAGACCTGTCGATTTCCGTTGCGGCCGGCGAACTGGTGTCGCTGCTCGGCTCCAGCGGCTGCGGCAAGACGACGACGCTGCGCCTCGTGGCGGGTTTCCTGCAGCCGACCAGCGGCCGGATCCGGCTCGGCGACCGCGATCTGACGACGCTCCCCGCCCACGCCCGCGATATCGGCCTCGTGTTCCAGAACTATGCGCTTTTCCCGCACCTGAGCGTGCTCGACAACGTCGCCTTCGGCCTGAAGCAGCGTGGCCTTGCCAAGCCGGACCGGGCCAAGCGGGCGATGGCGATGCTGGAACGCGTCGGTCTTGCGCCGCTTGCCGACCGCCTGCCGGCAGCACTGTCCGGCGGCCAGAAACAGCGCGTCGCGCTTGCCCGGGCTCTCGTCATCAAGCCGCCGCTGCTGATGTTCGACGAGCCGCTCTCCAACCTCGATGCCAAGCTCAGGATCGACATGCGCGTCGAGATCCGCCAGCTCCAGCGCGCCAACGGCACCACCTCGCTCTATGTCACCCACGACCAGGAAGAAGCGTTTTCGATCTCCGATCGCGTCGCGATCATGAATGCCGGCCGCATCCTGCAGCTCGACACGCCTGAGGTGCTCTACCAGAAGCCGGCCAGCGCCTTCGTCGCCCGCTTCGTGGGCTTCGAGAACCTGATCCGCATGAAGGTCGTCGATCGCCAAGCGGCGACTGTCACGGCGGAAGCCGCCGGCGGTACGCGGCTTCATCTTTCCCAGGACCTGTTCGGCCCGATCAAGGACGATTTCATCCTGGCCTGCCGCGCCGACGGGCTTGCGGTCCGCCGCGAGGGCGAAGGCATCCCGGCGGTGCTCGGGACGCGCACCTATCTCGGTCGTGCCTATCAATACAAATGCGAAACCGCTGCCGGCGAAATCACTGCCAATGGCCCGCTTTCCGACCCGCTGGATGCCGGCGCAAGGGCAGTCCTCGCGCCGCTGCCGGAACAGTGCTGCATCCTCGATCCGGAAGGCTGAGCCAGGAATAACATAAGCATGGAGCCGTTTGGGCGGGTCGTTGACGCAGGTCAAACCCCCGACGCGGTCCGTATGTCAGCACATCATGGTCACAATCCTTCAACCGGCAGCGCATTTGCGCTGTGAGGCCAAAGACCATGAATTACGTCTCAGAAACACTCTGGCTGGCAATCGGCACCTTCCTGGCGTTGCTCGCGGCCGCTTATACCCATGACAGCCTGTTTGCAGCCCATATGTGGGTCCTGTTCTTCGTGCTGCTGATCAGCACGGTCGTTTTGACGCGCAGGATTTCCTTCGCGCCGCGGGCGTCTGCGATAAGCCTGCCGTCAAAATCCGAATATTTCGACGAGGTGGTGAAATACGGCACCATCGCCACGGTTTTTTGGGGCGTCGTCGGTTTTCTGGTCGGCGTCGTCATCGCTCTTCAGCTTGCCTTTCCGGACCTGAACGTCGAACCCTGGTTCAATTTCGGCCGCCTGCGGCCGCTACACACATCCGGTGTCGTCTTCGCCTTCGGCGGCAATGCGCTGATCGCCACGTCCCTCTTCGTGGTCCAGCGCACCTGTCGAGCCCGCCTTTTCGGCGGCAATCTCGCCTGGTACGTGTTCTGGGGCTATCAGCTCTTCATCGTCATGGCGGCGACCGGCTATCTGCTCGGCATCACGCAGGGCCGAGAATATGCCGAACCGGAATGGTATGTGGACCTCTTCCTGACCGTCGTCTGGGTCGCTTATCTCGTCGTTTTCCTCGGCACGATCCTGAAGCGCAAGGAGCCGCATATCTACGTGGCGAACTGGTTCTATCTCGCCTTCATCGTGACGATCGCCATGCTGCACGTGGTGAATAACCTCGCGGTCCCGGTCTCCTTCCTCGGCGTGAAGAGCTATTCGGCCTTTTCGGGCGTGCAGGATGCCCTGACCCAGTGGTGGTACGGGCATAACGCGGTCGGGTTCTTCCTGACCGCGGGTTTCCTCGGCATGATGTATTATTTCGTGCCGAAGCAGGTCAATCGCCCGGTCTATTCCTACCGCCTGTCGATCATCCACTTCTGGGCGCTGATCTTCCTCTATATCTGGGCCGGCCCGCATCACCTGCATTACACCGCGCTGCCCGACTGGGCTCAGACGCTCGGCATGGTCTTCTCGATCATGCTCTGGATGCCCTCCTGGGGCGGTATGATCAACGGCCTGATGACGCTCTCGGGCGCCTGGGACAAGATCCGCACCGACCCGATCGTCCGCATGATGATCATCGCCATCGCCTTCTATGGCATGTCGACCTTCGAGGGTCCGATGATGTCGATCAAGGCCGTCAATTCGCTCAGCCATTATACGGACTGGACGATCGGCCACGTGCATTCCGGCGCACTCGGCTGGGTCGGCATGATCACCTTCGGTGCCGTCTACTATATGACGCCCAAGCTCTGGAACCGCGAGCGTCTCTATAGCCTCGACCTCGTCAACTGGCACTTCTGGCTCGCCACCCTCGGCATCGTCGTCTACGCCGCCGTCATGTGGGTCGCGGGCGTGCAACAGGGCCTGATGTGGCGCGAATACGACAACCAGGGTTTCCTCGTCTATTCCTTCGCGGAAACCGTCGCGGCGATGTTCCCCTACTACCTGCTGCGTGCGGTCGGCGGCGCCATGTATCTCGCTGGCGGGCTCATCATGGCCTTCAACGTCACCATGACCATCCTCGGTTACCAGCGGCAGGAGCGGGTTCGGGGCGGCGTCTCCCCCGCCGCTCTCCAGCCGGCCGAATAAGGAGGGATACCCATGTCCATTCTCGACAAACATCACTTCATCGAACGCAATGCGACCCTGCTCCTGGTCGGCTCGCTGCTCGTCGTCTCGATCGGCGGCATCGTGGAAATCGCACCCCTCTTCTATCTCGAAAACACCATCGAGAAGGTGGAAGGCATGCGGCCCTATTCGCCGCTCGAGCTGGCCGGGCGCGACATCTACATCCGCGAAGGCTGTTACGTCTGCCACAGCCAGATGATCCGCCCCTTCCGCGATGAGGTGGAGCGTTACGGTCACTACAGTCTGGCGGCCGAATCCATGTACGACCACCCGTTCCAGTGGGGATCGAAACGCACAGGGCCCGACCTTGCCCGCGTCGGTGACCGCTATTCGAACGAATGGCACGTGCAGCATCTGACCGAACCGCGCGACGTCGTTCCAGAATCGGTGATGCCGAGCTATTCCTTCCTCAAGACGACGCCGCTCAAGATCGTTGACGTTTCCATGGATCTGAAGGCGAACCGCGCCGTCGGCGTCCCCTATTCGGACGAGATGATCGCGAGCGCCAAGGCGGATCTGTCCGACCAGGCGGATCCGAATGCCGACACATCCGGTCTGCTTGCCCGCTATCCCAAGGCCAAGGTCGGCGATTTCGACGGTAACGCCCAGAGCCTCACCGAAATGGACGCGCTGGTCGCCTATCTGCAGATGCTCGGCACGCTGGTCGATTTCTCGACCTATGACGATGCCGCCGGTTACCGCTGAAGGGACAGGATGATGGAATTCTACACGGCCATGCGCCATTTCGCCGATAGCTGGGGTCTGCTCGCCATGACCCTGTTCTTCCTCGGCGTTCTCGTCTTCACCTTGCGCCCCGGCGCGAAAGCCTCTGCAGACGAGGCCGCGCGGATCCCTCTGAAGGAGGATTGAACATGGCGGAAAAACATATCGACGAACTAAGCGGCATAGAGACCACCGGCCACGAGTGGGACGGCATCCGCGAACTCAACAACCCGCTGCCGCGCTGGTGGCTCTGGACCTTCTACGCCTGTATCCTGTGGGCGATCGGTTATGCGATTGCCTATCCGTCCATTCCTCTCCTCACCAATGCGACAAAAGGCCTGCTCGGATATTCGAGCCGCGCCGAGTTTGCCGCCGATCTCGACGGTGCGAAGATCGCCCAGGGCGGCATCCTGGAGAAAATTTCGACCTCTTCGCTGGAAGACATCGTCGCCGATCCGCAGCTCAGCCAGTTCGCAACGGCCGGCGGCGCAGCAGCTTTCCGCGTCAACTGCACCCCGTGTCACGGCACGGGTGCGACCGGCGGACGGGGTTATCCCAACCTCAACGACGACGACTGGCTTTGGGGTGGTGATATCAACGCCCTCTACCAGACGATCGCCCACGGCATCCGCGATCCCGCCGACGGGGAGACCCGCATCTCCGAAATGCCGGCCTTTACCGACATGTTGAAGCCGGACGAGGTGCGCCAGGTCGCCGCCTACGTGGTGGGCCTTACCGGAACCCCGCGCGATCCATCGATGGTCGAGCCCGGAAAACAGCTCTTCGCCGACAACTGTGTCGCGTGCCACGGCGAAAAGGCCGAGGGCAAACGGGATCTCGGAGCGCCGAGCCTTGCCGACGCCATTTGGCTGAAGGTTCACGGCGAAGCGGAGATTGCCAGACAGATCCAGGCCCCGAAACACGGCGTCATGCCAGCCTGGCAAGGCCGCCTCGGCGACGTGGCTGTCAAACAGCTTACCGTCTACATCCACTCGCTCGGCGGCGGGGAATAAGAATAAACGCTGCTCCGTTCGATCTGACGAGCGGCCGCCTGTCTGTCATCAGCGGGCGGCCGTTTTGTCACTCCGGCGCGGTTGACTTGTGTCAAGGAGTAGCCGTCCCCGGGATGAGAGAACATGGACCAAAGGAACTGGTCCCATGAATCTCTATACGTCCCCAGCGCTTGGCCCTAGCGACGCCTCCGTCGAACGGATCGATGTCCAGCCCGTGCATTCGCCGGGCAAGCCGCTTTACGAGAAGCGCAAGAAGATATTTCCAAAACGCGCCGAAGGGCGCTTCCGCCGCTTCAAATGGCTGGTGATGCTGATAACCCTCGGCATCTATTACCTCACTCCCTGGATCCGCTGGGACCGCGGTCCCTTCGCACCCGATCAAGCGGTGCTCGTCGATCTTGCAAGCCGTCGTTTCTATTTCTTCTTCATCGAAATCTGGCCGCAGGAATTTTTCTTCGTCGCAGGACTTCTGGTCATGGCCGGTTTCGGCCTTTTCCTGGTGACATCGGCCGTTGGTCGCGCCTGGTGCGGTTATGCCTGTCCGCAGACGGTCTGGGTCGACCTTTTCCTGGTCGTCGAGCGGTTCTTCGAGGGCGACCGCAATGCCCGCATCAAGCTCGACGCCGCGCCGTGGAGCCTCGACAAGTTTTGGAAGCGCGTCGCCAAGCACGCCACATGGCTGGCGATCGCGGTTGCGACGGGCGGCGCCTGGATCTTCTATTTCGCCGATGCGCCCTCGCTCGCCTTCGATTTCGTCACCGGCCAGGCGGCGCTGGTCGCCTATTCGACCGTGGCCACCCTGACGGCCACGACCTACGTGCTCGGCGGGCTGTTGCGCGAACAGGTCTGCATCTACATGTGCCCCTGGCCGCGCATCCAGGCCGCCATGCTGGACGAGAGCTCGCTGGTCGTCACCTATAACGACTGGCGCGGCGAGCCGCGCAGCCGCCATGCCAAGAAGGCGGCAGCAGCCGGACAGCCGGTCGGCGATTGCGTCGACTGCAATGCCTGCGTGGCCGTCTGTCCCATGGGCATCGACATTCGCGAGGGGCAGCAGATGGCCTGCATCACCTGCGCGCTCTGCATCGACGCCTGCGACGGCGTCATGGACAAGATCGGCAAGCCGCGTGGCCTGATCGCCTATGCCACGCTCGATGAATACGACGCCAACATGGCGCTTGCCACAAACGGCGGCACGACGGCGATAGATCCGGTGCTGGTGCGCAATCCGGACGGTTCCTTTATCGACAAGGTCCGCCATTTCGACTGGAAGGTCATCCTCAGGCTGCGCACGCTGATCTATCTCGGCGTCTGGACAGCGGTCGGCCTCGGCCTCGTTTTCGCGCTCCTGTCGCGCGACCGGCTGGAGGTCAACGTGCTCCATGATCGCAACCCGCAATTCGTGCTGGAATCGGACGGTTCCATCCGCAACGGCTACACGATCCGGCTGCTCAACATGATCCCGGAGCCGCGCACGATCCTCGTCTCGATGGAAGGCTTGCCCGAAGCGACGATGAAAATTTCCGGCATCACGGATGTTCCGGGCCGTCTTTTCGCGGTGCAGGTGGAGCCTGACAAGACGCTTGCCCTGAAGGTCTTCGTAACCCTGCCCAAGGGTGCCGTTTCCGCCGAGGCCGCCGATTTCCACTTCATCGCCGAGGACCGGTCGAGCCACGAAAAGGACAGCTATTCAGCGGTCTTCAACACACCGGGAGCCAGAAAATGAGCACGACGAAAATGAATACGATCCCAGCAAAAACCTTCGTCTTCACCGGCTGGCATATGGTCGGCGTGCTGGTGCTCTTCTTCGGCACCATCATCTCGGTCAATTTCTACATGGCCTATAACGCGGTCACCAGCTGGAGCGGACTGGTGGCGGAAAATACCTATGTCGCCAGCCAGCAGTTCAACGGCAAGGCGGCCGAGGCGCGGACGCTGACGGCGACGGGTGTCACCGGGCGCATCACCACCGACGGCTCCGATATTCGATACGAGGTCTTTCACCCGAAGAACGGGCCGGTCGCGGCCGATACGCTGACGCTCAAGTTCAAGCGACCGGTCGGCGAACACCAGGATTTCGAACTCGACCTCGTTCCCGTCGCCCAAGGGGTTTTCACGGCCACACACGAAATCCTGCCCGGCCATTGGATCGTCGATGCGAGCGCCATCAGGAACGGCAAGCGCATCCTGCATCAGGCCGAACGGATCGCCGTTTTGAGGAGGGCGGAATGAGCTGCTGCGCGCCCGGAGCCGAAGGATATTCGGGTCATTCGCTTCCGTCCTCTGAGGAATTGACGCTCTCCAGCCGGATGATCGGCCCCGGCCTGCGCCAGACCGATCTCAGCGTTCCGCAGGTCCATTGCGGCACCTGCATCGCGACGATCGAAAAGGCGCTCAATGCGCTGCCATCCGTCGAGCGGGCGCGGGTCAATCTTTCCACGAAGCGTGTTTCGATCGTCTGGCGGGAGAAGGCCGGAGACGACGACACGGATCCGGTCGAACTGGTCAGGGCCATCGTCGATGCCACCGGCTACGATGCACATCTTTTCTCGAATGCCGAGGAGGTCGGCGAAAAGCTGCAGCGCGACCTGATCCGCGCTGTCGCCCTTTGTGGCTTCGCGGCAGCCAACATCATGCTGCTCTCGGTCTCTGTATGGTCGGGCGCCGATGCCTCGACCCGCGATATGTTCCATTGGATATCGGCGTTTATCGCCGCGCCGGCGCTGATCTATGGCGGCCGTTTCTTCTATCAATCCGCCTGGAATGCGCTCAGCCGCGGCCGGACCAATATGGACGTGCCGATCGCGCTCGCCATTACGCTCTCTTATGCGGTGTCGCTCTGGGAAACCATGCATCACGGCGAACAGGCCTGGTTTGATGCCACTGTCTCGCTCCTGTTCTTCCTGCTGATCGGCCGCACGCTCGACCATGTCATGCGCGACCGGGCGCGGGCCGCGATCAGCGGTCTTGCGCGTCTGTCGCCCCGCGGCGCCACGATCATCGGTCCGGACGGCTCGCGTGAATATCGTCCCGTGGACGAAATCCGGCCGGGTGACCGGGTGGCGATCGCTGCCGGCGAGCGGGTGCCGGTGGACGGGTTCGTCGAGAGCGGCGCAAGCGACATCGACGTCTCCATCGTCAATGGCGAAAGCGCTCCAAGGCCGGTCCGCGTCGGGGACATCATACAGGCAGGAACGCTCAGCCTCACCGGTTCGCTGGTGCTGAAGGCGACGGCTGTCGCGAAGGATTCCTTCCTGTCCGAAATCATTTCGCTGATGGAGGCGGCCGAGGGTGGACGGGCGCGCTATCGTCGGATCGCCGACCGGGCAGCGCAATATTACTCTCCGGCCGTCCATCTTCTGGCGCTCACCGCCTTTCTTTCCTGGGGTTTCATCGGCGGCGACTGGAAGCACGCCATGCTGGTCGCCATCGCCGTGCTGATCATCACCTGCCCCTGCGCACTCGGCCTTGCCGTGCCGGTGGTGCAGGTGGTTGCAGCCGGCCGGCTGTTCCGGAACGGCATCATGGTCAAGGACGGTTCGGCCATGGAACGGCTTGCCGAAATCGACACCGTGTTATTCGACAAGACCGGCACGCTGACCCTCGGCCGGCCTCGGCTGCTGGAAGTCGAGCGGTTCGACAGGAAGCTGCTCGCCCTGGCGGCCGGGCTCGCCGTCCATTCGCGCCACCCTCTTTCGCAGACGCTCGCGACGGCGGTATCCGGCCCGGTCACGGTCTTCGAAACGGTCACCGAAATTCCCGGTCGGGGCCTGGAAGCGGTGACGCCGGCAGGCGTCTACCGCCTAGGCAACCGCCGCTTCGCCCTGTCGGTGCCGGATGACGGAAGCCCAGGCAATAGCGTGACCGAAACGGTTCTCTCGCTCGACGCCGAGGAGATCGCCACCTTCCGCTTCGACGATTCGCTTCGTCCCGGCGCCCTGGCCGCCACGGCATCCCTTGCGGCCAACGGTTTCGAGACGGGCATATTGTCCGGAGACCGGCGCCGGGTGGTTGCCGATCTTGCAACACGCCTCGGCCTCGAACATTGGCAGGCGGAGCTTTCGCCGAAACAGAAGGCGGAGTTCTGCACCTCGTTCGAGGCAAGCGGCCGCAAGGTGCTGATGGTCGGTGATGGCATCAATGACGCGCCGGCGCTCGCCGCAGCGCATGTCTCGATCGCGCCGGCGACGGCGGCGGATGTCGGCCGTCAGGCCGCCGACTTTGTGTTCATGCACGACAGCCTCGAAGCGGTGCCGCTGGCAATCGATATCTCGCGGCGCGCCGGCCGGTTGATCCGCGAGAATTTTGCGCTCGCCATCGGCTACAATGTTATCGCCGTGCCGATCGCTCTGGCCGGTTATGCGACGCCTCTGATTGCCGCCGTTGCCATGTCCACGTCCTCGATCATCGTCGTCGCCAACGCCCTCCGGCTCAGCGGATCGGCAAGCGCCGCCAAGGCCGAGGCGGCGCAGAGCAACGGCGAAACAAAAATTCCTCCCGGTAAGGCCCGCGTCGCATGAACATGCTGATCTATCTCATCCCGATCGCGCTTTTCCTCGGCGGTCTTGGCCTCTTCGCCTTTCTCTGGTCGCTGAAAAGCGGCCAGTACGACGACCTCGAAGGCGCCTCCTGGCGCGTGCTGCAGGACGACCCGCCGGAATGAATCAGGGATATTGAACAAGCGCAGGCCCCGATGCCTACGCAGCGAAGGCCTCTCAAGCATTGTCTCGGGCGATTGTCCAAAAAAAGGCTGCAGATGCAGCCTTTTGAAATCTAACTCAGTCCAGCAGTTCCCGAAGCCGCACCGCGAGCTCTCGGGCGGTATACGGCTTCTTTAGCCAGCTACCGGATTGGGCGAGCTCGCGTCCGGCGATCGCCGGTTCGGCGTAGCCGGAGGTAAACAGCACTTTCATGCCAGGCCGTCTTGTGCGCACTTCAGCCGCCAGTTCGTCGCCCGTCATCCCGCCTGGCATCACGATATCCGTGAAAAGAAGGTGGATGCCGTCGTGCTGGCCGAGCTGGTCCAGCGCTTCCTGGCCGTTCGAGGCCTCGATGACGCCGTAACCGAGCTGCGTCAGCCGGGACACGGCGATGCGCCGGACCCGCGGGTCGTCCTCGACGACGAGGATCTTTTCGTTGCCGCCGGGAATGGAGGCCTGTTTCGAGCCAGCCTCGACGGCAAGCGGACCCGCCGCATCGGCCTTGCGCGCCACCGGCAGGAAAATTCTGACGCTCGTGCCCTGCCCCGGCTCGCTATAGAGCTGGATATGCCCGCCGGACTGTTTGGCAAAACCGTAGACCATGCTGAGGCCGAGCCCCGTTCCGGCGCCCAGGCCCTTGGTGGTGAAGAATGGCTCGAAAGCCTTGTCCTTGACGTCGGGAGGCATGCCGATGCCTGTGTCGGTGACGGAGATCAGCACGAAATCGCCGGTGCGGACATCGGGATACATCTGCGCATAGTCGACATCCAGCCGGACGCGGGAGATCTCGATCGACAGCTTGCCGCCACGCGGCATCGCGTCTCGGGCATTAAGCGTCAGGTTGAGAAGCGCGTTCTGGAGCTGCGATGCATCGACCAGCGCTTCGTTGGAAACGCCGGTGACGGTTGTGCGAAGCTCGATCGTTTCGCCGAGCGTGCGCCTGAGAAGCTCCGAGAAACCGGACACGAGATTGCCGACATCCGCGAGCTTCGGGTTGAGCGGCTGGCGCCGTCCGAAGGCGAGAAGCTGGCCTGTCAGTTTGGCACCGTCTTCCGCGGCGCCCTGGGCCTCGTGCAGCAGTTCGAGCAGTCCCGCATCCGCGAGCTTGTTCTCCATCATCTCGAGATTGCCGCTGATGACGGTGAGAAGATTGTTGAAATCGTGGGCCAGGCCGCCGGTCAGCTGGCCGATCGCTTCCATCTTCTGGGCCTGGCGCAGCTCTTCTTCGATCTTGTGACGGCTGGTCAGGTCGCGGACGAAGCCGGTAAAAATGCGTTTGCCGTTGGTGACGGCCTCGCCGACTGAAAGCTCCATGGGAAATGTGCTCTTGTCCTTGCGCTGCCCGGTCACGACGCGGCCGTAACCGATGATCCGGCGTTCGCCGGTATGGAGGTAGCGCGAGATATATCCGTCATGGGCGTCCCGGTCCGGCGATGGCATCAGCATCTTCACATTGTGGCCGCAGACCTCGTCGGATGAGTAGCCGAACAGCCGCTCCGCAGCAGCACTGAAGGACGAGATGCAGCCGACCTCGTCGATGACGACCATCGATTCCGGAACGGTGTCCAGAATTGAGCGCAGATGCGCTTCGCGTTCGGCAAGATCGTTCTGCACCCTTTTCATCTCGGTGATGTCGCTGTTCGTTTGAACGATGATCGAAGGACCGTCGCTCGATGGATTGACGGCCACCCAGCGGCTCGCCACAAAGACTGTGTGACCGTGCTTGTGGCGATGAACGACCTCTCCTTGCCAGGCATGATAGGTCTGGACGTGACGACGGATCTCGTCGAGCGGCTCGGGAAACTGTGTCGCCAGAAGATCGTGAACGACCTTGCCGAGAGCCTCCTCCCGACGCCATCCGTAAAGCTGCTCGCAGCCGCTGGTCCAGCGGCTGATGATGCCGTCCACGCCATGGGCGATAAGGTTGGCATCGTCGAGAAGAGAGGTGACGGCATCGAGTTGGCTTTCCGCCGTGGCTTCGGATCCTGTATTGCCGTTCATGTCTATTCCGTTTAATGGCGCCGTCGCTCACCAAGAGCGATCAGGTCGCGCCGCATGTCTCCACAGTCATCGTCGTCTCCGGCAAGTTGCGCAAGCATTCCCGGCCGTTCGATTCTTATGGAATGACGGGCGGCCGGGTCCAGAACATTCAGCACGCCCTTGCCGATGAGCCTGGTGATAGTACGCGAAACCGTTTCGATCGTCAGGCCGAGATAGTCGGCCATGTCCTGCCGGCTCATGGAGAGCTCGACGATCGGTTGCGCATTGCCTTCGGCCATCGCGCGTTTCAGGTACTTCAGCAGGAACGTGCAGATCCGTTCCTCCGCGCTCTTGCTCGACAGGAGCACCATCTGGTCCTGGGCTGCGGCCATTTCGTCGCAGACCCGGGCAAAGACCTTGGGCCTCAGGCTCTCGGAATTGATGACCGCCGCCTCGAACTGCCGGCGCGACAGCCGACGGACCTTCGCCGCGGTGATGGCCTCTGCGGTGTAGATATAATTGTCCCGGAGCGAAACGCCGATCACGTCGCCGGCATGCAGAAATCCAGTGATCACCCGCCGTCCTTCCGAAATGATCCGGAAAACCCGCAGCGTCCCTTCGATGACTTCGAAAATATGCCTGGCCTCGTCGCCCTCGAAGAAGAGGGGCTGGCCGGCCGCGAGATATTCGACCGGCTGCTTTGCAAACAGCGAATGCAGGCAGTCCGGCTCGTCGAGCGGTCTTGCTGCTGCCGCGTTGAAGGTCTTCGCATAATCCGTGAGAAACATGAAACTGCCCCTATCCGTTTGGTTGAGGCAGTTGACCGAATCCCGGTAACGCGCGAATGCTAGTCGTGTGAAAGACGGTTCTAATTGGTAACAATCTGTAACACGCCGGTTCCCTGTTGATGTCATCCCCCGCCAGTTCCGCAAACATCCTCGTCGTCGACGACGATCCTCGAATCCGTCAGATGCTGACGCGATATTTCGAGGGCGAAGGATATGCCGTCAGTGCGGTGTCCGACGGGCAGGAAATGCGCGTTCAGCTGAAGAGGCAAGAGATCGACATCATCCTTCTCGACCTCTCGCTTCCCGGTGGTCAGGACGGCTTCGATCTTGCGCGGGAAATCCGGATGCAATCGGACATTCCGATCATGATGCTGACGGGCCGTGACGACGTGGTCGACCGGATCATCGGCATCGAGATCGGCGCTGATGATTACATCGCAAAACCTTTTCACCTGCGCGAAGTGCATGCGCGGCTGAAATCGATCCTCAGGCGGCGCCAGCCGGTTCAGCCGAAGCAGGAGGAAAACGAGGAGAAGATCGTCCGTTTCGAAGGATGGGCGCTCAATTTTTCCAGACGCCAGCTGCTGTCTGCCGAAGATGGCGAAGTCGAACTGACGACGGGCGAATTCGACATGCTGGCGGCTTTCGTCCAGCACGCCGGCCGCGTGCTGACGCGCGATTTCCTGATGGATGCGACAAGGGGACGGCAGCTCGACGCCTTCGATCGCACGATCGACGCCCAGATCGTCCGGTTGCGCCGCAAGATCGAGGCGGATGCCAAACATCCCCAGCTGATCAAGGCCGTTCGCGGCGTCGGTTACATTTTCACCGGCAAGCTCGGCTGATCAGACGACAAGCTGCCGGTCTGCCGCCGAAAGCCCGGCAAGCGCTCTTTGCCTGATCTCGTCCGCATCGGAACCCTGCAGCGGAACCGGGCCCGGAGGCAGACCTTGGTCCGTCGGCCTGCCGACGGAAATCGGCAGCAGCTCAAGTCTCTCGCACGTACCGTCATCGGCAAGCGTCAGCCGGATTGCGGCGCTGCGCCAGACATCGACACCTTTTTCGTCATAGGTCGCCGGACGCCGGGTGTGAAAAACGAAGTTGCCGAGGCCGGCGATGATCGCTCGCCCGCGATGGAAGGCGATCGGCTGCATGACCGGTGCGCCGGTGCCGAGAACCAGGTCCGCGCCGCTGTCGATCAGGCCGCGGCACAGATCGAGCAGCCAGTCGGGTGTCGTTTTCCAGTTCGCATCCCAATGGTGGCCGTGGATCGCCACCGCTACCAGGTCCCCGATCGCCTTCGCGGCATCGACGCCGTCGACAAGCCGCCGCATGTCCTTTTCGTCGGCAGTCCAGCGGGCGCCGATCGCATCGCCGGCAACGACGGGCGTACCGAAGACGTCCAGCTCCGGGCGTTCGCCGAGGTCATAACCGACTGCAGCACGCGCCGCGCCGCGCTTGTCGTCACCGAGCGTCCCGACGATCCGCTTCAGCGTCTCGAATTCGGCGGTTGGCACACTCACCGTCCGTTTCATTCGCAATGGGGCAATGCCGCCGCGATCGACCGAGGCATAGTTGACATCCGGCTGTGGTCCGAGATCGACGGAGAAGATGG
This sequence comes from Neorhizobium galegae bv. orientalis str. HAMBI 540, assembly GCF_000731315.1. Lineage (NCBI taxonomy): Bacteria > Pseudomonadati > Pseudomonadota > Alphaproteobacteria > Hyphomicrobiales > Rhizobiaceae > Neorhizobium > Neorhizobium galegae. The sequence continues at coordinate 4,265,390 of NZ_HG938353.1, forward strand.
CGAGCGATCTATGAGGTCCCGGCACGATCGCCGGCGCTGCGGCCTGCTCGATATCCGATCCGCTGCCGGCAAGCTTCAACCCGGCCGCTTCCACGGCGGCGCGCGTCGATGCAATGCCCGGCGGGCCGAGGTCGAAGGCGTGGTTGTTGGCATGCGTCACCGCGTGGAAGCCGAGTTCTCGCACCGAAACGAGAGCATCCGCCGAGGCCAGATGCAGCGTTTTCGTCTTGGTCGGCCATGCCCCTGCCGTCTCCACCGTCGCCTCGAGATTGCCGAAGACCACATCCGCCTCGAGGAAATCCCGAACCTCGGCCTGCCCCTCACCACAGAGGTCGAGGGGGCCGTGGATCAGGATTTGGCCGGTAACGGCGACGGTCAGCATGGCCTAGTTCATTTCGCGATGGGCTTCAGCCCCACCATTGCCGCTCCACCGACGATCGGCAGCCGGATGGCAGATGCACGCGTACCATCGCAGAAAACCGTGTTGCGGGCCACTTGGCTTGTGCGTCCCCGGCCCTCCGGCGCATAGCTATTTGGATTTATATCGTACTTCGGGAAGTTGGATGATGAGATATCAACCCTGATGCGGTGGCCCTTGGCGAACAGGTTGGCGGTCGCGAACGGCTCGATCGTGACCTTGAACACTTCGCCCTTGACGATCGGTTCAGGCTTTTCGAAGGAGTTGCGATAGCGGCAGCGGATGATCCCGTCGGTGATGTTGAGCGCGTAGCCGGTCGGGTAATCCTTGCTCGGCGGATAGACGTCAACGAGTTTCGCGGTGAAATCGGTATCCGGCGCATCGGACGAGACGTAGAGCTCGACCGTGATCGGCCCGACCACGGCGACATCTTCGGCGAGCGGCTCGGTCTCGAAGGAGAGCACGTCGGCACGCGCCGAAAGCGGCAGGCCCGGATGTTTCGAGCCGTAGAATTTCTCTCCCTCGCGCTGGTCGAAACCGCCGCCTTCGAAAATCGGCTGGCCGCTTGTCAGCGATCCGCCGATGGTCGGAACCGGGTTCTTGGGGTCGAAATCGTAGGTGAAGGGCGCGGCACTCGCTTTCGGCTTTTCGGTCGAAAGCGAGCCGTTCTCATGGATGTAATAGTTGCGGAATTCCGTTCCCGGCAGCGGCCAATCGCTCGCTTCGATCCAGCCTCCGCCGTGATCCAGGCGCCCGTCCGGATTGCGCATGCCTGACCCGCCGCCCATCACGAAGGCGCGCACCACCGGTTCCTGAGCAACCGCGTTGTCCTTGCCCTTCAGCCAGTGGTCAAACCAGTTGCGGCGGAAGGATAGCCAGCTTTCCACGACGTTTCCGCCGAGCGGCGCGGTCGGCCCGAAAGACGTATCGCCGGCGAGCGTCGTGTTGCGGTTGCCGTGTAGCCACGGTCCCATGATCAGCCGTAGCGGTCGGCTGTTCTTGCCGGAAAGGCCGCGATAATTGTCGAGCGTCGATTTCACATAGGCGTCGTACCAGCTCGACATCAGCGCGATAGGCACTTCCGGAAAAGTCTCGTAGAAGCCCTCCATATAAAGGCCGACGCGACGCCAGCTTTCGTCGAACGTGCCGCTGCGCCACTGGTCGAGCAGGTAGTTTTCGTATTCCGGCATCCAGCGCACCGGCGAAGCGCCTTCGCTCCAGGGCATGACATTGAACCACGCCCGGATATCCTCCGCCTCGATCGCTGCGCGGGCCACTTCATTGCCCTCGCCGATCGCCTGGTTATAGGCCCAGGTCGCCTGCTTCAGCTCGAATGCGCCGCCCTGGCGGATGCCGCATTGATAGGCGTTGGAAAAGCCGCCCGAGTCCATCACCATGCAGGCGAGCCCCGGAGGGTTGAGGCAGGCGAGCGCTGCCTGCGTATGCGCCGCATAGGAAAGGCCCATCGTGCCAAACTGGCCGTTCGACCAGGCCTGTTCCACCAGCCAGCGGGCGGTATCGTAGCCGTCCGCGGCTTCGGAAATGTATTTGCTGAATTCGCCTTCGGAATTGTAGCGGCCGCGGCAATCCTGGTAGATTACGGCATATCCTGCCCGGACGAAATAGCTCGCAACCTCATGGCGCTTCATCGGCTCCGTCATGCCCACTTCGATCTCGGAACGCGAGCGTTCCGCCTTGCCGTAGGGCGTGCGTTCCATGATTGCCGGCAGCCGGCCTTCGATCACCTTGCCGTCCTTGGCCGGCCGGTAGACGTCGGTTGCGAGCTTGATGCCGTCCCGCATCGTCACCATCACATCGCGTTCGACGATCACGTCGTCGGCAATCACCTCGAAGCGCGATGGCGTCAGGGTATCCATGTCCATATCCTCAAAATTGGCAAATCAATGCCCGGGCCGGCCCCACCACACGTCAGGCCGGCCCGGGATGTTGCGGCCCCGGAATGAGGGCCGCAGCAAGAGCAGGCTTACTTGGCGATGCCGGCAAGCGTCGCGCTGGTGTCTTCCGTCATGTTGGCGACGTAGGAGAGGTTCGCCTTGCCGGCCCAGTGGACCTTCTGCCAGTAGAGCGGGATGACCGGCACGTCGGCGAACACCATCTTGGTGGCCTTCTGCAGCAGTTCCACGCGCTTCTTGACGTCGAACTCGGCGGTTGCGGCGCGCATCGCATCGTCGAAGGCCGGGTTCGAGTATTTCGTCCGGTTGAACGAACCGGTGCCGGCATCCTTGTTGACGGTCATCAGGAGGTTGCGAAGGCCGGTCGCGGACGTCGGCGTCGAGTTGCCGAGCGAGAAGATGAAGGCCGAGAATTCGCCGGCCCCGGCGCCCTTGGTGTAGACGTTATAGGGCTGAGCGACGACGCCGTTCACCTTCAGTCCGCCGCGGGCGAACATCTGGCCGAGCGCCTGCGCCACTTCCGAATCGCCCGGGAAGCGGTCGTTGGAGGTGTGGATGGTGATGCCGAAACCGTCCTTGTAGCCGGCATCCGCCAGCAGCTTCTTGGCGTTCTCGACGTTCATGGCGGGCACCGTGATCGATGGATCGTTGCCGGCAACGCCGTTCGGCACCAGCTGGCCTGCGGCTTCAGCCGAACCGTCGAGAATGCGGTCGATGATCAGCTGGCGGTTGACCAGTTCCGAGAGCGCCTGGCGGACCTTGGCGTCCTTCAGCGGGTTCTTGTCGAGCGGCTTACCCTCCTTGTCGGTGATGAAGGGGCTCTTGTCGCGGGCGCTGTCGAGCGCAAGGTAGATCATGCGGGCCGAGGCGATCGAGAAGACCTTGAGGCCGGAGATTCCCTGGAGGGTCTTCACGTCGCCCGGCGGCACGGCGTCGATCAGGTCGACGGCGCCGGAGCGAAGCGCGGCGACGCGCGATGCATCGTTCGAGATGAATTTGATCGTGACGTTGTCAAAATCCTGCTTCTTGCCCCAGAAGGCATCGTTGCGGGTGAGCTGCAGGTTGTCGCCCGGGGTCCAGGACTTGAACTTGTAGGCGCCGGTGCCGATCGCGGCCTTGCCGCTGTTGAAGTCCTCGATCGAGGCGCCTTCCGCGACCTTCTTCTCGACGATGTAGACGAAACCGACCTGTTCGATGAAATCGGGCGTCGGCTTCTTGGTCTTGAATTCGACGGTCAGCTTGTCGATCGCCTTCATGCTTTCGATCGCCCCGACATTGCCGGAAAACGGCGCCGGGCTGTTCGGGATGTCCTTGGCGCGTGTGAGCGAGAAAATCACATCCTCCGATGTCAGCGGGTTGCCGTCATGGAACTTGACACCGTCGCGCAGTTTGATCTGCCAGGTCAGCGGATCGGTATTGGTCCAGGAGACGGCAAGCGCCGGCTCGACATTGATTGCCGGGTCGGTCTGCACCAGGCGGTCGAAGACCTGCATGGCAATGTTCTGGTTGTTGCCGGTGCGCGAAAACTGCGGATCGATCGCCGAGGGCTCGGTGCCGCTGCCGAGTATCAGGTTCGCGGCCTGAGCCGAGCTCAGCGCGAGGACCGAGGCCGCAACCCCGGCCAGGAAAAATTTCATCGGTTTCATTATGTTCGTTCCCTTCCTTTTTAGATGACCGGTTCGGCCGTCGCATGTGTTGCCTGATGGGTGGCAAGATCGTTCAGGTGGCAGGCGCTGACATGGCCTGCGGCGGTTTCCTTCAAGACCGGCCGTTCAACGCGGCAGCGGTCGAAAGCCATTGGACAGCGGGGGTGGAAATGACATCCCGGTGGCGGATGGAGCGGCGAGGGGATCTCGCCCTTGATCGGCGTGAATACCCGGCGGCGGTCGGTGACCGACGGCAGTTCGCGGATCAGTGCCTGGGTATAGGGATGTTTCGGATTATCGAAGAGCTCGTCCGGCGTGGCGCTTTCCACCACGCGGCCGAGATACATGACGACCACCCGATCGCAGATGTGTTTCACGACGCCGAGGTCGTGGCTGATGAACAGGTAGGTCAGCCCGAATTCCCGTTTCAGGTCCATGAACAGGTTGAGGATCTGCGCCTGGATCGACACATCGAGGGCGGCGACCGACTCGTCGCAGACGAGCAGTTTAGGCTTTACCGCCAACGCCCGAGCAATGCCGATGCGCTGCCGTTGGCCGCCGGAAAACTGGTGCGGGAAGCGGTCGAGATAGGACGGATCGAGGCCGACCCGCTCCGCGAGCGCGGCAACGTAATCGCGCATCTCCCGCCCCTTGACGATGCCGTGCACTTTCGGCGCCTCGCCGATCAGGTCGATCACCCGCTTGCGCGGATTGAGCGTCGACATCGGGTCCTGGAAGATCATCTGGGCGGAAAGCCGCATGGCGCGTTTGTCCTCGCCATGCAGCGATGTCAGCGGCCGGCCCTTCCAGCGGACCTCGCCGCCGCTCGCCGGCATGATGCCGGCCATCACCCGCCCGAGCGTCGATTTTCCGCAACCGGACTCGCCGACGAGGCCGACCACCTCGCCCGGATAGACGGCGAGATTGACCTCGTCGACCGCATGCACGGTCTTTTCCTCGAGACCCGCTCCGAACAGGTTGGCGATCTTCTCCGCATAATCGAGCTTGCGGGAAAAACGCCGGCTGACGTCTACGGCTTCTATGAGCGGTACGGTTTCCACGCGCGGGTTCGTCATGCGGCGCTCCAGAGATGGGGGTGGAAACAGCGGAACTCGCGATCGGCGGCGATCTCGAGCATCGGTTCGGTGGCGCAGATATCGGTCGCGCGAGCGCAGCGGTCGCGGAAGGCGCAGCCGGAAGGGCGCGACAGCGGCGAGGGCGCAAAGCCGGGGATCGGCCGAAGCGGCTCGCCACGCGGCACGGCCGCAGGTACGGCGCTGAGAAGCCCGGACGTGTAGGGATGCACCGGCGTCGTCAGCACTCCGTCGACCTGTCCCGCCTCGACGATGCGCCCCGCATACATGACCATGATCCGGTCCGCGAGCGCCGCCACCACGCCGAGATCGTGGCTGATCCAGATCAGCGCCATGCCGAACTCGCCGGCCAGCCGCTTGATCTCGAACAGGATCTGCGACTGGATCGTCACGTCGAGCGCCGTCGTCGGTTCGTCGGCGATGATCAGGTCCGGGCGGTGCAGCAGCGCGATGGCGATCGCAACGCGCTGGCGCATGCCGCCGGAAAACTGGTGCGGATAGGAATCGAGCCGCTCCTCCGGCGAAGGGATGCCGACAAGGCCGAGCGCATCGCGCGACCGGGCGCGGGCTTCTGCGCGCGAGACCCGATCATGCGCCTGCACAGTCTCGATCATCTGGGTGGCGACCGAGAGAACCGGGTTCAGCGTCATCATCGGATCCTGGAAGATCATCGCGATGCGTTTGCCACGAATGGCCCGCATCGCTGTCGGCGATTTCGTCAGCAGGTCTTCGCCGTTGAACAGGATCTGGCCGCTCACCACCCGGCCGGGCGGATCGACGAGGCCGAGGATCGAGAAACCGGTGATCGACTTGCCGGAGCCGGATTCCCCCACCAGGCCGACGATCTCGCGTTGGCCAACCGTGAAGCTCACGTCGTCGACCGCCTTCAAGATCCCGCGACGGGTCATGAAATGGGTGGAAAGGTTCTTGACTTCGAGGACGGGTGTCATCGTGCTCACCTTTCACCAAGTCGGGGATTGAGGACTTCGCGCAGCCGGTCCCCGACGATGTTGATCGAGAACACCAGCACGAGCAGCAGCACGCCCGGATAGACGCTGATCCAGTATTCGCCGGACATCAAAAGCTGGTAGCCGTTGGCGATCAAAAGCCCGAGCGACGGTTCGGTGATCGGCAGGCCGATGCCGAGGAAGGAAAGGGTCGCTTCCGCCGAAATGGCGTTCGCCACCTGTAGCATGCCGATGACGATCAGCGGCGGCAGGCAGTTTGGCAGGATATGGCCGATCAGGATACGCGGCGTGCCGATGCCGAGCGTCACCGCGGCCTCGACATAGTCCTTGTTCTTCTCGACCAGTGCTGCACTCCTGACGGCGCGGGCAAATGTCGCCCACTGCACCAGGATCAGCGCGAAGATCACCTTCCAGAGGCCCTGGCCGAGAAGCGCCAGCAGCATCAGCGCCACGAGAATGGTCGGAAAACCGAGCATCAGGTCGACCACGCGCATGATCAGCGTGTCGATGCGCCCGCCGAAATAAGCGGCGATCAGGCCAAGCACGGTGCCAACGATCAAGGCCACAAGGCCGGAAAATACGCCGACGCCGAGGCTGGTGCGCAGGCCGTAGATCATCGCCGAAAACATGTCGCGGCCCTGGCCGTCGGTGCCGAGCCAGTAGTTCATGCCGTCCATGCTCTGCGAGCCGGGTGGCAGCTTGGAATCGAGGATGTCCAGGACCGCGAGATCGAACGGGTTCTGGGGCGTCAGATAAGGTCCGATGACTGCGGCAAACAGGAGGATGATGCAGACGATGGCGGCAACGACCGCCTTCGGACTACGGCCGATGCCGGTAAACAGTCTGCCGAGCAGCATGTCTTCGGCAAAAAGGGCGCGAACGGTCATTGGGCACCTCCCAGCCGGACGCGGGGATCGACCAGCGAATAGAGCACGTCGACGACGAAATTGATGAAGATGAACAGGCTGACGATGACCAGCAGATAGGCAACCACGACAGGTCGGTCGAGCCGCATGATGCTGTCGATCAACAGCTTGCCGATCCCCGGCCAGGCGAAGATCGTCTCCGTCACCACCGCGAAGGCGAGCATGCTGCCGAGTTCCAGGCCGATCACGGTGATCAGCGGGATCAGGATGTTCTTGAACACATGCACGAAGACGATGCGCCGTTCGGAAATGCCCTTGGCGCGCGCGAACTTGACGAAATCGAGCGGCATGGTTTCGCGCACCCCGGTGCGGGTGAGGCGGATGACCAGAGAGAGCTTGAACAGCGACAGATTGATTGCCGGCAGGATGAGATGCGTCAGGCCGTCCAGTGTGAAGAGGCTTGAATGGAGCCCAAGAAATTCGCCCATCTGGCCGCGTCCGGTAGAGGGCAGCCAGCCGAGCCAGACGGAGAAGATCATGATCAGCATCATGCCCTGCCAGAAGCTCGGCAACGAGAAGCCGAAGATCGAGCCGGTCATGATCACTTCGTCGGTGGCGCTGTTCGGCTTCAGGCCGGACAGCAGGCCGAGCGGAATGCCGAGCAGCAGCGCGAAGACGAGGCCGGTCAGCGTCAACTCCAGCGTCGCCGGCAAGCGCTCGAAGATCAGGCTGATGGACGGGCGATTGAAGACGAAGGAACGGCCGAGATCCCCATGCAGCGCATTCCAGGCGAAGGTAAAGAACTGTTCCCAGAGCGGCTTGTCGAGGCCGAGCGAGGCGACCACCTGGGCGCGTTCCGCAGGGCTGGCATCCGGAGCGATCAGCATCTCGGCCGGGTCGCCGATCGCGTAGATGCCGATGAAGACGATGACCGCGGTCACGATGAGGACGGCGATGCTCTGCAGGAAGCGGCGGATGACGAAAACCGTCATAGCATGCGCTCCCGCTTATCCTTCGTCCCGCAGGGACAGAGAATTTTCATGAAAGACGTTCCCTTTTTCTCTTTGTTGACGCAGACGATAGCGGTCCGGGAAGGATGCGCAATATTATGCGCGGAACGCATGATCCTATGCGTTTTGCGCGTGGAAACCTTGTTCGACGTCTTTGCTTGTGTTCGCCGCCGCCTTCCGTAGGATCGCGACATGAATTTCAAGCAACTCGAAATCTTCAAGACGATCATGGATACCGGCTCGACGATGGCAGCCGCTGCCCAACTCGGCCTGTCGCAGTCGGCGATCAGCCGCCAGCTCGCGTCGCTGGAAGAGGAGATCGGGCGCGAACTTTTCCTGCGCGACAAGGGCCGTCTGATCCCGCGGCCGGAAGCGCATCTCCTGGTCGACGAGGTGGATGATGTCGCCGAGAGCGTCGCCCGGCTGCGCGTCAAGGTCGGCGACGTCCGCTCCGGCGCCTTCGGCGAGGCGCTGATCCGGGTCGCCTTCCCGCACAGCCTTGCGACCACCATGCTGCCGCCGATCCTCGCCCGCTTCAAGGCCGATCATCCGCGCGTCACGGTGGAAATCCTGAGCGGCCCCTATGATGCGATCGAGCGGATGGTGCGCGGCCGCGTCGCCGATCTCGGCTTTGTCCGGCTGCCACCGGAGGAACATTCCTTCGACGCCCGCCCGCTCTTTGCCAGCGGCACGACCTGCGTGATGCCGGCCGGCCATCCGCTGGCCGCCAAGCAAGCGATCGACGTCAACGATCTCGCCCGCAACGACCTGATCCTGCTCGGTCGACAGCGCGTCAACCGCAACGAGCTGGAACACGAACTGCGCCGTATGGTGCCGACCTACCGCTGCAGCCTCGAAGTCCATTCGGTCGAAACGGCCTGCGCCTGCGCAGCCCAGGGCCTCGGCATCGCCATCGTGCCGTCGCTGATCGCCGAATTCTTTCGCAGCGATGCGCTCGCCATGCGGCCATTCGTGCCGGACAAGATCGCCGATTACGGGATCATCACCATGCCCGGCGCGCCGCTGTCCTGGACGGCCGAGGCCTTCATCAACATCATCAAGACGAATTCGGGCGAAACCGCGCTCTAATCACCGTCGTATGTTTTCCGGCGTTTTGCATTTTCCGGTTCGCGCTCTTATCAATTCGTATAGATGCGCGTTCCGCGGTTTCCCGTCGGAGCGCAAGACGCTAAGTAGTGCCTAAGGGAATACCGGGAGCAGACATGCGAGCAGTTCTGGGTGAGGTCGAAAAGCGCCGGGCGGAGGCAAGGCTTGGCGGCGGGAGCAAGCGCATCGAGGCGCAGCATGCCAAGGGCAAGCTGACGGCCCGCGAGCGCGTCGAGGTCCTGCTCGACGAGGGCTCGTTCGAGGAGTTCGACATGTACGTGACCCACCGCGCGGTGGATTTCGGCATGGATAGCCAAAAGGTCGCGGGCGACGGCGTCGTCACCGGCTGGGGCACGATCAACGGTCGCCAGGTCTACGTCTTCTCTCAGGATTTTACGGTTCTCGGCGGCTCGCTGTCGGAAACCCACGCGCAAAAAATCTGCAAGATCATGGACATGGCCGTGCGCGTCGGCGCGCCAGTGATCGGGCTCAACGATTCCGGCGGTGCCCGTATCCAGGAAGGCGTCGCGTCGCTCGCCGGTTACGCCGAAGTTTTCCGCCGCAATGCCGAGGCCTCCGGCGTCGTGCCGCAGATTTCCGTCATCATGGGGCCCTGCGCCGGCGGCGCGGTCTATTCACCGGCCATGACCGACTTCATCTTCATGGTGCGCGACAGTTCCTACATGTTCGTCACCGGTCCGGACGTGGTGAAGACTGTCACCAACGAGATCGTCACCGCCGAAGAACTCGGCGGGGCGGGCACCCACACGAAGAAGTCGTCGGTCGCCGATGCCGCCTTCGAGAACGACATCGAGGCGCTCGAAGCCGTCCGCCAGCTCTTCGATTTCCTGCCCGCCAACAATCGCGAAAAGCCGCCGGTCCGCCCCTTCCACGACGATCCCGCCCGCGTCGAGAGCCGCCTCGACAGCCTGATCCCGGATAGCGCCGCAAAACCTTACGATATGAAGGAACTGATCTATGCGATCGCCGACGAGGGCGATTTCTTCGAGATTCAGGAAGCCTACGCGCGAAACATCATCACCGGCTTCATCCGCCTCGAAGGTCAGACGGTCGGCGTCGTCGCCAATCAGCCGATGGTGCTGGCCGGCTGCCTGGACATCGACAGCTCCCGCAAGGCGGCCCGCTTCGTGCGTTTCTGCGACGCTTTTTCGATCCCGATCCTGACGCTCGTCGATGTTCCGGGCTTCCTCCCCGGCGTCGCGCAGGAATATGGCGGCGTCATCAAGCATGGTGCCAAGCTTCTCTTTGCCTATTCCGAAGCGACTGTCCCGATGGTCACGCTGATCACGCGAAAAGCCTATGGCGGCGCCTATGACGTCATGGCCTCGAAGCATATCGGCGCCGACTTCAATTATGCCTGGCCGACAGCCGAAATTGCCGTGATGGGCGCCAAGGGAGCGACCGAGATCCTCTACCGCTCCGAACTCGGCGACACGGACAAGATCGCGGCGCGGACCAAGGAATATGAGGAGCGTTTCGCCAATCCGTTCGTGGCGGCCGAGCGCGGCTTCATCGACGAGGTGATCATGCCCCATTCGTCGCGCCGCCGCATCGCCCGGGCGTTCGCCTCGCTGCGCAACAAACAGGTGACGACGCATTGGAAGAAACACGACACGATCCCGTTGTAGTGCCCCTGTGACAAGAGCGGCCGCAGCCATGAAATATTCCAGGAGTCTATGATGCCCAAAATCCCCGAAATGACCAAACATCGTGGCTTTCCGTCGGGTTTAAGTGGAACGCAGTGGCAGTTCACCATTCGCCGGGCGAATCCCAAGGTGACGGTGCTGGGACAATGGCCGCGCCATCTCAGCCGGGATCAGACGGTCGCTCTGGCCGATACCGCCTTCATGCATTCCCTTTGGCATTATTTCGGAGCGGAACCCTTTGAGCGCGGCAATCTCGATGGCGAACGCTTGTCGCGTTTGCTGGGGCGGGAAGTGATCCCCGCAGATCGCTCGTTCGACCCCGCCTCCTACCAGGCGATGTTGCGTATCAACGAAAGCCTGGCGCGGAAAAACTTTCCCCAGGCTTTCGAAGACGTCCTGGAGGTTTGATGGCGGCGTTTAAAAAAATCCTCATCGCCAACCGTGGCGAGATCGCCTGCCGGGTCATCAAGACCGCAAGGAAGATGGGCATTGCAACGGTCGCCGTCTATTCCGATGCGGATGCAGAAGCGCTGCATGTGCGCATGGCCGACGAGGCGGTGCATATCGGCCCGGCGCCGTCCAGCCAGTCCTATATCGTCATCGACAGAATTCTCGAAGCGATCAGGAAGACCGGTGCCGATGCCGTGCATCCCGGTTATGGGTTCCTGTCGGAAAACGCTGCGTTTGCGCAGGCGCTGGAAAAGGCAGGCGTCGCCTTCATCGGCCCCCCGGTCAAAGCCATCCAGGCGATGGGCGACAAGATCACCTCGAAGAAGATCGCAGCCGAAGCCGGCGTCTCCACCGTTCCCGGCCATATGGGCCTGATCGAAGATGCCGAGGAGGCGGTAAAAATCTCCGCCTCGATCGGTTATCCTGTGATGATCAAGGCTTCGGCCGGCGGCGGCGGCAAGGGCATGCGCATCGCCTGGAACGATACCGAGGCGCGCGAGGGTTTCCAGTCCTCCCGCAACGAGGCGAAGAACTCGTTCGGCGACGACCGCATCTTCATCGAAAAGTTCGTCGACCAGCCCCGCCATATCGAAATCCAGGTGCTCGGCGACCAACACGGCACCACGCTTTATCTCGGTGAGCGTGAATGCTCGATCCAGCGCCGCAACCAGAAGGTCATTGAGGAGGCCCCGTCGCCCTTCCTCGACGCGGCAACGCGGAAAGCCATGGGCGAGCAGGCCGTCGCACTCGCGAAAGCGGTCGGTTATTTCTCGGCCGGCACTGTCGAGTTCATCGTCGACGGCGCCAGAAATTTCTATTTCCTCGAGATGAATACTCGCCTGCAGGTAGAACATCCGGTGACCGAACTCGTCACCGGCATCGATCTCGTCGAACAGATGATCCGCGTTGCGTCAGGCGAGAAACTGTCCTTCGGTCAGGAAGACGTCAAGCTGGATGGCTGGGCGATCGAAAGCCGGCTATACGCCGAGGATCCCTACCGCAACTTTCTGCCCTCGATCGGCCGGCTGACCCGCTACCGCCCGCCTGCCGAAGGCCAGCAGGACGACGGCACCGTGGTGCGCAACGATACCGGCGTCTTCGAAGGTGGCGAGATCTCCATGTATTACGACCCGATGATCGCAAAACTCTGCACCTGGGCGCCCGATCGCTTGGCGGCGATCGACGCAATGGGCAAGGCTCTCGACGATTTCGAGGTGGATGGCATCGGCCATAACCTGCCTTTCCTGTCGGCTGTCATGGGGCATGGCCGATTCCGCTCCGGAAACATCACCACTGCCTTCATCGCCGAAGAGTTCCCGGAAGGCTTTTCGGGCGTGCATCCGGACGAGGCGGCGGCAAAAAAGCTCGCCGCCATCGCCGTGCTGGTCAATCAGGCCCTGCAGGAGCGCGCGGTGCAGATTTCCGGCACGATCGGCAATCATCGCCGGGTGATCGGCAAGGATTGGGTGGTAACGCTCGCCGGTTTCGAGGAAGCCGTAGCGCTCGAAACCGGGCCTGACGGCACCGGCGTAGGCTTTGCCGACGGAACGCCGCTTTCCGTCGCCGGTGGCTGGCTTCCGGGCCAGCAACACGCCCGCTTCCAGGTCGGCGGCGAGACGATGGGCGTCAAGGTCAACCTCGTCGGCTCGGCCATCCGGCTGCGCTGGCGGGGCATGGATGTAACCGCCCGCGTCCGTTCGCCCCGCGTTGCCGAACTCGCCCGCCTGATGCCGAAAAAGCTGCCGCCGGACACTTCGAAAATGCTGCTCTGCCCCATGCCCGGCGTCATCACCTCCGTCTCGGTGAAAGCCGGCGACGCCGTCGAAGCCGGCCAGACGCTCGCCACCGTCGAGGCGATGAAGATGGAAAACGTTCTGAAGGCGGAGAGACAGGGCATCGTCAAACGCGTCGCCGCAAGCCAGGGCCAGAGCCTGGCGGTCGACGAGTTGATCATGGAGTTCGAGTAATGGCCGAGAAGACCGTGAAAGCCGCAAAGGCGGTCAAGGACTGGGAAGCGCTTGCCGAGAAGGAGCTGAAGGCTTCGCCGGAGACGCTGGTCTGGCACACGCCCGAAGGCATCAATGTCAAGCCGCTTTATACCGCCGAAGACCTGCAGGGCATCGATCATCTGGATTCTCTGCCCGGTATGAAGCCCTTCGTGCGCGGGCCGCGCGCCACCATGTATGCCGGCCGGCCCTGGACGATCCGCCAATATGCCGGCTTCTCGACCGCCGAAGCCTCGAACGCCTTCTATCGCCGCAATCTCGCCGGCGGTCAGAAGGGCCTGTCGGTCGCTTTCGACCTCGCCACCCATCGCGGTTACGACAGCGACCATCCGCGTGTCGAAGGCGATGTCGGCAAGGCGGGCGTGGCGATCGACAGCGTCGAGGATATGAAGATCCTGTTCGACGGCATCCCGCTGAAGGACATGTCCGTGTCGATGACCATGAATGGCGCGGTCATCCCGATCCTCGCCTCCTTCATCGTCGCCGGCGAGGAACAGGGCTGTTCGCGGGCCGAACTGTCCGGGACCATCCAGAACGACATTTTGAAGGAGTTCATGGTCCGCAACACCTATATCTATCCGCCCGAACCCTCGATGCGGATCGTCGCCGACATCATCGAATATACGGCGAAGGAAATGCCGAAGTTCAATTCGATCTCGATATCCGGCTATCATATGCAGGAAGCGGGCGCGACGCTCGTCCAGGAACTCGCCTTCACGCTGGCCGACGGCCGGGAATATGTACGCGCTGCCCTTGCCAAGGGCCTCAGCGTCGACGAGTTCGCCGGCCGGCTGTCCTTCTTCTTCGCGATCGGCATGAACTTCTTCATGGAGGCGGCCAAGCTGCGTGCCGCCCGCCTGCTCTGGTCGCGGATCATGGAGGAGTTCAAGCCGCAGAAGGCTTCGTCGCTGATGCTGCGCACCCACTGCCAGACGTCGGGCGTGTCGCTGCAGGAACAGGACCCCTATAACAACGTCATCCGCACGGCCTACGAGGCGCTGTCGGCGGTGCTCGGCGGCACCCAGTCGCTGCACACCAATGCGCTCGACGAAGCGATGGCGCTGCCGACCGATTTTTCCGCCCGCATCGCCCGCAATACCCAGCTCATCCTCAGCCACGAGACCGGCGTCACCAAAGTCGTCGATCCGCTGGCCGGCTCCTATTATGTCGAGAGCCTGACCAATGAGCTCGCCGAAAAGGCCTGGGCCCTGATCGAGGAAGTCGAGGCGATGGGCGGCATGACCAAGGCGGTCGCCGACGGCCTGCCGAAACGGCTGATCGAGGAAGCTGCCACCCGCCGCCAGGCCGCCGTCGACCGCGGCGAGGAAATCATCGTCGGCGTCAACAAATACAGGCTGGAAAACGAGGACGAGATCGACATTTTGGCGATCGACAATTCCGCGGTCCGCAAAGGCCAGATCAAGCGGCTGAAGGAGGTTCGCCGTCAGCGGGATCCGAAGCGGGTAGCGGCGGCCCTCGCCGTCCTGGAGGAGGCCGCGGAAACCGGCGAGGGAAACTTGCTGCAAGTGGCGATCGAGGCGGCCCGCGCCCGCGCCACCGTCGGTGAAATCTCCGATGCGATGCGGCAGGCCTTCGGCGATCATTCCGCCGTGCCGGAAGTGGTCAGCGATATCTATGGACCCGCTTACGAGGATGATCCGGAATACAAGACGATCGTCTCGCGGCTTGGCAGCTACGCTCAAACGCTTGGAAGCAAGCCGAAGATCATGGTCGCCAAACTCGGCCAGGACGGACATGACCGCGGCGCCAAGGTGATCGCGTCGGCCTTCGGCGATATCGGCTTCGAGGTTCTCGCCGGCCCCCTGTTCCAGACGCCGGAGGAGGCGGCCGACCTCGCGGTCAGGCAAAACGTCCAGGTGGTCGGCATGTCGTCGCTCGCGGCCGGTCACAGGACCCTTGCACCCCAGCTTGTCGAAGCGCTGAAGGCAAAAGGCGCCGAAAACATCATCGTCGTGGTCGGCGGCGTCGTGCCGCGGCAGGATTACGACTACTTGATAGACCACGGTGTCGCCGCCGTCTTCGGCCCAGGCACCAACGTGCTTGATGCCGCAAACTCGATCATCGACCTCCTGGAGGGCAAGCGCCGCAATATCTGACGGCTATTTCGCCGCCAGCATCGCCTTGGCGCTGTCGGCATCGGTAATCAGCACGTTGATCAGCCCGTTCTGCGCCACCGCCTGCAGGATCTTGTGCTTGTGCGGCCCGCCCGAGGCGACGATGCGGCAGCCGATGCGGCGAAAATCCTCCATTTCGGGGGCCAGCACCTGGCGGTTCAACGGATGATCGATCTCCTTGCCCGCAGCGTCGAGATAACGGCCCATCAGGTCGCCGACCGCGCCTGCTTGTCTGAGGATCTGCTCGGTCATGCCTTCCGGCAGGCCGTAGCGCACCTGCAGCGACTGCTGCGACACGTCGCCGACGCTGAGGTAAGCGACATCCACCTCGCAGATCTGTTTGAACGTCCTCTGGAACACCGCCTGCGAAATGATCGCATCGCGCGATTCCGGGCTCTCGGCATAGATCGGCGCCACGAAATAGCGGCACTGGGCGTTCAGCACCTGCGCAAAGCCGCGCACGATCTCGAACGTGTTGATTTCGGAGCCCTGCGTCAGTCCGCCCATCATCGACCGCACCTTGATCTGCGGCTCGTTGAGCGATGGGATGTGCTGGATCGTCTCGCGCAGCGTCGAGCCCCAGCCGACGCCGATCGATGCAGGTTTCTGCGTCTGGATCAACCGGCCGAGAAAGCCGGCGGCCCCGCGTCCGAGCACCGAATGCAGAAGCGCCGGCTCCGTCGGCGTCAGCACCACGACCGCATCCTGCAGGCCGAATCGCTTGCGCAATTTCGCCTCCAGCTCGACGCTTTCGGCCAGCACGGAATCGAAGCTGATCCTGACCACGCCTGCTTCCAGCGCCTCCGAGAGGATCTCGTTGACCCGCCGCCGCGTGATGTTCATCCGTTCGGCGATCTGCTGCTGGGTAAGGCTTTCTACGTGATAGAGCCACGCGGCCCGCACCATCAGCTCACGATATTCCATTGTCCCCACCTCTGAAGTATCATATGTCACATGTATGTAACATGTGTAACCTAACCCATCCATGTCATGGCTAACCCAGACTGATGGAGATGGCCAGAACCGAAACAGGGCGGGTCGCGTGAAAGACCCGAATACCGAGGGATCCGAAACATGGCTTCGACATATGTGAAATCGATAACCGGCCTTCTTGCCGCCGGCGCGCTGCTGGTGGGCGCGACGGGTGCGACTGCCGCCGACCGAGTCAAGATCGAATGGTGGTATGCGATCTCCGGCAAGCTCGGCGATACTGTCCAGCAGCTGATCTCCGACTTCAACAAGTCGCAGGACAAGTACGAGCTCGTCGGCACGTTCAAGGGCAATTACGAAGAGACCATGGCGGCCATGGTCGCCGCATACCGCGTCAATCAGCAGCCGGCTATCCTCCAGTCTGCCGAGCGCGGGTTCATGACCATGCTGAATTCCGGCGCCGTCATCCCGGTCGATCAACTGATGGCCAAGCAAGGCTACAAGATCGACTGGAATGATTTCGTCAAGCCGGTCGCAGGCTTCTACATCGTCAACGGCAAGCCGGCGGCGCTTCCCTTCAACTCGTCGACGCCGATCCTCTGGTACAATGCCGATGCCTTCAAGGCCGCCGGCTTCGACGCGCCGTCCGACACCTGGCAAGGTCTCGAAAAGCAGCTTTATGCGCTGAAGGAAAAGAAGATCACCGATTGCTCGATGGCATTGCCGGGTGATTTCCAGTGGAGCCTGATCGAGAACTATTCGGCGATCAACAACTATCCCTTCGCTACCAAGGCCAATGGGTATGCCGGCCTCGACACCGAATTCGTCTACAACAAGACCGGCGTCGTCGGCCAGGTTGCCCGTCTCAAGAAGTGGGTGGATGACGGCGTGCTGAAAATCGCCGGCCAGGGCGTCGCCCCGATCAGCCTTTTCACCTCTGGCACCTGCGCCACGATCATCAACTCCACCGCCAGCCATTCCGGTGTCGAAGCCGATGCCAAGTTCAAGTGGAGCGCTGCGGTCATGCCGCATGAGGAAGGCGCCGATGTCAGGAACGGCACGATCGGCGGCGCCTCGCTCTGGGCGGTCAAGGGCAAGTCGGAAGAGGTTCAGGCCGGTGTCGCCGCCTTCTTCAACTTCGTCGCCCAACCCGAGACCCAGGAATGGTGGAGCAAGGCGACCGGCTACGTTCCGGTCACCAATGCCGCCTATCAGAAGATGAAGGCTGAGGGTTATTTCAAGGATCATCCGACCCGCGAAATCGCCCTCGAGCAGCTGTCGCGCGGCGAGCCGACCGACAATTCCCGTGGCTTCCGCTTCGGCAACCACAACCAGTCGACCGCTATCCTGATCGAAGAAATTCAGGCCGTCTGGACCGGCAAGAAGACCCCGCAGGAAGCGCTCGACAGTTCCGTCAAGCGCGGCAACGAAATCCTGCGCCAGTACGAGAAGCTCCATGCCGGCAAGTGATGCCATCATGATGAGGAGCGAGGGCGTGGCGACCCGCTCTCGTTTACCCTTGCGGCGGAGCCTGAGTTCCCTCGTCGGGACGTCGGAAGCGGGGCTGAAGGCCTCGCATTTCCGGCGGCCCTGGCTGGCCGCCGGCCTGCTCGCGCCGCAGCTGCTGATCCTGCTCTTTTTCTTTTTCATCCCCACCTGGAAGGCTCTGTCGCTCGCCTTCGTGCAGGTGGATCCCTTCGGCGGCACAATGATCTTCGTCGGCTTTGAGAATTTCACCGCCCTGTTTTCGAGCCCCGAATATCGCGACAGCGCCATCCTCACGCTATGGTTCACGGTGGTGCAATGTATCGCCACGCTCGTCATCGCCGGCCTGCTCGCCTTTGCCACCGATAACGTCATGCGCGGCCGGGCGATCTACAAAGGCGTCATCCTTCTGCCTTATGCGATCGCCCCGGCGATATCCGGCGTACTCTGGGCTTTCCTGTTCAACCCGACCGTCGGCCCGCTCGCCCAGATGCTGCATGAGTTGGGGATCGCCTGGGACCCGAACCGCCGGCCGTTCGACGCGCTGCTGCTGGTCTCGGTCGCGGCGGTCTGGAAACATGTCTGCTACGACTACATCTTCCTCGTCGCGGCCTTCCTCGCCGTGCCGGCTTCGGTGATGGAAGCG
Source organism: Neorhizobium galegae bv. orientalis str. HAMBI 540 (assembly GCF_000731315.1). Lineage (NCBI taxonomy): Bacteria > Pseudomonadati > Pseudomonadota > Alphaproteobacteria > Hyphomicrobiales > Rhizobiaceae > Neorhizobium > Neorhizobium galegae. The sequence continues at coordinate 4,283,731 of NZ_HG938353.1, forward strand.
GCCGCGATCGACGGCGCCCGTCCGGTCCGCCGCTTCCTCACGGTGACGCTGCCGATGGCGGCGCCGACCATCTTCTTCCTGATCGTCATGAATTTCGTCTACGGCCTGTTCGAGACCTTCGGCATCATCGACACGGTAACCCGCGGCGGTCCCGCCGGCAGCACCAACACGCTGGTCTACAAGGTTTACCAGGACGGTTTCCGCCAACTCGACCTCGGCTCGTCCGCCGCCCAGTCGGTGATCCTGATGGCGATTGCCGTGCTCTTCACCATTCTGCAGTTCCGCGCCGTCGAGCGCAAAGTCAATTATCAGGTGTGACCATGGTTGAACGTCACACGGGCCTGTCGATCTTCTGCCACGTCGTTCTACTGATAGGCGCGGCAATCGTCTGCATGCCGCTCTATTTCGCCTTCGTCGCCGGTTCGCTGACGGTTGGCGAGGTGCAGCAGGTGCCGTTTCCGCTGGTTCCAGGCGGCCATTTCGTCGAGAACACCGTCCTTGCCTGGAACGAAGGCCAGTTCAGCCGGCTCTACGTCAATTCCGTCATCGTCACGGTCGGCATTGTCGTCGGCAAGCTGACGGTCTCGCTGATAGCCGGTTTCGCGGTCACCTATTTCCGCTTTCCCTTCCGCATGACCGCTTTCTGGCTGATCTTCATCTCGCTGATGCTGCCGGTCGAAGTGCGCATCATCCCGACCTACGAGGCGGTGGCCGATGCCGGCGGGCCGCTGCGGTCGCTGTTCGAGGCGATCGGCCTGACGGGCTTCATTGCCGACAGGACCGGCTATCAGCTCGACGCGGCGCTGCAATGGAACATGATCAACAGTTATGGCGGCCTCATCCTGCCGCTGATCGCCTCGGCATCCGCGACCTTCCTGTTCCGCCAGTTCTTCCTGACCGTACCGGACGAGCTCTGCGAGGCCGCCAAGCTCGATGGCGCCGGGCCGTTGAAATTCTTCTGGGATGTGCTCCTGCCGCTGTCGCGCGCCAATATCGCGGCGCTGTCGATCATTCTGTTCCTCTACGGCTGGAACCAGTATCTCTGGCCGCTCCTCTTCACCACCGAAAAGGCGATGTCGACGGCGATGATCGGATTGAAGGATCTGATCCCGGTCGCCGACGCCCAGCCGGCCTGGAACATCGCAATGGCCGCTTCCTTTTTTGTGATGGCGCCGCCGGCTCTCGTCATCCTTCTGATGCAACGCTGGTTCACCAAGGGCCTGGTGGATTCCAGCAAATAGAAATGAGGTATTTCCAATGACCAATCCCATCATCGTCGGCCATCGCGGCGCCCGCAATCTCTGGGCCGAGAACAGCCTGACCGGCTTTCGCAACCTGCTCGACCTCTCCGTCGAATCGGTTGAATTCGACGTGCATCTGAGCGCCACCGGCGAACTTCTCGTCATCCACGACGCAACCCTCGACCGAACCACCGAGCGCTTCGGCCGGGTGACTGATCTTGCCGCCGGCGAATATCGCTCGGTGATCCTCAAGGGCACCGACGAACACATTCCGACGCTTGAAGACGTGCTCGAAATCTACGCCCCGACTGGTCTCGAACTGCATGTAGAACTGAAGGCTGACGCCGACGGCAAGCCTTATGAAGGCCTCGAAGCCAGGGCTGCGGCGATGCTCGATCGTTTCGGCGTGGCGGACAACTCCTTCCTGACCAGCTTCAGCGGCGAAGTCCTGAAGACGATCGGCGAAGTCGCGCCGCATATCCGCCGGCTTTCCTCGCTCAATCACAAGTCCGTCCAGGCTCTCGGCCTGCGCCAATCCGTCGAAGCCATGCTGCAGGTATCCGATGTGCTGGCGATCGAAAAGTCGCTGCTGCTCGAGGAATGGGAACTGCTTTCCGCACTGGTTCCGGCCGAAATGCTCGGTGTCTGGGTTCCGAACGAACTGGAAGACCTGTCTTTCTGGCTGAAGCGGCCGCTCCGCCAGATTACCACTGACCGCCCGGACCTTGCGGTCCAGGCTCGCGAAGGACTGTTCGATGCCGCTCATTGATCGTCGAGGCTTACTGGTGGGCGGATTGGCGGCGGCTGCCATTTGGCGGCCGCTCGGCTCCGCCCGTGCGGCGAGCTTCAGCACCGATCCTTTCGCCCTCGGCGTCGCTTCCGGCGCGCCGAGGGCCGATAGCGTCGTCCTTTGGACGCGGCTGATCCCGGAGAACGCATCGCCCGCCGCCGCCGATTCTTTTGCCCCGGCGCCGAAGCAGAACCTCGATCCGATCGACGTGGAGTGGATGGTCGCCGAAGACGAGGCTTTTTCAAAGCCGGTCCAGTCAGGCCTATTCCGTGCAGTCCCCGAATTCGCCCATTCCGTGCATGTGGAGGTCACGGGCCTTCAACCCGGCCGCTGGTATTTCTACCGTTTCCGCTCCGGCAATGCGACGAGCCCGGCCGGCCGCACCCGCACTGCGCCGGCCGACAGCGTCGATACGCTTCGCCTCGCCTTCGCCTCCTGCCAGCAATATGAACAGGGGTTCTACAGCGCCTATGCCGACATGGCCGGCCGCGACCTCGATCTGGTCGTGCATCTCGGCGATTACATCTATGAGCGCAGTTATGGCGCGCAGCTCGTACGCAAGCACGAGACCGGCATACCCTCAATGCTCTACGAATTCCGCGACCGTTACGCGCTCTACAAATCCGACCCGCAACTGCAGGCCGCCCACGCCGCCTTTCCCTGGCTCGCCGTCTGGGACGACCACGAAGTTACCAACAACTATGCCAATGACCGCGCCCCCGACGCGCCGAATCCGGCCGAATTCCTCGCCCGCCGCCGCGCCGCCTACCAGGCCTGGTTCGAGCACATGCCGGTGCATCCGAGCCTTGCCGCCGGGTTCGATGCGCTTCGCATCTACGACCACTATCGGTTCGGCAATCTGGCCGGTGTGACGCTGCTCGATACGCGGCAATACCGCTCGCCGGAACTCGAAGGCTCTGCCGGCGACGACCGGCCGGAGCGGACCATGCTCGGCCCGGCACAGGAAGAATGGCTCGGCAATACGCTCGGTGCCAGCCACGCGAAATGGAACATCATCGCCCAGCAGACCCTGCTTGCCGAACGCGACACCAAGGCCGGGCTCGCTACAGCATACAATCTCGACGGCTGGGACGGCTATCGCGCCGCCCGCGGTCGTCTGCTGGAGGCGGTGCAGACCTCGGCGGTCGAGAACCCGGTAATCATCGGCGGCGATCTGCATGCCTTCTACGCCGCTGATGTGAAGCGCGATTTCGCCGACGAAAAGGTCCAGGCAATCGCCAGTGAATTCGTCTGCGGCTCGATCACCTCGGACGCGCCGTCTGCCGCAAGCCTCGCGACCGCACTTGCCGAAAACCCGCATCTCAAGTTTGCCTCGGACGAGCATGGTTATGCGATCATGCGCTTGAGCGAGCGGTCGGCCGAGGTGGATTTCATCGGTGTCGCCGACCGTAAGCAGCAGAACTCCCCCGCCACCGTTTTCCAGAGCTTTGCCGTCGCCGACGGTTTGGCTGGCGTCAATCGGTTTTGACGCCTCACCCAAGTTGGACTTTCATGCAGATAGATCTCCTGATTTTCGATTGTGACGGCGTCCTGATCAACAGCGAGCCGATCGCCAGCCGCACGCTTGCCAAGGCTCTGCAGGATGCCGGCGCCGCCATCACCGCCGAAGAGGTGCTGGTCCGGTTCACCGGCAATTCGGCGAGCGCCATCCGTCGCATCTGCACCGAAGAGCTCGGAATAACCGATCTGGATGCGGTCTTCGAGGCCTGGCATCTCGACATCTATCCGGAATTCGCCCGCTCGCTGGAGCCGATGCCCGGCATCGAAAGCCTGGTCCGGTCGCTGCCGCACCGCAAATGCGTCGCCTCCAACAGCTCGACGGACCGGCTGTCGAAAAGCCTCGGCCTTTTGCCGCTCTGGAACGCCTTCGCGCCCTCGATCTTCAGCGCCGACATGGTGGCCCGGCCGAAACCGGCGCCGGATCTCTTCCATCTCTGCGCCGAAACCCTGTCGGCCAATCCGGTCCGCTGCGTGGTGATCGATGACAGCACCCACGGGATCACCGGGGCGAGGGCGGCGGGCATGACGGCGATCGGCTTCGTTGATCCGGCAGACCCACGGCCCGGCCGCGCTAAAACTCTGGCGGAAGCCGGGGCCATTTTTGTGGCGACCGGTGCCGACGAGCTTCAGGAAGCGCTCGCCCGGCTCGAAGCCCCGCTCTCCGTGGAAGCCTGAGCGGCCGCTTTACGAGCATTCGGCAATAAAAAATCCAGGGTGTCATCCGCCTGTAAAACTCCGGCCCTAAGAAACCCCAGCAAGATTGCACGGCTGTGCAAAAGGGGGTTCGATGGAACGGGACGGTTTTCTGGAGTTGCGCGGTGTCGCCAGCCGTTATGGCGCCACGCAGGTTCTGACCGATATTGATCTGTCGATCGCCAAGGGCGAGTTCGTGGCGCTGCTCGGGTCGTCCGGCTGCGGCAAGACCACGCTTCTGCGCCTGCTCGCCGGTTTCATCGCCCCTTCAGCCGGCGAGGTGAAGGTGCGCCATCGCGACGTCACCCACCTGCCGCCCGACAAGCGCGGCATGGCGCTGGTTTTCCAATCCTATGCGCTCTGGCCGCACATGACGGTGGCTCAGAACATCGGTTACGGGCTGAAGCTGAAAGGCGTTCCGCGCTCGGAAATTGCAATCCGCGTCGCCGCCATGCAGTCGCTGCTCGGCCTCGACGGGCTGGAGGCGCGCAAGCCATCGGCGCTCTCGGGCGGTCAGCGCCAGCGTGTCGCGCTCGGCCGGGCGCTCGCCATCGATCCGGAAATCCTGCTGCTGGACGAGCCGCTGTCCAACCTCGATGCGCGCATCCGCCTGACGGTGCGCCACGAGTTGCGGGCGTTGCAGAAGCGTCTCGGCATCACTGCCATCCACGTCACCCACGATCGCGAGGAGGCCATGGTGATGGCCGACCGGATCGTCATCCTGAATGCTGGCAAGATTGCCCAGCAGGGCACGCCGGAAGATGTCTATAACCGCCCCGCCTCGGCCTTCGTCGCCGCCTTCATGGGCGCGGAAAACGTGCTTTTCCTGAACGGCGCGCCACAGGGTGACCAGTTTGCGATCGCTGCCGGCCCGGCCAATGCGGCCTGTTCCGTGCCGCTGCTTGGCCGCGCGCTGGCCGCCGGTCCGGTCGAAGCTCGCTTCCGCCCGGAGGCAGCCCGTCTTTTCCCGGCCGACGATGTCGCCGTGATCGGCCCGGGCATCACCTTCCGGGGCGAGGTCGCCGCCGTCAGTTATCCCGGCGGCCATTGGCGCCATGTCGCCAAACTCGGCGATCACGAAATCATGGCCGATGCCGAACGCGCATTCGAGCCAGGCACCCCCGTCGCCGTGTTCGTGCCGGCCGAGGCGCTCTTTCTGTTCAGTTCGCCGCAGGCTGCTTCGGCCTCACCCATTTCCCGGGCGCCATCCGGGAAAGTCCACGCCTGACCCTTTGATACCTCTGCCTTTTCAACTCACGGAGAAGCACTCATGAAGAAGATGTCTTATGCAGCCTTCGCCGTCGCTTTCGCAGCCCTTCCGGTTCATGCCGAAGAGCTGACGGTTGCGACCGCCGGCGACCAGAACATGGTCGATTACATCAACCAGTATCTCGGCCCGCTTTTCGAAAAGACCTATCCGGGCAACACGGTTCGCGCCGTCGGCACCGGCCCCGGCGATGCCGGTTCGCAGAAGATCCTGGAGCGTTTCGACGCTCAGTCTGCCGCCAAGTCCGATAAGTGGGACGTCGATGTTGCCGTCGTGCACGAAAAATTCGTCGGCCCGATGGTGACCAAGAGCTATCTCGACAAGTATCGCGGCGACATCGACACCGGCAAGCTCGTGACCCGCGACAACGCCAAGATGGCGCTCGGCACCAATGTCGACGGTTATGTCATGCCGATGTTCAACAGCCAGACTGCGATCGCCTACAACCCTGCGCTCGTTCCGAACCCGCCGAAGTCCTATGCGGAGCTCGCAGACTGGGCCAAGGCCCATCCGAAGCAGTTCGGTTATAACGGCATCAAGGGCGGCGCTTCCGGCGTCTCGTTCGTCATGGGTTGGATCTATGCCTTCGGTGGCGGCGATGCCAACACCCTGATGAACGGCCCGTTCAAGGAAGAAGAAACCAAGAAGTGGGATGCGGCCTTCAAGAGCCTCGCCGACTTCACCACCAACGCAACGTTGACGCCCGGCAATGCCGGCACTCTCGACCTGCTGTCGCGCGGCGAAATCGCCATGGGCCCGGTCTGGGTCGACATGTTCTACTCCTGGCAGGCCAACGGCCAGCTGCCGCCGACCATGAAGCTGGTTCTGCCGGCCCCGGGCATGCCGGGCCAGCCGATGCACTATGTCCTGCCGGAAAAGGCTGCCCACAAGGCACTGGCCGAAAAGTTCATCGCTCTTGCCACCAGCCCGAAGGTCCAGGCCGAAGGCATCGTCAAGCGCTTCAACTGGTATCCGGGCATTGATGCGGACAAGGTGAAGGTCGAACTCGACGACGCCACCTGGAACAAGCTCTTCGTCGACATCTCGCCGGCCGACCTGGCCGCCAAGGGCAAGCCCTTCCCGATCGCGCCCTACAATACCGCGATCCTCGAAGCTTATGAGAAGTCCGTGAAGTAATCGCACTCTACGAACCTTGCTCCCCGCAGTTCAGCGCGGGGAGTATTTTTTCCTTCTAGAGCGGTCGAACCATGCCAAAACGCCTCCTCGGTCTCCTTCTCGTGCTGCCGGCACTCGCGGTGATCGCCTTTCTCTTCATCCTGCCGCTGATCATGTCGGCGGTCGGCGCCTTCCAGGTGGAGGGGGCTTTCGGCTGGGGCAATTTCACCAAGACTTTCGATCTCTATACCAAGGACGTCATCTTCACCGTCGTGATCGTCAGCCTGTCGACGGTTCTGATCGGTATCGCCTCGATCGCCATCGGCGGTTACCTGACGCTCGGCGAACATCCGGTCGCGGTGGCGATCCTGCGCTGGCTCTATCGCTGGCCGATGTTCATTCCCTTCATCGTCGTCGGCCAGATCCTTCGCACGTTCCTCTCCAAGAACGGCATGATGAACAACACTTTCATCAATCTCGGCCTGCTGACGCCGCTCGATGCGGTGAGCTTCCTCGACTGGCGCGGCATCGTCATCGCCTTCGTCTGGAAGCAGACGCCGTTCGTGGCGCTGCTCGTCGCCGGCGCCATGGCCTCCATCAACCGCGATACGATCGAGGCGGCCCGCAATCTCGGCGCCTCGCGGCTGCGGCTGCTCTTGGAAATCGTCGTGCCGCAGGTGGCGATGACACTGACAGTCGGCCTCATCCTCTCCTTCGTCACCATGATGTCGGTTCTCTCGGTACCGCTGATGATCAACGCACAGTCGCCGACCATGCTGACCGCCGATATCGCCTTCCGGGTCAATTCCTACGGGGACTATGGCGTCGCCAACGCGCTCGGCCTCATCTCGCTCGTGCTCGCCGCATCCGTCGCATGGATCTACCTACGCGCCAGCCTGAAGGAGCGTGCATGACCGCCGCCCGTAATTCCGCCGCCCGCAATCCTCTCGCCGCGCTCTGGTGGGTGCCGCGCGGCATCATCTTCGGGCTGATGGCCTTCTTCATCTTCGGACCGCTGTTCAACCTGCTGCTCTGGACGGTGGCTGAGAAGTGGTATTTCCCCTACAGCCTGCCGCTCGAATATGGCTTCAGCTCCTGGGCAAAAGTGTTCGCGCCGCGCGGCGGGGCGATGGAATCGCTCACCAATTCGCTGGTCGTGGCGCTGCTGACCGTTGTCGTCTCGCTGTTGCTGGCAATCCCGGCAGGTTATGCGCTGGCGCGGCTGAAACTGCCGTTCCGCGGCCTCATCCTGCTCGCCTTCCTCATTCCGCAGGCCTTTCCGAACCTGACGGTCTATGTGAACATCGCCCGCATCTTCTATGAGATAAAGCTCAACGGCACGATCCCAGGCGTCGTGCTGGTGCATGTCTCGCACGGCCTCGTCTACGCGGTCTGGATCGCCACAGCCGCATTTTCGGCGATCGACGTGGAGCTCGAACAGGCGGCCCGCAATATCGGCGCCGGCGCGTTCCGGGCCTTCCTCGACGTGACGCTGCCGCTGGCAGCACCGGGACTGATGGCGAGCGCCATCTTCGTTTTCCTGGAATCGCTCGACGAATTCACCGGCAGCTATTTCGTCGGCGCGCCTGATGTGAACATGCTGCCACTGTTGCTCTATACCACCGCTGCCGGTGGCAATTATCAGATCGCATCGATCACGGCCCTCTTGCTGCTCGTTCCCTCCTTGGTGTTCATGTTGATCGTGGAGCGATTCCTGAAGGCGGACGTCCTTTCGCGCGTGGGGCATTGAGGAAAGCATGAAGGACGAAAAACGGATGCGTTTCGTCAGCGCTGAACAGGTGGCGCAACTTGCCGGCGTCTCCCGTTCGGCGGTTTCCCGCACGTTTACGCCAGGCGCCAGCGTCGCGCCGGCAACCCGGGAAAAGGTGCTGCGGGCGGCGGAAGAACTCGGCTACCACGTCAACGACCTCGCCCGCGGCGTGCTCGCCAACCAGAGCCGGCTTGTCGGCATCGTTGCGACCAAGCCGGAACTCGGTTTTCGCGCCCATCTGACGGCGGCACTCGCCAAGGCGCTGATCCATCGCGGCAATATCCCGATCCTCATCAATACCGGCCAGACCGAAGAGGAATTGCTGGCCGCCCAGAAGATGCTGATCGGTCACCGCGCCGAGGCGACGATCATCCTCTCCGGATCGCCGCCCGCGAGCTTCTTCGAACTCGCCCAGCGCAACGGCCAGCCGCTGGTGGTGATCGGCCGTTCGGAACCGGATGCCGACCATGTCCGCGCTGGCAATTCCGAGGCCTCCCGGAAGGCCGCCAATGCCTTTTTCGAGGCCGGCCGTCGGCGCCTCGCCGTTGTCGGTTCGCAATCGGGGACGCCGAGCATCACCGAGCGTGAAAATGCCTTCATGTCCGCGGCACGCTCGCTCGGTGCCGAGGTCCGGTCCGCTGGCGGGCCGGATTCCGACTATGACAGCGGCATTGCCGCCGCCCGCGAGCTGTTTGCTGGTGGCGAACGCCCGGACGCGGTGTTCTGCGCCAACGATCAGATCGCCTTCGGCCTGATGGATTTCATCCGCATCGAGACAAAACTGCGCATCCCGGAAGACGTTGCGGTGATCGGTTTCGACGACGTGCCGGAAGCGGCCTGGCTGAGCTACAGCCTCACCACCTTCCGCCAGGATCCGGTCACCATGGCGCTGCGGGCCGTCGAGCTTCTGGAGCGCAGGCTGGAAAACCCGGACGCTTCGCCGGGTTACGAGCGGGTCATCCCCGAACTGGTGGTGCGAAAGAGTTTCATTCCGGTTTAAAGCTTCAACAGCTTGCGGGCGTTTTCCTTGAGGATCAGCGGCCGCACCTCGTCCTTGATCGAGATTGCGGCAAAATCCGCCATCCAGCGGTCCGGGGTAATCGCTGGCCAGTCCGAGCCGAACAGCATTTTGTGCTTCAGGATCGAGTTGGCGTATTGCACCAGGATGGCCGGAAAATATTTCGGCGACCAGCCGGACATGTCGATATAGACGTTCGGCTTGTGGGTCGCGACCGAAAGCGCCTCTTCCTGCCAGGGGAAGGAGGGATGTGCGAGGATGATCGGCATGTCGGGAAAATCCGCCGCCACGTCGTCCAGATAGATCGGGTTGGAATATTTGAGCCGCATGTTCATGCCGCCGCGCATACCGGCGCCGACGCCGGTCTGGCCCGTATGGAACAGCGTGATCGCACCCTCCTCGGCAATCGCCTCGTAGAGCGGATAGGCCATCCGGTCGTTCGGATAGAAGGCCTGCATGGTCGGGTGGAACTTGAAACCCTTGACGCCGAATTCGCGCACCAGTCGGCGCGCCTCGCGGGCGCCCATCTTGCCCTTGGCGGGGTCGATCGACGCGAACGGGATCATGATGTCGCTGTTTTCGGCGGCGATCATCGCCACCTCTTCGTTGTTGTAACGCCGGAAACCGGTCTCGCGCTCGGCATCGACCGGAAAGATCACGCAGCCGATCTTGCGTTCGCGGTAGTAGACGGCGGTCTCGTTCACCGTTGGCAGCATGCCCTTGTGACCGGCCGGGTTCTTGAAATATTTGGCCATGCCGGCCTGGAATTGGTCATAGCCATCGTCGCGCGGGCCGCAGCAGGGTTCTTCCGCATGGGTGTGTACGTCGATGGCGATCAGCTCGTCGATGTTCAAGGTTCGCTCCTCCCGATCCTTAAATTCAGCCCAGGCCCACGAATTTCCGCAGCAGGGCCGTCAGTTGTTGGCGCTCGTCACCGGTAAGGTTGGCGCCGACCGACTCTTCATAGGTGAAGAACCACTGGCTCGCGTGTTTGACCCTCGTTACCGCTTCCGGGGTCAGCGTAATCTCCACGGCGCGGCGATCACCATCCGGCACCTTCCGCGAAACGAGGTTCTGGTCCTCCAGCGCCCGGATCAGCTTGGTCATATGGGCTCGCTTGATCATGAGCCGTTGGCCGAGCACGCTTTGGCGGATGCCCGGATTGTGGAGAATGACCCAAAGCACGGAGAATTCCCCCGGCTTCAGATTATGCTCGCCGACCTCCTCGAAAAACCGCTCGTAGATCTTGAGCTGCGCCAGACGCATCAGGAAACCGAGCGCCGAATTGAGCCGGTCGAGTTCGACCTCGTCTGCGGTGCGGATCGGCATGTCCATGGGCGTTCCCCCTTATGCCGAGCCCGGCGCCTTCAGCCGCGCGGCGCGTTTTTCCAGGAAGGCGCGCAGACGCTCTTCGGCCTCCGGGCTGGTGGCGGTGAAGGAGGCGATGAAGGATTCCACGAAAAGCCCGTCTTCCTTGGCCATGTCCTGGATCCGCGGCAATGCGTTGAGCACCGCGTAGTTGGAAATTTCGGCGTTGCTGGCGGCGGCTTCTGCAAGCTCATGCGCCTTCTGCCGGGCCATGCCCTTTTCGACGACGTATTGCGCCAGGTTCCAGCGCTCGGCCTCTTCCGCAGAAGCGACGCGGCCGGTCAGCATCATGTCGGTCATGCGGGCGACGCCCATCAGCCGGGCGGCCCGAACCGAACCACCGCCGCCGACGAAGATGCCGCGCTGGCCTTCCGGCAGGGCGAAAAAGGCGGACTTGTCCGCAACCCGGATATGGGTGGCGGACGCCAGTTCGAGGCCACCGCCGACCACCGCCCCGTGCAGGGCTGAAATCCACGGGATCGTGCCATGTTCGATGCCGGCAAACACCGCATGCCAGCGGCGCGAACCGCGCACGCCTTCGATCGGCGTCTTTTTGACGTGTTCGGCAAGGTCGAGCCCGGCGCAGAAGTGGTCGCCATGACCGAACAGTACGACGGCTTTCGCCTCGCTTTCGGCGCGGGCCACGGTCTCGGCGATCGTTTCGACGAAACGGTCGCTGATCGCGTTGCGCTTTTCCGGGCGGTTGAGACCTATATGGGCAACATTGCCCTTGAGCTCATAGGTCACGAAGCTGGTTGCCGTATGATCGGCCATTTTATGCATTCTCCTCCAGCAACGGACGCTCCCCAGCCCGTCATCAGTTTTTGATCGTTTACAGGGAGATTGTTTCTTTGTAAACAAATTTTGGGAGCCCGATAGGGAGCATTGACGTCTGGGAGGAGAAGTCATGAGCGGAAAACCTGTGCGTGACGTGAAGCTGTGGTCGCCTGTGGTCGGCTGGGAAGAACGGCCGAACGGCGAGTTCGTGGTCTGGCGTGAGGATCCGCTCGGACCTTATCCCGACAAGCTCAACGAGCGGCTGGTCCACTGGGCGAAAACCGCGCCCGACCGCACCTGGATGGCGGATCGCGAAGGGACGGCCGAGTGGCGCAGGGTGAGTTTTGCTGAGGCGCTGGATCAGGTGCGCCGCATCGGCCAGTTCCTGCTGGACATGAAGCTCTCGGCCGAAAATCCGCTTGTCATCCTTTCGGAAAACTCGATCGAACATGCGCTGATGGCGCTCGGCGCCCAGCATGTCGGCATCCCGTCGGCGGCGATTGCGCCCGCCTACGCGACCATCTCCTCGGACTTTTCCAAGCTGCACGACATTGCCAGGCAGATCACCCCCGGCCTGATCTTCGCCGACGACGCGGGTGCCTTCCGCAAGGCGGTTGATACGGCTTTCGGGGCAGACATTCCCTTTGCCGGGATGCGCAACCTGCCCGAGGATAGGTCCGGCACCTATCTCCTCGACGACATCCTCAAGACCGAGCCGACCGAGGCTGTGGACAAGGCTTTTGATGCGGTCGGGCCTGATACGGTCGCGAAATTCCTGTTCACCTCGGGCACCACCGGTTCGCCCAAGGCGGTCATCCAGACGCAGCGCATGCTTTGCTCCAACCAGGAGATGGTGACCGACTGCTATTCCTATTTCCGCGACGAGCCGCCGGTCCTGGTCGACTGGGCACCCTGGAACCACACCGCCAGCGGCAACAAGGTGTTCAACATCGCCATCTATAGCGGCGGCACCTATTACATCGACCGCGGCAAGCCGAGCCCGGCGCTGATGGCCCAGACGATCGCCAACCTGAAGGAAATCTCGCCGACCTGGTATTTCAACGTGCCGGCCGGCTACGAGATGCTGATCCAGGCGATGCGCGAGGACGAGGGGCTTCGCAAGACCTTCTTCAAGGACCTGAAGCTCTTGATGTATGCCGGGGCCGGCATGGCACAGCATACCTGGGATGCGCTGATCGAGCTTTCCGAGATGACGATCGGCGAACAGGTGCCGCTCGGCACCGGCATCGGTTCCACCGAGACCGCGCCATTCGCGATTTTCTGCACCGAACCGCAGGAAAAGCCCGGCAATATCGGCGTGCCAGGCCAGGGGGTCACCATGAAACTGGTGCCGATCGACGACAAATACGAACTGCGCCTCAAGGGTCCGAACGTCACCCCAGGCTACTGGCGCAACGAGAAACTGACCAAAGAAGCCTTCGACGACGAAGGCTTTTATCGGATCGGCGATGCGGTGAAATTCGCCGTGCCGGGCGATCCGCGCCAAGGGTTCTATTTCGACGGCCGCACGGCCGAAAACTTCAAGCTGCAGACCGGCACCTGGGTGGCGGTCGGCGTGCTGCGGGCACAGCTTGTCAATCAGTTCGGCGGGTTGATCCGCGATGCCGTCATCACTGGCGAGAACCGGGCCGAGCTCGGGGCGCTGGCGGTGCCCTTCATGCCGGCACTGCGCGAACTGATCGGCGGCGACACTGCCCTTTCCGACGAGGCGGTGGTTGCCCATCCGAAGGTGAGGGCGGCGATCATCGAGCGGCTGAAGGAACATCAGCGCCAGTCGAGCGGTTCGGCGACGCGCGTCATGCGCATGATGCTGATGACCCAGCCGTTGCGTTTCGAGAAGGGCGAGGTGACCGACAAGGGCTCGATCAATCAGCGCGCCGTGCTCGCCCATCGCGGTGATCTCGTCGAGGAACTGTATGCGGATGCGCCGGGCGTCATCCGGGTCGGCAAGGAGCTTGCGGCATGAGGATCGAAGGAACAAGCGCCGTCGTCACCGGTGGCGGATCGGGGCTCGGCGAGGCGACGGCACGGCTGCTCGCAAAGCTTGGGGCCGTGGTGCATGTCTTCGACCGCAACCAGGCTGCAGCCGAAAAGGTCGCGACCGAGATCGGCGGCGTGGCGCTCTCCGGAGACGTGACCAGCGAGGACGATGCGGCCAAGGCACTCGACATTGCGGCGAAGGCGGGCGACGGCTTGCGTATCCTCGTCAACTGCGCCGGTATCGGCACGGCGGGGCGCATCGTCGGCAAAAATGGCCCGATGCCGCTTGCCGATTTCGAGCGGGTCATCCGCGTCAACCTGATCGGCACGTTCAACATGATGCGGCTTGCGGCCGATCGCATGTCGGGCCTGCCCGAGCGCGACGACAAGGCGCGCGGCGTGATCGTCAACACGGCGTCGGTCGCCGCTTTCGAGGGACAGATCGGTCAGGCGGCCTATGCGGCCTCCAAGGGCGGCATCGTTTCGCTGGCTTTGCCGGCGGCACGCGAATTCTCCCGCTTCGGCATTCGCGTCAACACGGTAGCACCCGGCATCTTCCTGACGCCGCTGCTTCATGAGCTGCCGCAGGAGGCGCAGGACAGTCTTGCCAGCGCGATTCCCTATCCGTCCCGGCTCGGCGACCCCGGCGAGTTTGCCGATGCGGTGCGGTTCGTGATCGAGAACCAGTATGTCAACGGCGAAGTGATCCGGCTCGACGGTGCGCTGCGCATGCAGCCGCGGTAACCGCCGATGTCGTTTGCGGATCAGGCCGACCGAACGCTGGACATCCTGGCTCTGACGCCGGGCTGGCACCGGCTCAAGGAGCTCCGTGAGGATTGCGACGACGAGACGGTTGCCGCGATTATCGGGGAGGCGGCGAGTTTTGCCGAGGGCGTGCTGGCGCCGCTGAATGCGGTGGGCGACCGGATCGGTGCGAGGATGGTCGACGGCCGGGTGAGGACGCCGGATGGCTTTTCCGACGCCTTCCGGCAATATGCCGAGGCCGGCTGGCTCGGCATGGACGTGGCCGAGAAATTCGGCGGCCAGGCCGTGCCGCTGACATTGCATGCCGCCTGCGCGCCGCTGTTCGAGCGCGCCTGTGTGGCGCTAATGATGGCGGCAGGCTCGACCCGTGCCGCCGCGCATCTACTGGCCGAAGCCGCCGACGAGGCGACCGCGAACGAATGGGTGCCGAAGCTTAGCACCGGCGAATGGGCGGCGACGATCTGCATTTCCGAACCGGAAGCGGGTTCCGACGTCGGTCGGCTGCGCACCAAAGCCGAACTCAGCGATGGCGAATGGCTGATCACCGGCCAGAAGATCTGGATCTCCTTCGGCGACCACGATATGGCGGATCGCATCGGCCACTGCCTACTCGCCCGCACTAACGACCAACCGGGCACGCGCGGCATCAGCCTGTTTCTCGTGCCGAACCTCATCGACGGCCGGGCGAACGGCGTTTCGGTCGACCGGATCGAGGAAAAGATGGGCCTGCACGGCTCACCCACCTGCGCCATGCGGTTCGAGAGCGCCAGGGGCATCTTGCTCGGCAAGGAGGGGCGCGGCCTGCCGCAGCTTTTCACCATGATCGAGCTGATGCGGCTGCTCACCGGCTGCCAGGGGCTGGGCATCGCGTCGGCCGCGGCCGATATTGCCGAAGACTATGCAAAGGAGCGCTGCCAGGGCGGACGGCCGGACCAGCCGCCGGTGCCGATATCGAGCCATCCGGATGTGCAGCGCCAACTGCATGAGATCCGCAGCTCCACGGAAATCCTGCGCGCCGCCATTCTCGAACTTGCCACGACCATGGATATCGCCCGGCTGGAGCCCGAGGCAGGGCTGGAGGATTTCACCGGCTGGATGCTGCCGCTGATCAAGAACTTTGGCGCGGCGGCGGGGTTCGAGACGGCGAATGCGGCAATCCAGGTGCTCGGCGGCGTCGGTTACACCCAGGATTGGCCGCTCGAACAATATCTTCGCGACGCCCGCATCATGACCATCTATGAGGGCACGACGGGCATGCAGGCGCTGGATTTTTTGACCCGCCGCCTTTGGCGCGACGAGGGGCGGGGAGCCGCGCTTTTCCTCGAGAAGGCGCGCGACGAGATCGACGCCTACATCGCCGAACACCCGGCGGAATCGGAACAGGCTCTCGCGGTCCTGGATGGTTTCGAGCGTTTGAGCGGGCGGATGACGGCGCTTCAGAGCGATCCGGATGCCGCCCTCTACCGAGCCAACAGCTATATGCGGGCCGCCTGGTCGGCAGTGTCCATATGGATGGCATTGCGGATCTCGGAAACAGGTGCGGTCCGGAGACTGGTTGCGGAATTTGATTTCCATAGCGCACGTTGCGGCTGATCCATTGAGGATGATCAGGCAAATAGGAAGCCGGCTGTGGAACGCGGCCGGAGTTGCGGAACCCCGGAAAATATGCGCGTGATACCGGCTCGGATTTTTTCTCGAAACGAGAAAGACAGTGAACATACTTCTCGATATCGGCGCATTCCTGGCGACCGCTCGCGCCGGCAGTTTTTCCGCCGCTGGCCGTGACTTAGGCGTCGCGACCTCGGTCATCACCAAGCGAGTCAAGCGGCTCGAAGAGCACCTCAATACCCAGCTTTTCGTGCGCACCACAAGACGATTGGCCCTGACGCTGGATGGCGAGCGGCTGAGGCCCCGTCTGCAGCTCCTGGTCGGTGAGATCGAGGAGACGCTGGCGACGCCGAATACCCACGAACTGGGGCTGACAGGTTCGCTGCGCATCAAGGCGCCGACAACGCTGACCTCGATGTTCTTCGGCGATATCTGCGCCGCGTTCCAGGCCGCCAATCCGCGGGTGAAGATGGAGATCGTGCTGATCGACCGTTCGGTCAATCCGCTCGAGGAGGGGTTCGACGTAGCGATCGGCGCGCTGCCTCAATCCTACGCTTATGTGATCGACCACCCGCTTTGCCCTTATCCACGCGTTCTCTGCGCATCGCGAGACTATCTGGCAAGCCGCAAGCGGCCGAAGACGCCCACCGAACTCGTCGGCCACGAATGCATCACCTTCCACACGATCGGCACGACCTGGACCTTCCAGATGGAGACGAGCACGATCAACGTGGAGATCACCTCGAATTTCACGGCCAACGATAGCCGGGTCCTGCTCGCGGCTGCCCGGCAGGGATTGGGACTGGCGATCCTGCCGAGATTCCTTGCGCAGTCGGATCTCGATAGCGGCGCGCTTGAAGAGGTGATGCCGGAGTTTCCGGTCGAGCCGCTCTGGGTGAAGGCGTCCGTGCCCAGGATCAAGATGAACAAGGTCGTGGTGTCCGAGTTCATATCCTACGTGCAGAAGCGGTTTTCGGAAGGGGTGCCGGATCAGGTCATTCCGATGTTCTGAGAAAATCCGAATGCATCCGCAGCTTTCCGCCTTTCGCGCTCGCCATTTCGCTAGACACCAAACCGCTAAAATCTTCGGCTGGACCTTTCTCAAAACAAGAAAGCTGATCGCATCACTTGCCGGGTTCAAGGTGAGGCGGCTTGAGTTACGATCATCTCCAAAGCGCCGGGAGGGCGCAGGTTCTACGGGAGGGTTCGATGGCGGAAACGCTGAGCAGGGAAACGCGGATCGTCCGGCGCGAGAAATCGGCGCCGTTCCGCAAGCTCAAGGCGGATATCTGTGTCGTAGGCGCCGGGATCGCCGGCATTTCCGCAGCACTCGAAGCCGCGAGACTGGGCCGCAAGGTAGTCATCGTCGATGGCCAGGCGGCGCTCGGCGGACAAGCGGTCAATTCGATCATCGCCACGTTCTGCGGCCTGTTTTCGAACGGCACGCATGGCTACCAGTTTACCTATGGGGTCGCCGACAGGCTGCTCGCCCATCTCGAAAGCCAGGACCGGTCGATCTATTACCGCCACGGGCCGAACACCACGGTCGTCTATTACGACGAAGTGGTCCTCGGCCGCTGGATGGAGAGTAGCATTCTGGACGCCGGCATCGAGGTCGTGCTCGGTGCGCAGATCCTCGACGTGCATGTCGAAGGCCGCCGCGTCGTCCAGACCGATTTCATGACCCGTTATGGCGGCGTCTCGATCGAGGCGACCGGCTGGGTGGAGGCGAGCGGCGACGCGGCACTCGTCTGGCAGGCCGGTTTTGCCTGCCGTCAGCCGGAAAAGGGCGGCGTCTTCGGTACGCAGATGGTGGTGCTGGAAAACATCGACGAAGCCAAACAGCCGACCCGCTACGAGATCGGCGACCGGATGAAGGAAAAGGCGGCAAGCTACGGCCTGCTGCGCCGCGAAGGCCTCGGCTTCACCATTCCCGGTCGCGGCATTGCCGCCATGAACATGACCCATGTGGAAACCCCGCTCGATCCGGTAGAGGCCTCGAAAAAGGCGCTGGAAGGCAAGGACCAGGCGGCCCGCGCCGTGGAATTCCTGAAGACGGAATTTCCGGAATGTTTCGGCAATGCCCGCATCCGCTCCTTCGGCCTGCCGGGCATCCGCCAGACCCGCTGGATCGCCGGCAGCCATCACCTGACGGTCGACGAGATCAAGGCCGGCACCAGGTTCGACGACGCTGTTGCCCGCACCGCCTGGCCGATCGAGCTGCATGACCACGGCGACGGCCACCACTGGATCACCTTCGACGAAGAGCATGCCCACTACATTCCGCTTGGCAGCCTGACGCCGGACGAATGCGACAATATCGCCGCCGCCGGCCGCTGCGTCGATGCGGATTCCGCGGCCCTGTCGAGCATCCGCGTCATGGGGCCATGCATCGCCATGGGCATGGCCGCCGCCAACGCGCTCGACCTTGCCGGAACCGGCAGCGTGCACCAGATCGATCGCGATGCATTGTGCGAGCGGGTTTCCGACAACGTCGAAAAGAAGCATTATCGGTGGACGGGTGCGGAAACGCGCGCCGCATCGTGAGGAGGATGCGATGAACCTGACGGATCACGAAAAGGCCATGTATGACGGCGAGCAAGGCCGCGCCAAGGCGCGCGCCATGGACCTGCTCGTTCGTTATGGCGAAGCGCTCGGCGCCGAACGGCTGGTCGAGACCAACAATGTCGCCGGCGCCTTCAACGCCTCGACGCCCTCTGTGCAGGCGATCGCCGAAAAGGGCATGGAACACGTCTATTCCGAACTGAACCTCGACAGCGACGAAGTCGTGGATGTGCCGCATATGGTGGCGCATACCTGTCAGTTGATCACCGGCATCGACAACGACAACTGGGAACTGCAGGGCGTCGACAAGGCGCTGGTGGACATGCAGCGCGCCAATGAGAAGTACCTGGGGCGACGCGGCGTCAACATGTTCGCCACCTGCACGCCCTATCAGGTGGGCAACGTGCCGGTGAAGGGAGAACACTGCGCCTGGATGGAATCGTCCGCCGTCATCTACTGCAACTCGGTTCTCGGCGCCCGCACCAATGTCGAGGGCAAGGAAAGCACCGGCGCCGCGGCGCTCACCGGCCGCATTCCCTATTGGGGTTTCCACATCACCGAAAACCGCCGCGGCACCCATCTGGTCGAGCTCGATATCGAGGTCGACGACATGATGGATTGGGGCCTCCTCGGTTATTACATCGGCGAAGTGATCGGCGAGGAAATCCCGGTCCTGAAGCGCACGGGCCGCCAGCCCGACCTCATCAAGCTCAAGCATTTTGGCGCAGCCGCCGCTTCGTCCGGCGGTGTCGAGATGTATCATATCCCCGGCATCACCCCGGAAGCGGATTCGATCGAAGAAGCCTTCGGCGGCCGCAAGGTCAAGGGCACGTTCCGCTACGGTGCCAAGGAACGCCGCGAGACCTATGAGAAGTTGCAGAGCTCGACCGAGAAAAAAGTCGATTTCATCATGCTCGGCTGTCCGCACAACTCCATCGACCAGATGGCGCTGATCGCCCACATGCTGGAGGATAAGAAGATCCATTCGGATGTGCAGCTCTGGGTGCACACACCGCGGGCGATCAAGCAGGTCGCCGAGCGCAACGGCTATATCGACGTCATCCGCGAAGCCGGCGGGGTCGTGATGAGCGACACCTGTCCCGCCATTTCCCGCCGTCTGCCGGCGGGGACGAAGGTCATCGCCACGGATTCCGCCAAGCAGGCGCATTACCTGCCGGCGATCACCGGCGTGCAGGGATGGTTCGGCTCGGTCAGCGATTGCGTCGATGCCGCCTTGACCGGCCAGTGGAACGGGAGGGTCTGATGGATATCTCGACGGAAACCAAACCGGAAATCATCGAACTCAACGGCCGCAAGGTGGTGGCCGGCCGCGCCGAAGGCGAGGCGCTTGTTACAACCGAGACGATCTCTGGCTGGGGCGGCATCAACGAGCGCACCGGCACGGTCATCGAGCGCCGGCATGAAATGCGCGGCGTCTCCTTCGCCGGCAAGATTCTGGTTTTCCCCGGTGCCAAGGGCTCGTCCGGCTGGTCGGCCTATTTCCATATGACCCGATTGAACGGCGTGCAGCCAGCGGCGATGATCTTTACGCGGATGACCACCAAGATCGCCCTCGGCGCCGTCGTCACCCGCGTTCCGGCGATCACCGAGCTCGACCAGGACCCGCTTTCGGTGATCGAGACCGGCGACTGGGTGGTTGTCGATGCCGATGCCGGCACGGTGACCGTGACCAAAAAATCCTGAAAGTGATATTCGCTCTTAGGAGCCTGCCACTCGACGGCCATGCCGATAGCCGACTATAAGATTCGGCGAAACGGATAAGGAGGAGTGGACATGTCGAAAGTAGCGATCGTAACCGGCGCGGGCTCGGGCGTTGGCAGGGCCGTCGCCATCGGGCTTCTGAACGCAGGTTATCGGACCGTGCTTGCCGGCCGGCGCGAGAGCGAGCTGCGGGGAACTGCGGAACTGGCCGGCGGTGAGTCGCTGGTGGTGCCGACCGACGTCACCGATCCGGCCGCCGTGGAGGCCTTGTTTGCGGCGACGGAAAAGGCCTATGGCCGCCTTGATCTTCTGTTCAACAATGCCGGACGTGGCACGCCGGCCGTTCCGATCGACGAATTGCCGCTTGAAACCTGGCGGGCGGTCATCGATCTCAACCTCAACGGCGCCTTCTATTGCGCCCGGGCGGCCTTCGGAATGATGCGGCGGCAAAACCCCGGCGGCGGGCGGATCATCAACAATGGTTCGATCTCGGCGCACGTGCCGCGTCCTTTCCAGGCCGCCTATACCGCCACCAAACACGCCATTACCGGCCTGACGCGTCAGATCGCGCTCGATGGGCGGCCGCTGAACATCGTCTGCGGCCAGGTGGATATCGGGAATGCCGACACGCCGATGACGGTGCGAATGAAGGAAGGCGCGCTGCAGGCAGACCTTACGACTGCCGTGGAACCGGTCATGGACCCGAAACACGTGGCTGATGCGGTGCTCTATATGGACGGATTGCCTTTGGAGGCCAATGTCCTGTTCATGACGGTGATGGCAAACGGCATGCCCTACGCCGGCCGCGGCTGAGATCGGCCGCCGGCCGCCTTGATCTTGCCCGGAAGCTCGCCCAGCGTCAGAAATAATCGGAAGGAAACATCCCATGCAGCAGGCACTGGTGCTTGAGAAAAAAGGCGTCCTCTCGTTGAGGGAAATCGATCTTCCGACCGACGTCGGGCCGGGCGACGTGAAGATCGCCATCGATACGGTCGGCGTCTGCGGCAGCGACGTTCACTATTACACCCACGGCGCGATCGGGCCCTTTGTTCTGCGCGAGCCGATGGTGCTCGGCCACGAAGCGGCCGGCATCGTCGTCGAAGTCGGCAGCGAGGTGAAGACCTTGAAGGTTGGTGACCGCGTCTGCATGGAGCCCGGCGTACCGAACCTTTCGTCCCGCGCGTCCAAGCTAGGTCTCTACAACGTCGATCCGGACGTCCGTTTCTGGGCGACGCCGCCGATCCACGGGGTGCTGACGCCGGAAGTCATCCATCCTGCAGCCTTTACCTACAGGCTGCCGGACAATGTCTCCTTTGCCGAAGGCGCCATGGTCGAACCGTTTGCGATCGGCATGCAGGCCGCGAGCCGCGCCCGCATCCAGCCCGGCGATGTCGGTGCGGTCATCGGTGCCGGCCCGATCGGCATCATGGTGGCGCTGGCAGCACTTGCCGGCGGTTGCGCCCGCGTGTTCATTTCGGATCTGAGCCCCGACAAGCTGAAGATCGCCGGCCAGTATCCGGGCATCATCCCCGTCAACATCACCGAACGGCCGTTCGCGGAAGTCATCGCCGAGCAGACCGGCGGCTGGGGCGCGGATGTGGTGTTCGAAGCGAGCGGCAGCCCGAGGGCCTATGCCGGCATGTTGGACCTGGTGCGGCCCGGCGGCGCCTTCGTGCTGGTCGGCCTGCCGGTCGAGCCGGTGCCGTTGGATGTCGCAAGCGCCATCTCCAAGGAGGTTCGCTTCGAGACCGTGTTCCGTTACGCCAACATCTTCGACCGGGCGCTGGAACTGATCGCCTCGGGCAAGATCGACCTGAAGCCGCTGATCACCGGCGTCTTCGATTTCAAGGATTCGATCAAGGCCTTCGAGCGGGCCGCAGCCGGACATCCATCGGACGTCAAGCTGCAGATCGTGCTGAGCGGCAAGGCCTGATCAGGCGGCGCGGGTAAAGCGCTTCGAAAGCGATGCCGGCTTGTGAAGCGGCACGCGGCGGAGCATTTCGAGCGCGAACAGGCGGGCGTTCTGCCGGGCCTTGTCGAGATTGCTGATGCGGTTTTCGTCCATCGTGTAGAGCGTGCCGCCGAGATCGAAGATGTCGCGGAAAGCGGCGCGTTCGATGATCGGCGTGTCCAGCACTTCGACCTTGCGCTCGGCAAGCAGCATCTTCACCGCCAGCAGCGCACGGGTGGTGACCATCGAGTTGACGCGGGTCAGAACGACCGAGTGCGGCACGTGAAGATTGGCTTTTTCTTCGAGATAGCGCAGCAGTTCGAGCACGTTTGCACCGCCCTGGGCATCCATGGCGCAGCCCTGGATCGGGATCAGCACGTGGTCGGAGAGGCCGATCGCCTTGGCGAGCAGCGGGCTCTGCGCGCCGGGGAGGTCGAGCACGAAATAATCGGTCTTGTGGCGGTTTTCAGAAATATGCCGGTCGATCGAGGCCTGCGTCACGTAGGAAATAACGTTGAGCTTGTCGTTTTGCGGCGAGAGCATGTGCCAGCGGGTGATCCAGTATTGCGGATCGGCATCCAGGATCGTGACGCGGTAGCCTTGCTCAACGAGTTCGGTCGCAAGAAGGAGCACAGCGGTGGTCTTGCCCGCTCCGCCCTTGGTGTTGGCAAAGGTAATGACTGGCATCTTGGGTCCCTGTCCGGCTACGAGCGTAAGATTGCTCTCTCACCGCACCCTCATGATGCGTTGCCCCATTCTTGCCAAACATGGTTAACGAGACGTGAAAAATCCGTTGCCAGATCTTACCGGCGACGATCGGCGGCGAGGATTTCCCGGGCGATCTGCTCGAGCGACACGACCTTGTCGACGCCGCCATGGGCGATGGCTTCCTTGGGCATGCCGAATACCACCGACGACGCCTCGTCCTGGGCCACAGTGTAGGCTCCCGCCTGGTGCATCTCGTTCATGCCGCGGGCGCCGTCGTCCCCCATGCCGGTCATGATCACGCCCATGGCGTTGGCGCCGGCCGAGCGGGCGGCGGACCGGAACAACACATCGACGGAAGGGCGATGGCGGCTGACGAGCGGACCCGAGCGGACCGAGACTTCATAACGCGCGCCGCGCCGTTCGAGCAGCATGTGTTTGTCGCCGGGGGCGATGAGCACATGGCCGCGCAGTACCGGATCGCCTTCGGCTGCTTCCTTGACCTCGACTTCGCAAAGGCTGTTGAGACGCTTGGCGAAGGCGGCGGTGAATTTTTCCGGCATATGCTGGACGATGACCAAGCCCGGAGAATTGGCCGGCAGGGCTTCGAGAAGTTCGCGCAGCGCTTCGGTTCCGCCGGTCGAGGCGCCGACGCAGACGACCATTTCGGTTGTCTTCGCCATGGCTCCGAGCTTGGGAGGCGGAAGCATCGCATCGGCCGTAAGCTTGGCGGTCGTGCCGCTGTCGGAAATGCGTGACGGACGCAGCCGGCCGACACGGGCGCGTGCAGCTCCCTTGACCGCGGTGCGGATCCTTTCGCCGGACTCGGCGAGGTGATCGGCCGCGCCGATCTTCGGTTTCAGGATGACGTCGACAGCGCCCGCTTCAAGCGCCTGCATCAGCGTTTCCGAGCCGCTTTCGGTCAGCGACGAACACATCACCACCGGGATGGGATGCTGCGCCATCAGCTTGCGGAGAAAAGTGATGCCGTCCATCTGCGGCATTTCCACATCGAGCGTGATGACGTCGGGAATTTCCTCGCGCAGCTTTCGCGCCGCCATGAAGGGATCGCTGGCCGCGCCTATGACTTCGATATCCGGATCCGCCGACAGGACGGCCGTCAGGGTCTGGCGGACGCTGGCTGAGTCATCGATGATCAGAACTCGAATTTTGCCGGTCATGGTTCATACCCGCTTGAACACAGTATTTGCCACCTGCCGGATCGGCAGATCGAAGCCGGTCACGGTTTCCGAGTGACCGATGAACAGATAACCTCCGGGAAGCAGGGCTTCACAAAGGCGCGACAGCACGTGCTGCTGAGTCGGCTTGTCGAAATAGATCAGCACATTGCGGCAGAAGATCATGTGCATCAGATCGCCGATGGGATAGGCCTCGTCCATCAGGTTCAGCCGGGCGAAACCGACGCGGGAGCGCAGTTTCGGCGAAATTCGCATTTCCTGCCGCCGTTTGTCGGATGGCCGCATGACATATTTGTTCATCATGTCTGCCGGAACGGGCGCCAGGAGATCGCTCTGGTAGATACCGCGCTGGGCCTTCTGCAGCACGTCGGTCGAAAGATCGGTAGCAAGCACGAAATAGTCGCGTTCCGGCGTCGACGAACTCAGAAATTCCGAAAGCACCATGGCCATCGTATAGGGTTCGGCGCCCGTCGAACAGGCGGAACTCCAGGTGCGGATGCGCCGGTCGGCATAGGTCTTCAGGATGTCCGGCAACGCCGTCTGTACCATGTAGTCGAAATGCTTCGGCTCGCGGAAGAAATCGGTCTTGTTGGTGGTCACCGCATCGATGAGGAAGATCGACTCCGCTTCAATGCCGCCGTGCTTGAACAGATAGTCGCAATAACTGTCGAAGGTCGGCATGGCCGTGACGCGCAGGCGCCGGCGAAGCCGCCCCTCCAGCATCGTCATCTTGCTGTGCGGCATCTTGATGCCGCTATAGTCGTAGATGTACTTCGAAAGCAGATCGAAGTTGCGCTTGCTCAGCCGATCATCGAGCGGCTGGCTTCTCATTGCTGCACTCACGCACATGCCCCCGTACAAGAACCTATTCGGTTACGCGAATTCCGTCATGCGACCTGAGACTGCGGCCCCACATCGGCGAGAGCCGATCCGGAATCCGAGAACAGCCGTGCAAGATCGACGACGACGACGAAGCCGCTCTCCCGCCGCACCACGCCGGCGATATAATCGGAGCGCCAGCGCACGCCGATATCCGGTGCCGTCTCGATCTGTTCCTTGCGGAACGGCACGACCTCGAAGACCCGGTCTGCGACGAGGCCGAGCACCAGGACGCGATCGGCGACCGGTACGTCGAGCACCAGGATGCGCGTATGTGGCGTCTTGACCGTCCGCGTCATGCCAAGGCGAAGACGAAGGTCGATCACCGGCACACCCTGTCCGCGTACATCGCGCAGGCCGAGCAGGTATTCCGGGCCGTGCGGGATCTTGAAGGGTTCCTCGTGGTCGAGAATCTCGCGGACCACCTCGACGGGGACCGCGAAAATCTCATCGCCGAGGCTGAAGGTCACGAACTGGGATTCGGAGGATATGACTGCCATTACGCGCTCTCCTTGAAATCGTCATCGTCCGCATCCGGGCCGCCCATCGACAGGTCGAGGGCAAACCCTTTCACGCGGGCCTGTTGTGCGGTGACCGAGTGGCCGGCCGAATAGGCCTTTGCCGGCGACTGGATTTTGGATTTCGCCGGTGCGGGCTTGGCGGCCGGGGCCGGCTGGTTTCGCTGCTTGGATCCGGCACGGTCGACCTTGAAGAAGGCGATCGAGGCCTGCAGCTCTTCCGCCTGCGAGGCAAGCTCTTCCGAAGTCGCCGACATTTCTTCCGAGGCACCGGCGTTCTGCTGGGTCACCTTGTCGAGCTGCTGGATCGCTTCGTTGATCTGCGAAGCGCCGATATCCTGTTCGCGGCAGGCGGCGGAGATTTCCGAAACCAGTTCCGCGGTCTTCTGGATGTCCGGCACCAGCTTGTTGAGCATCTCACCGGCCTCGGTCGCGACCTGAACAGTCTCGCCCGAAAGCGCGCTGATTTCGGCAGCGGCAGCCTGGCTGCGTTCCGCAAGCTTGCGGACTTCCGAGGCGACGACCGCAAAACCCTTGCCGTGTTCGCCGGCACGTGCGGCTTCCACCGCGGCGTTGAGAGCGAGAAGGTCGGTCTGACGGGCGATCTCCTGGACGATCGAGATCTTCTGGGCGATCGTGCGCATGGCGCCGACGGCGCGGCCGACGGCCTGGCCCGACGCTTCGGCGTCACGCGATGACTGGCGGGCGATCTTTTCCGTCTGGGCGGCGTTATCGGCATTCTGCTTGATGTTGGCTGCCATCTGTTCCATCGAGGCCGATGCTTCTTCAGCCGATGAGGCCTGTTCGGTGGCCCCCTGGCTCAACTGCTCGGAGCTGGCCGACAGTTCCTGGCTGCCAGACGAGACGTTGTCTGCCGCCGAAAGAGCGTCGCCGACCACGCCACGCAGGCGCTCCACCATGCTCTGCAGCGCAAGACCGAGCGTGTCCTTGTCGGAGAGCGGTTTCGGTGAAACGGTCAGATCGCCATTGGCGATCTGATCGGCCACCCGCGCCGTGGTGCGCAGATTGGTGACCATGCTCTGCATGGCGAGCCCAAGCGTATCCTTGTCGGAAAGCGGCTTGGCGTCGATCGAAAGGTCACCCTCCGAGATGCGCTCGGCGATCGCCGCCGTATTGCGCAGATTGCCGGTCATGATGTTAACGGTATCGATCAGGTCCTTGACTTCGTCATTGGTCTTGACATCGACTTTCTGGTTGAGGTCGCCGATCGCCACTGCATTGGCAACCGACGCGATCTTCTTGAGGCCATTGTTGATGCCGAGCGTGATCCAGAAGGCGGCGCCGATGGCGATCAGTACGGCGGCGATCGAGGCGATGCTCAAGACCATCATCGTCGTGGCGAACAGATCCTGGTTGGCTTTTTCCGTAGTTGCCATGCCCCTGCGCTGAATATCGAGGAGAACCTTGATGGCCTCGCCCATATCGGCGGTCATGGTTCGCAGATCGCCCATGGAGAGCGCCAGAGCGCCCGCCTGATCGCCACGTGCCTGGATAGCCTGCAACTCGTCGGATTTCTGCTGGAACTGCTTGCCGATTGTCAGCAGCTTTTCCCAGTAGGGCCGCCCTTCCGCGGAGGCGATCGAAAGCCCTTCCTGAACAGCTTTGAACATCAGTTCCGTGTTGACGTCCGCTTCCTTGTGGAATTTTGCGGCATCCGCCAGGTTGGTGGCCAGCAGCGCGTTTTTCTGAGCGCGTATTGCATCGACCTCGTTCACATTGGCGGTGAGCGCAAGTTCGAGACGACGGACCGGGCCGTCGACCATCTTTGCGCTGGCCTCGTTGAGGTTGCCCAGGCTCAGGCTGCCATAGACCGCGATGCCGACCAGCAGCAGCGTCAACAGGGAGAAAGCCAATCCCAGTTTCAATTTGATCGTAAACCGCATCTTAAATCTCCGAATTCCTTCAAAAGAGCCGACAGAGCTGCCTTACATTTTCTGAGATGCGATCGAAAAAAGTCCGACGGTAAGGCCGATAAGCCGGAAGCTGGAACGTCTTCGTTGCTCGCACCAACGCAATAACGCTGGCTATCGCGGGGCCGCCTGACGGCCCCGCTCATTGGTTGGGGTGAGCGCTCAGGCGCTTTCCCGGAAGTCGTCGTCATCACCGTCGGGACCGCCCATCGACAGATCGAGGGCAAAACCCTTGGCGCGTGACTGCTGAGCTGCGACGGAATGGCCGGCCGGACGGGGCGCAGGAGCCTTCGACGGCTGTTTTGGGCTAGGCTTTGCTGTTGTGTGAGCCTTGGCGCCCGGCTGCGGCCGCGCTTTTGCGCCCGTCCGTTCGACCTTGAAGAAGGCGATCGAGGCCTGCAGCTCTTCCGCCTGAGCGGCGAGTTCTTCCGAAGTCGCCGACATTTCTTCCGAGGCGCCGGCGTTCTGCTGGGTCACCTTGTCGAGCTGCTGGATCGCTTCGTTGATCTGAGCCGCACCGACATCCTGCTCGCGGCAGGCGGCGGAGATTTCCGAAACCAGTTCCGCGGTCTTCTGGATGTCCGGCACCAGCTTGTTGAGCATCTCACCGGCCTCGGTCGCGACCTGCACGGTCTCGCCCGAAAGCGCGCTGATTTCGGCAGCGGCAGCCTGGCTGCGTTCGGCAAGCTTGCGGACTTCCGAAGCGACGACCGCAAAACCCTTGCCGTGTTCGCCGGCACGTGCGGCTTCCACCGCGGCGTTGAGAGCGAGAAGGTCGGTCTGACGGGCGATCTCCTGGACGATCGAGATCTTCTGGGCGATCGTGCGCATGGCGCCGACGGCGCGGCCGACAGCCTGGCCAGACGCTTCGGCGTCACGCGACGACTGGCGGGCGATCTTTTCCGTCTGGGCGGCGTTATCGGCATTCTGCTTGATGTTGGCTGCCATCTGCTCCATCGAAGAGGACGCTTCTTCGGCAGCGGAAGCCTGTTCGGTGGCCCCCTGGCTCAGCTGTTCCGAGCTTGCGGAAAGCTCTTGGCTGCCCGAAGAGACATTGTCTGCCGCCGAAAGAGCGTCGCCGACCACACCGCGCAGGCGTTCCACCATGCTTTCAAGCGCAAGTCCGAGCGTGTCCTTGTCGGAGAGCGGTTTCGGTGAAACGGTCAGATCGCCATTGGAAATCTGGTCGGCGATGGTTGCCGTATTGCGCAGGTTGGCCGTCATCGCGTTGATGGTATCGACCAGATCCTTGATCTCGTCATTTGTCGTGATTTCGACGTTCTGATTGAGATCGCCGATCGACACGGCCCGGGCGACGCCCATGATCTTGGTAAGGCCTCTGCCGATGCCGAGGGCGATCCAGAACGCCGTCGCCGCTGCCGTGATGACGGCAACGACCGCGATCGTGATCATCAGGCTGCGCGTGGTCCAATAGGTGGCTTCGGCTTCATCATTGGCCTTCTGCATCCGGTCGCGATTGATTTGGACGGATTCATCCAGCTGCGTGGAGAGTTCGGTGATCGCCTTGCGGCTTTCTCCGGCCGAGAGAGCGAGTGCTTGCTGCATGTCGCCGCGTTTGACGGCGGCATCGACCTTGTCGTTCGCAGCCTGGTTGGTCGTCGCGAGCCCACGCGTTTCATCCCAGAACGGCTTCTGGTCTGCCGACGCGGTCGAAGCCAGTTCGTTCAGCATCGTGATGAACTGCAACTCCAGCTTATCGCCGTCGCCAAGGAACTTTTCGATCTCCTGCGGCGAGGTGGCAAGCAGCATGTTCTTCTGCGCGCGGATGCGATTGAGCGACAGCATGTTCATCTGCTGGACTTTATCGAGCCGCGTTGCCGCGACGTCCGTGACGTAAGTCATGGCTTCATTGGCGGCGCCAAGGCTATATATTCCGTAGCCGGCGGTACCAACCAGCATGCTGACAAGAAAGCCGAAGGCCAATGTCAGTTTGGCTTTGATCGTAAATCGCATAGCCCTATCCCCTCAAGGCAATGAAGTGCATCAGTCGATGCGTCCCTCCAGGCGGGGGGACGCGGTTGAAAACGAGAAGACCGATACATTCACCCTTCTGCGATGGTCCGGTTACCCGGATATTCCTCCCGCTTACACGCGAGAGACGATCCCGAATTCCTGTCAATCCGGGATCGGTTCAGTTCCCTCAGGCGCTTTCGCGGAAGTCCGCGTCATCAGCATCCGGCCCGCCCATCGACATGTCGAGGGCAAAACCCTTGGCGCGGGCTTGCTGGCTGAGGACCGAATGGTCGCCCTTGTGGTGTTGTCCCGCAGCACGTGCCTGCGTGGGCTTTGCCATCGGCTTGCGGGCGGCGGAGGCGGCCGGAGCGCGCTTTGCCTGTTTGGCCTGTTTGCTGCCGGACTGATCCACCCGGAAGAAGGCGATCGAGGCCTGCAGTTCTTCCGCCTGCGAGGCAAGCTCTTCCGAAGTCGCCGACATTTCTTCCGAGGCGCCGGCGTTCTGCTGGGTCACCTTGTCGAGCTGCTGGATCGCTTCGTTGATCTGCGAAGCGCCGATATCCTGTTCGCGGCAGGCGGCGGAGATTTCCGACACGAGTTCCGCGGTCTTCTGGATGTCCGGCACCAGCTTGTTGAGCATTTCGCCGGCCTCGGTCGCGACCTGCACGGTATCGCCCGAAAGCGCGCTGATTTCGGCAGCGGCAGCCTGGGACCGTTCGGCAAGCTTGCGGACTTCCGAAGCGACGACCGCAAAACCCTTGCCATGTTCGCCGGCACGTGCGGCTTCCACCGCGGCGTTGAGAGCGAGAAGGTCGGTCTGGCGAGCGATTTCCTGGACGATCGAGATCTTTTCCGCGATCGTGCGCATTGCATGGACGGCGCGTCCGACCGCCTGGCCCGACGCTTCGGCGTCACGCGACGACTGGCGGGCGATCTTCTCCGTCTGTGCGGCGTTATCGGCATTCTGCTTGATATTGGCTGCCATCTGCTCCATCGAGGCGGATGCTTCTTCAGCCGACGAGGCCTGTTCGGTGGCCCCCTGGCTCAGCTGTTCCGAGCTGGCGGAAAGCTCCTGGCTGCCCGACGAGACGTTGTCGGAAGCGGCGAGCGCATCGCCGACGACGCCGCGCAGGCGCTCGATCATGGTATTGACGAAGCCGAGCAGTTCACCGATCTCGTCCCTGCTGGAGATGGTGGCAAAGCGGGTCAGGTCGCCGTCGGCGACGTTCTGCACTGCCCCGATCGCATTGCGCAGGCCCTTGTTGATCGAAAGGGCGATCCAGAGGGCGGCCAGCAAGGCGATCAGGAAAGCGGTTGCCGCGACCGAGATCATGATCAGTCGGGTCTGAGCATAATCCACATCCGATTGTTTATTAGCGTCGTCGAGCCGACTTTCTTCGAGTTTGACCACCTCGGAGAGCAAAGCATCGATCTCGTTGGTGACGACGCGCGCCTCAGTGGTTGAAATACGCAGTGCAGAGCTTGTATCTCCACCCAGCATCAAGGTGCGAATGTGGTCATCCTGCTTGCGGAATTCCGCTGTGAAGGCGGAGAGCTTACCCCAAAGGACTTTGCCCTGTTCGGTCGCGCGGGCTTCGACCGCCTTGAGCGTCTCGTCGAATACGCGGCGGGCCTCGTCACTTTTCGCGCTATATCCCTGCATCTCGCCGGGATTCGCCGCCAGAAGCAGGTTCTTCTGCTGGCGGATCTGCTGAAGCTGCTCGTTGTTCAGGTTCTGGGCGAGTTTCAGTCGCAGGGCTGGCCCCTGCAGCACATTTTCGAGCGTGTCGTTCAGGCTGCTGAGGCTGAAAATGCCATAAGTAGCAGTCGCCAGCAGCATGATGATGATGAAACCGAATGCCGAGGCCAGCTTAAATTTGATTGAAGCGTGCATTTTTTGAATCCATCGAAAGGGTGATCAACCGTGGGAGGCCCCGGTCGCGGAATGGTCGTGTTGGGCGGAGAAGATCACCTGGAGGTTCGGGAGGATGATGAATTCCGCCCCCCGCTTGACGAGGCAATCGATGAAATCTGGTCGCCAGCGCATCCCCACGCTCGGCGGCGGCTCGCCGGCGGTGCGAAGCAGCGTTGTCACTTCGTGCACTTTGTCCGTGCGGATGCCCGTCAGCACGGATTCGCCGTCGATCTCGATCGAGATGACGATGATGCGGCTGTCGATCGTCGGCTTGGTCGCTTCCATGCCGAATGCGAGACGGATATCGGCAAGCGGAATGACCTTGCCGCGGAAGTTGATGACGCTGCCGACAAAGGCCTTGGCGCCCGGAACCATAGTCTCCGGCAGAAGATCGAGGATCTCCTGCACGATGAAGGCTTCCAGCGCGAAAACTTCGCCGGCGATGTCGAATGTCAGGACTTCCAGCTCGTCGCGGCCGCCCCAAAGGTCCTGAGAAATCTTTCTGACTGCTTCGTTCATCCGGCCGCGCGCAGATGCGCCTCCTGTTGTTGCCCCTCGGCCACCAGATGACCGACGTCGAGGATCAGCGCCACGTCCCCGTCGCCGAGGATGGTCGCACCCGAGAAGGTCGCGACGTCATGGTGCAGTTTCGACATGCCCTTGATGACCGTCTGGTGATCGCCAATGATCTGGTCGACGACCAGGCCGACCCGTTCGGAACCTGTCGAGATGACGACCACCTTCTGGAAGGGGTCGGGCTTGGTGCCGGTGCGGAAGAGATCGCGAAGCCTGAGAAATGGCACGAGACTGTCGCGCAGCGAGATGAAGCTGCGGCCGCGTGAGCGCATGTCTTCTTCGATCGAGAGCTCGAGGCATTCCTCGACCGCCGAGAGCGGGATGACATAGCGGCCGTCGCCGACCCGCACGAGCAGTCCGTCGATGATCGCGAGCGTCAGAGGGATCGCCAGCGAAATCTCGGAACCTTCGCCAGGATGGCTTGCAACGTTGATCGTGCCGCGGAGTGCATCGATGGTCCGCTTGACCACATCCATGCCGACACCGCGGCCTGAAAGGTTGGTGACCGTCTGCGCCGTCGAGAAGCCGGGCTGGAAGATCAGCTGGTAGAGTTCCTGATCGGTGAGGCTGGCATTCGGCGGGATGAGCCCGGAGGATTCCGCCTTGGCGCGCACCCGGTCGCGGTTGATGCCCCGGCCGTCGTCCTTGATGGTGATGATGACCTCGCCGGCCTGCTGGCGGGCGGAAAGCAGGATATGACCCGCTTGTGACTTGCCGGCGGCAAGCCGTTCCTCGGGGGTCTCGAGACCGTGGTCGCAGGAGTTGCGCACCAGATGCACCAGCGGATCGGCCAGGCGTTCGATGACACTCTTGTCGACTTCCGTGCTTTCGCCCTCGGTGACCAGTTCGATCGTCTTGCCGGTTTCATGCGACAGATCGTGCACCAGCCTGCGGAAGCGGCTGAAGAGATGCGCGACCGGTACCATGCGCAGCACCATCATCGTATCGCGCAGCTCGCCTGAAAGGCGTTCCACATCTTCCGAGACGGCCCGCAGCTGCAGATCGCCGCTGCCGCCTGCAAGCTGGCTGAGGCGCGACTGGGCGATGACGAGTTCGCCGACCCGGTCCATCAGCTCGTCGAGTTTTTCGGCGGGCACGCGGACGTTTTCGGACGCCTTGTTCTGCTTCGTCTCGACGGGAGTTGCAGCAATCGGCGCAGGCGTAGCCGCATGCAGGACGACAACCGGTGCCGTCGCAACAGGCAGGGGCGCCGTGGCGGGCTGCGATGCCGTAACCGGGGCTCCGGGCTTGGCTGGTGCCTTGGCGGCGACCGAAGTCTCGACGGTTATGACTTCGAGCTGCATCTCGTCCATGACGAAGATGAATACGTCGTCTATCGCAGACCGCGGCTGGGTGGTCAGAAGCTCGACTTCCCAGGAGACATAAAGATCGGTCGGCGCGAGAAGGTCGAGCGATGGGATGGCAGAGCGGTCTGCCACGATCCGGCACTCGCCGAGCTCGCGCAGTTCGTCGAGAAGCGGCAGCGGATTTGTGCCGTTTGCCATTGCGTTCTGCGGCAGGCTGAAGCGGATCTTGAAATGGTTCTGGCCCGGAGCAGTTTTGGCGGGGCCGGAAGAACCGGCGTTGTTGGCGCCATCGACGGCAGCGCGCAGGCTGGCGAGAAGCGCTTCGCCAGTCGCCTCATGGTCGCCATTCGGCGTGTCGACCAGGGCACGCATGTGATCCTTGGCCTCGAGAACAGCCGTGACCAGTTCCTGTGTTGCCGGAACTTCGCCCTTGCGGACGCGGTCGAACGCCGTCTCGCAATGATGGGTGAAAGCGGCCAGGGCATCGAAGCCGAACATGGCTCCCGATCCCTTCAAAGTGTGGAGTCCGCGGAAGACCGCGTCCACCTGATCCTTGTCGCCGAGGTTTACGTTCAGGTCGAGAAGCCCTGCTTCGATCTGTTCCAGAAGCTCGGCAGCCTCTGTCCTGAAAACCGCGATAGGATCGGGAAAGCTCATCTGCCGAGTACCTTTCGAACGATCTTGACCAGGCTTTCCGGGTCGAAGGGCTTGGTGAGCCAACCGGTGGCACCGGCGGCCTTGGCTTCCTGCTTGATGTCGTTGTCGGATTCCGTCGTCAGGAAGATGACCGGAACGCCCATATGGGCCGGCATCTTGCGCAGTTCCCGGATCATCGTCAGGCCGTCCATGTTCGGCATGTTGAGATCGGTGACGATCAGGTCGAACTGGCTGGCGCTAAGCTTGGCGATGCCGTCCATGCCGTCGACTGCTTCCGTGATCTGGTATCCGGCATTGCTGAGGGCGACGCGCGTCGTCAGCCGGATGCTGGCGGAATCGTCGACTGTTAAGATGCTGGCGCTCATTGAATACCCCCTTGATGAAGCCAGAATTTCAGGTCTTCAGCGGACATCCCGTCGAGGAAGCCGCTGCGCTTCAGGACATCGAGCGTTGGGCCGCTGGCGGGACGGGCTAACGCGATTTGCTTTCCGGCCGCGCCGGCGTAGATGCGCGCCGCTTCCATGAGTTGAATGAAGCTGATGTCCACCTGGCAATCATCGTCGAGTTCGATGGTTGCGGACGCGGTCTTGTCCAGAAACTGCAGCATTTCCCGCTGCACGGTTGCAATCGTGCGAACAGTCAGGTTCTGCGGCGGGCGAAAGTAATCCTCTTGAACATCGGAAGCCGGCATTCTTACCTCAATATAATTCCGAAAACGCTGAAATAGCTGGCCGAATGTGGACTTGCATCGTTAATGCGGAGTTAACCGACCATGGCCATTTCTCACGAAACAAAACTGATAGGTTGCATTTTGCCACGCTAATGAGCGGGAAAATTAACCACAAGTCGCAAACGACCGCCGCTATTCTGCGGGAATTAACTCATCGCCCCTCAGAGTAGTTCTCGCGCAGGACAAAACCGTGCCCGAACTTGCTGGTGCGGAACTGTCCCAAAACAATGCAGGCGAGTTCATCGTCGTATTTTCAGCAGGCAGAGGTCCCGTGGGGACCTGAAAGGTGAGGCAAAATGGCTGTCAGGGCATCCATTTTTGACATCGTGAGTAGCTCGACTGGCGTTCTCGCCTTCGTCGACCGGATGGAAACAGCACGCTCGCGTATCGAGGAACGCTTTCTCGATGGTGGCGCGGCGCTCCTGTCGATCCTCGATGTGCTGAACAAGCTGATCAACTCCCTCGACCAGTTGACCGGTTCGCTGGACGAAGGAACGGCAAACGCCACGATGGCCGAGCTGAAGAGCACGGTCGAGCGGCTGTCGCACCTGACCAGACTCGAATCCGGACGCCAGGTCGGCTTCCAGGAAATCGCCTCCGCGGAACGAAAACTCCGGCCTCAGATCGAAGAGATGCAGGAAACGCTGCGCTATCTGCGCACCTTCGCGGTGACCGCCAAGATCACCGGTGCCGGGATTGCCGATTTCGCCGGTTTCGCAGAGGAAATTCTCGCAAGGATCCAGGAAGGCTCGCGCCAGGTCAACGATCTGGCAGGCAAGCTGAGCACCCTCGGCCACGGTCTTGGACCGGTGATGGTCAAGGGAAAGGCGATCCTGGCAAGCTACGACCAAACGGTGCCGCAGATCGTTGTCGGCCTCTCCAACGGCGCGGCGGAGATCGGCAAGCACCGCAAGCTGCTGGTCGAGCGCGCCGCGAGGGTGCGCACCGTTGCAAGCGGCATCCAGTCGAAGCTCGCCTCGACGCTGTCGGCCATGCAGGTCGGCGACATCACCCGCCAGCGCATCGAACATTGCCAGTCGAGCCTGCGCATCCTTTCCGATTATCTGGAATCGCCCGCGGCCGCCAGGTTGACCGGCGACCAGCGCGAAAGCCTGTCGCTGATCATCCGCAAGCTCGTATCGTTGCAGCTCAATCAATCCATCTCCGACTTCGATCGTGATACCGCAAAGATCGTTGCCATCGTCGCAAGCTTCCGGTCCGATCTGTCGCAGATCGAAGCCCTGCGCGCGACGATGACCGATGCCGACAGCGGCGACAACGACAATGCGATCCGGCAGCTCGAGAGCGGCGTGACCGCAGCTCGCGGTGCCGTGCGCGAAATCGAGGAGGTTGCCCACCACGCCGGCGAGCTCAGCCGGTCGACCAGCGATACCGTCCGGGAACTTCTCGACGGCATCAGCATCGTCAAGGTCGTGCGCACCGACATTCACTATATGGCGCTCAACACCAACCTCCGTTGCGGCAAGATCGGTGAGGAAGGCAGGGCGATCAATGTCGTGACCGCAGAACTGCGCAACTTCGCCGCGGTGCTCGACGAGACGGCTGAAAAAATCCTGATCGAACTCCAGACGCTCGAAATCGCTGCCAACAAGCTGACCAGCGTCCACGGCGAAGAGAGCGAACAAAGCCTCGACCAGCGTTTGGAAAACGCGCTTGAAAACATTCGTGCGGTCGGCGACCGGATGGATGCCCAGATGCTGGCGCTCGGCGATCAGAGCAGGACGGCGGTCGGCGAGATGGATATCTCGCTCGCCCGGCTGAACTTCAACGCCGAACTCGGCGAAGTGCTGCGCGCCTGCGCCGACGAGATGGCGCTCGACGACGACGTATTCGAAGCGCCGGGCCTTGAAGAGGCGCTCGCGGAAGTCGGTGGCCGTATTGCCCGTCTTTATACGATGGTGACCGAACGCGAATTGCATGCCGCGGTGCTTGGCACAGCACCGCCGATGGTAGCCGCTGCTGCCGCCACCACCATGTCGGACGAAGACATCGACGATGCCCTGTTCTGATCGGCCGGCGCCTGCGCGGACCGGCGGGGGCTGCATTCAGCGGCTTGTCCTGTTAAGATAAAGCGAAGGCCGCGCCTTGACCTTTGGGTGCGCCTGGGTCATGTGACCGCCTTTGCTGACGCAGCGCTTGGAATACGGGACGAACCCCGCAAGTGCTCTAGAAGAGAAACACAATGAGCAAGCCAACATCCTCGGCGCCCTCCCAGCGCATGCTTCGCGTTGGCGAACAGGTCCGCGCCGCCATAACCCAGGTCCTGCAGCGCGGCGAAGTGCGCGACGACCTCATCGAAAAGACCGTGATCTCGGTGTCCGAAGTGCGCATGTCGACGGACCTTAAGGTCGCCACGGCCTACGTGACGCCCCTCGGCCTGCCGGATCATGCGGCAATCATCGAGGCGCTGAACCGCAACGCCAAATACATTCGCGGCCGTATCGGCGGTCAGCTCCGGCAGATGAAATACATGCCGGAAGTCCGCTTCCGCGACGATACCAGCTTCGACAATTACAAGAAGATCGATGAGCTGCTGCGCTCGCCGGAGGTCCAGCGGGATCTCGACGGCGGCAATGAAGACAAAGAATAATCAAGAGAACGCATGTCAAAACCCCGCAAACCAAAGGGCCGCCCGATTTCCGGCTGGCTGATCCTCGACAAGCCGGTCGATTTCGGCTCGACCGAGGCCGTCTCCAAGATCAAGTGGCTGTTCAACGCCCAGAAGGCCGGCCACGCCGGTACGCTCGATCCGCTCGCTTCTGGCATGCTGCCGATCGCGCTCGGCGATGCGACCAAGACCGTGCCTTACGTCATGGACGGCCGCAAGATCTATGAGTTCGCCGTCAGTTGGGGTGAAGAGCGCTCGACCGACGACCTCGAAGGCGAAGTCACGGCCGCTTCCGACGCGCGTCCCGACGAACAGTCGATCCGGGACCTCCTGCCGAAATATACCGGCACGATCAGCCAAATCCCGCCGCAGTTCTCGGCCATCAAGATCGCCGGCGAACGCGCCTATGACCTCGCTCGCGACGGCGAAACGGTCGATATCCCCTCGCGTGAGGTGGAGATCTTCCGGATGACGCTGCTCGGCGTCACCGCGGACAAGGCACATTTCGAGGTGGAATGCGGCAAGGGCACCTATGTGCGCGCGCTGGCCCGCGACTTCGGCCGCGATCTCGGCTGCTATGGTCACATTTCCGAACTGCGCCGCACCTTCGTCGCGCCGTTCGCCGAGGAAAAGATGGTGCCGCTCGCCGATCTCGTGGCGCTTGAGGAGATCGAGGACCGCGACGAACGCCTGGCGGCGCTCGATGAGTTCCTGATCGACACTGCCGAAGCGCTGTCCAGCCTGCCGCACCTGCCGGTCACCGACGATCAGGCGCACAGGCTGAAAATGGGCAATCCGGTCATTCTGCGCGGCCGCGATGCGCCGCTTGCGGAGGCCGAGGCCTACGCGACAGTGCGTGGCAAGCTGATCGCCATCGGCGAGATCGGCCAGGGCGAATTCCGGCCGAAGCGGGTGTTCGGCTGATCGGCGGACGCCTCTTCCAATTGCAACGTGAATGGTCTATAGGCAGCGCCAGCATCAGGAGCCTATAGGCATCCTACTGCATTCATGGCCGAAGCTGAACGACATCTCGGCTTCTGGCGTCTCGTTCTCCTCTTTACGAAAGGATCGTAAGATGTCGATCACTGCCGAGCGCAAGACTGCGCTGATCAAGGAATATGCAACCGTCGAAGGCGACACCGGTTCTCCGGAAATTCAGGTCGCAATCCTGACGGAACGCATCAACAACCTGACGGGTCACTTCAAGGATCACAAGAAGGACAACCACTCGCGTCGTGGCCTTCTGACCATGGTTTCCACCCGTCGCTCGCTTCTTGATTATCTCAAGAAGAAGGACGAGGCCCGTTACAGCAAGATCATTGCTGCTCTGGGTATTCGCCGCTAAAAATTTCCGGCGGGCGCTCTTGGGGTGCCTGCCGGTTCTTTATTCGGGCCAAGGTCCGATGAAATGTTTGCGCTACGCCCTAGTTCGCGTGGTGACTGCCCGCAGACCCGGATGGGCCGGATCTGCCAAACAAACCGTTGACCTGTCATGGGGCAGGATTGCCGGATGCTTTCGGCCAAAGCCCTCGGGGCTTTAGCCGCGGCTCCTTTCCAGGATGCCGGTGATGCAAAGCCTCCCGTTGTCTTGCCCATGATGTGTCACATTGATTGCGGTCGACTGTACGCTACGCCCGATATCGGCGATGCGTGTGCTCCCGCATTGAAGGACAAGACATATGTTCAATACTCATTCCGTCGAAATCGAATGGGCCGGCCGCCCGCTGAGGCTGGAAACGGGCAAGATCGCCCGCCAGGCTGACGGCGCTGTTCTCGCGACCTACGGCGAGACCGTCGTTCTCGCGACCGTTGTTTCCGCCAAGGCTCCGAAGCCTGGCCAGGACTTCTTCCCGCTCACCGTCAACTACCAGGAAAAGACCTATGCCGCCGGCAAGATCCCGGGCGGCTATTTCAAGCGCGAAGGCCGTCCGTCGGAAAAGGAAACGCTGGTTTCCCGCCTGATCGACCGCCCGATCCGCCCGCTCTTCCCGGAAGGCTACAAGAACGATACCCAGGTCGTCGTTACCGTTGTCCAGCACGACCTTGAGAACGATCCGGACGTCTTGTCGATGGTTGCGGCGTCTGCTGCGCTGACGCTCTCCGGCGTTCCGTTCATGGGCCCCGTCGGCGGCGCCCGCGTCGGTTACATCAATGGCGAATACGTCCTGAACCCGCATCTCGACGAGATGGACGAGTCGGTTCTCGACCTCGTTGTCGCCGGTACGGGCGATGCCGTTCTGATGGTTGAATCCGAAGCCAAGGAACTCAACGAAGACATCATGCTCGGCGCCGTCATGTTCGGCCATCGCGGTTTCCAGCCGGTCATCGACGCAATCATCAAGCTCGCTGAAGTCGCCGCCAAGGAACCCCGCGAGTTCGAACCGGAAGATCATTCCGCGCTCGAGGCCGAAATGCTCCAGCATTTCGAAGCCGAGCTTCGCGAAGGCTACAAGATCACCCAGAAGGCTGATCGTTACGCTGCCGTCGACGCCGTCAAGGCGAAGGTGAAGGCACACTTCTTCCCAGAGGGCGCCGAGCCGAAATACAGCGCCGAAGTCATCGGCGCCGTCTTCAAGCACCTGCAGGCCAAGATCGTTCGCTGGAACATCCTCGACACCAAGAGCCGCATCGATGGCCGTGATCTCGAGACCGTCCGCCCGATCGTTTCGGAAGTCGGCATCCTGCCGCGCACCCACGGTTCCGCCCTCTTCACCCGCGGCGAGACCCAGGCGATCGTTGTCGCCACGCTTGGCACCGGCGAAGACGAGCAGTACGTCGACAGCCTGACCGGCATGTACAAGGAGCGCTTCCTGCTCCATTACAACTTCCCTCCCTACTCGGTTGGTGAAACCGGCCGCATGGGCTCCCCGGGCCGCCGCGAAATCGGCCATGGCAAGCTCGCATGGCGCGCCATCCGCCCGATGCTGCCGACGGTCGAGCAGTTCCCCTACACGCTGCGCGTCGTCTCCGAAATCACCGAGTCCAACGGCTCGTCTTCGATGGCGACCGTCTGCGGCACTTCGCTCGCACTGATGGACGCCGGCGTACCGCTGGCCAAGCCGGTTGCCGGCATCGCCATGGGCCTCATCCTCGAAGGTGAGCGTTTCGCGGTCCTCTCCGACATCCTCGGTGACGAAGACCACCTCGGCGACATGGACTTCAAGGTAGCGGGTACTGCCGACGGTATCACCTCGCTGCAGATGGACATCAAGATCGCCGGTATCACCGAAGAGATCATGAAGGTCGCGCTCAACCAGGCACAGGGCGGCCGCAAGCACATTCTCGGCGAAATGGCCAATGCCATCACCGAGAGCCGCGGCCAGCTCGGCGAATTCGCACCGCGCATCGAAGTGATGAACATCCCGGTCGACAAGATCCGTGAAGTCATCGGTTCGGGCGGCAAGGTCATCCGCGAAATCGTCGAAAAGACCGGCGCCAAGATCAACATCGAGGACGACGGCACCGTCAAGATCGCTTCGTCTTCCGGCAAGGAAATCGAAGCCGCCCGCAAGTGGATCCACTCGATCGTTGCCGAGCCGGAAGTTGGCGCTATCTATGAAGGCACGGTCGTCAAGACCGCTGACTTCGGTGCTTTCGTAAACTTCTTCGGCGCCCGTGATGGCCTCGTGCACATCTCGCAGCTCGCTTCCGAGCGTGTTGCCAAGACCCAGGACGTCGTCAAGGAAGGCGACAAGGTTTGGGTCAAGCTGATGGGCTTCGACGAACGCGGTAAGGTCCGCCTGTCGATGAAGGTCGTCGACCAGGCCACCGGCCAGGAAGTCAAGAAGGCTGAAGGCGAAGCCGCCGAATAAGGCCTTCTTCCTTCCGAGACATTGAGGCGCGGAAGCTCTTCCGCGCCTTTTGTTTATCTGCTGTCACGAGACGAACCCACGAGACTAGCCATGAGCCGAGACGCCCTGAAAACCCTGTTCCACCCCTTCGACACCGAGGCTGTTCCGATGCCCGGCGAAGGAGAGCGTGTGCTCTTCCTGGGCGCCGAGGCAGGCAATGCCTTGCCGGAGGGGTTTGCGGCCGAGATCACTGCGGTGCAGCCGTTCCGGCCGCTGTTCCGGGCCTTGCGCGAAGGCGCCTTTCCGGAGGCCGAGGGCGAGGGTTATGACTTTGGGCTGGTGCTCTGCGGCAAACATCGCGGCGAGAACGAGAACCGTGTCGCCGAGGCTCTTGAGCGCGTCAGAACGGGCGGCGTCATCATTGTGGCCGGCGGTAAGGAAGATGGCATCCAGCCGCTCCGCAACACGCTGCTGAAGCTTGGCATCGA
Organism: Neorhizobium galegae bv. orientalis str. HAMBI 540; assembly: GCF_000731315.1. Lineage (NCBI taxonomy): Bacteria > Pseudomonadati > Pseudomonadota > Alphaproteobacteria > Hyphomicrobiales > Rhizobiaceae > Neorhizobium > Neorhizobium galegae. The sequence goes on from NZ_HG938353.1 coordinate 4,325,204, forward strand.
ACTCGACTACACCCCGAAATATCACGGCGTCGCCATATGGTTCGCCAGGCCCGCCAATGCCGATGCGGCGATCAAGGCGCTGAAGAAGTCGACCGTGGTGATCGACGCGCGGTTCGAGGCAGCACCCGGTATGTTCTCCCACGAGCGCGTGGATGCGGGCTCGGAACTGCTCGCAGGCCGTCTGCCGACCGATTTCGACGGCAACGCCGCCGACTTCGGCGCCGGCTGGGGTTATCTCTCGGTGATGCTGGCGGAAAAGTCGAAGCGCGTAAACCGCATCGATCTCTTCGAAGCCGATTACCAGGCACTGGAATTTGCCAAGCGCAACATCGCGCGCAATTGCCCGGATCTCAACGCCCGCTTCTATTGGCAGGACCTCGGTGCCGAGCCGCCGAAGGAAAAATACGACCTCGTCATCATGAACCCGCCTTTCCATGAGGCGCAGGCGACGGACCCGGAACTCGGCAAGACGATGATCCGCACTGCGACGGCTGCGCTCAAGAACGGCGGACGGCTGATGCTGGTCGCCAATCGCGGCCTCACCTACGAGCCCGTCCTGGCGGAAGGTTTCCGCGAAAGCGGCGAGACTTGCCGCAACGCCCGCTTTAAGGTTCTATGGGCGAAGAAATAGGCTGCTGAAGGAGCGATATGCTCGATCGAGATCCGATTGTCATTGCCGATGCAGGGCCGTTAATCCGCTTGGCGGCGGCCGGTCTTCTGGACGCCATGCGGCTCACCAACCGGAGAATCGTCATCGTCGATCGGATCGAGGAAGAGGTCTGCAGTGATCTCTCCAAACCCTATGCGCGGGAAATCCAGGCTTGGATGATGTCCATGAATGGGGCGATCGAACATGCGGAGACGTTGGAGGGCATTGCGATCGCTACATTGCGGGAACGCGCCACAACGTCGGAAGCCCAGGACAAACTCAAGCGGGCACTGAGGAACAGCGGCGAACGCGCCATTCGCGAATACATCGAAACGATGGACCCGCAGGATACGGATGAGGCACTGGTCCTCTATGAGGACGGCGCCGTTCCGAATCTCATGGCAGCAGCAACGGTTCCGATGACACTTGTGACGACACGCGCCTTCGTCAGGGAAATCGAAGAGCGTGGCTACAATCTCGATGCGGTTCAGGCGCTGGAAGCCGTTCCATACAATCTGAAGCCCGCCATACGCACCGTTATCGACACGAACAACGGGCCTCCCGAAAGCTTCCCCAAATAGGGCTTACTCCGAATCCGCGTTCCGCAGCCGGTCGAGGCTCGGCAGCGACGTGATGTTGTAGCCGGCATCCACGTAGTGGATTTCGCCGGTCACGCCGCGGGAGAGGTCCGAGAGCAGGTAGAGCGCCGAGCCGCCGATATCCTCGATGGTCGCGGTGCGGCGAAGCGGCGCGTTCTTCTGGTTCCAGGAATAGATCGCGCGGGCATCGGAAATGCCGGCGCCGGCCAGCGTGCGCACCGGGCCAGCCGAGATCGCGTTGACGCGGATGTCGCGCGGGCCGTAATCGGCGGCGAGATAACGCACGGAGCTTTCCAGCGCTGCCTTGGCGACACCCATGACGTTGTAGTTCGGGATCACCCGCATCGAGCCGCCATAGGTGAGCGTCAGGATCGCGCCGCCATCGGTCATCAGGTCGGCCGCCCGCTTGGAGATCTCCGTGAAGGAGAAGCAGGAGATCACCATGGTGCGGCTGAAATTGTCGCGCGTCGTGTCGGCGTAGAGGCCCTTCAGCTCGTTCTTGTCGGAAAAGCCGATGGCGTGCACGACAAAGTCGAGCTTGCCCCAGCGTTCCTTGATCGCCGCGAAGGTCGCGTCCACCGAGGCGATATCCTCGACATCGCAAGGCACCACGAAATCGGAATTGAGTTCGGCTGCGAGCGGCTTGACCCGTTTGCCGAGCGCTTCGCCCTGAAAAGTGAAGGCGAGTTCGGCGCCCTGCGCTGCGACGGCTTTCGAAATCCCCCAGGCGATGGAGTGATTATTGGCGACCCCCATGATCAGGCCGCGTTTCCCCTGCATGATTCCGGTCATGGAATTACCCGTTAAAGCGCTGGAAGACGAGCGTGGCGTTGGTGCCGCCGAACCCGAAGGAATTGGAAAGAACAGTGTCGATCTTGGCGTCGTCGATCCGCTTGCGGACGATCGGCACGCCTTCGAATTCCGGGTCCAGGTTCTTGATATGGGCGCTTTCGCCGATGAAGCGTTCCTGCATCATCAGAAGTCCGTAGATCGATTCCTGCACGCCGGCGCCGCCGAGCGAATGGCCGGTCAGCGACTTGGTCGACTGGATATGCGGGATCTTGTCACCGAAGACCTGGCGGATTGCGCCGATCTCCTTGCTGTCCCCGACCGGCGTCGAGGTGCCGTGGGTGTTTATGTAGTCGATATCGCCCTTCACGGTCGCCAGCGCCTGGCGCATGCATCGCATCGCGCCTTCGCCCGAGGGGGCGACCATGTCGTAGCCATCCGACGTCGCGCCGTAGCCGACGATTTCCGCATAGATCTTGGCGCCGCGAGCTTTCGCATGCTCGAGTTCTTCGAGAACCAGCACGCCGGCACCGCCGGCGATGACGAAACCGTCGCGGTCGACGTCATAGGCGCGGGAGGCTTTGTCGGGATCGTTATTGTACTTGGTGGACATGGCGCCCATGGCGTCGAACAGGTTCGACATCGTCCAGTCGAGGTCCTCGTGGCCACCGGCGAACATCACGTCCTGCTTGCCCCACTGGATCATCTCCGCAGCGTTGCCGATGCAGTGCGCGGATGTCGAGCAGGCGGACGAGATCGAATAGTTGACACCGTGGATCTTGAACCAGGTGGCGAGCGTCGCGGATGCCGTGGACGACATGGCCTTCGGCACGGCAAACGGGCCGATCCGCTTCGGACTATTGTTCTTGAGCGTGATCTCGGCGGCTTCGATCAATGTGCGGGTGGACGGGCCGCCGGAGCCCATGATGATGCCGGTGCGCTCGTTCTCGCCGATATCATTGTCTTCGAGACCGGAATCGGCGATCGCCTGTTTCATGGCGACATGGTTCCAGGCGCCGCCCTGGCTCAGGAAGCGCATCGCGCGGCGGTCGACGAGATCGGTCGGGTCGAGCGTCGGCTTGCCCCAGACCTGGCACTTGAAGCCGTGCTCAGCGAAATCGGGAGAGAAGGAAATGCCGGACTTTGCCTGACGCAAGGATTCGGTTACTTCGGCGGCATCGCTCCCGATCGAGGACACGATACCGAGACCCGTTACAACTACCCGTCTCATCTCATCAAAACCTTTTCTGCTTGTTCTGCTTTGGCCGCCACGCAGGATCAGGCGGCCTTTTCCTTCGACAGGCCTACACGAAGGTCCGTCGCCTGGTAAATGGTTTCGCCATCCGCCTTCAGCCAGCCATCGGCGGTGCCGAGCACCAGGCGGCCGCGCATGACGCGCTTGAAGTCGATGCCATACTCAAGCAGCTTGGTGTCCGGGCGTATCATGCCCTTGAATTTCACTTCGCCGGTCGACAGAGCCATTCCGCGTCCGGGTTCGCCGAGCCAGCCGAGGAAAAAACCGGTCAACTGCCACATGCCGTCGAGACCAAGGCAGCCCGGCATGATGGGATTGCCTTCGAAATGGCAGGGGAAATACCAGTCGTCCGGTCGTACGTCGTACTCGGCACGGAGATAACCCTTGTCGAAAGCCCCGCCTGTTTCCGAGATATCGGTGATGCGGTGGACCATCAACATCGGCGGCAGCGGAAGCTGCGCATTGCCTGGTCCGAACAGCTCGCCATGGGCGCAAGAGAGAAGTTCTTCGTAAGAGAAGCTGGACTGCCTGGGTGCCATAAATTTCCGTTCCCCCCGTTGAACCTTAGACCTTTTGTTTCAGCAGCGTATTGCAAGATCGGTCGGAATTGAAGCGTAACGATGAACTTGCGCTCCGCCTGGGGATGGCAGCCGAGCCGCTGGAACATGCGTTTGTTCTGGTCCGCATATAGGAAGCTACCGGCGCAAACCAGAGGCTTGTAGCGAAATTGCGCGTTTTTGGCGCCTTCGCGGCAGGTATCCTCCGGAAACTATTGAAACTACCGTCCGTAAAAGTTATATCGGAAAGTCAAGATACCTGATATTGGCGTGGAACGGCAGGAGTTGACGGGCAATTATGGCAGAAGCCATTACGGACATCGAGACGAGACTGCGCCATTGCGGCCTGCGTCCGACGCGGCAGCGTATTGCGCTTGCCGACCTGTTGTTCGCTAAGGGTGACCGCCACCTGACTGTCGAGGAACTGCACGAGGAAGCCACCTTTGCCGGCGTCCCGGTTTCGCTCGCAACCGTCTACAATACCTTGCATCAGTTCACTGAAGCCGGTCTCATCCGGGTGCTCGCCGTTGAAAGCGCCAGGACCTATTTCGACACCAACATTTCCGACCACCATCATTTCTTCGTCGAGGGCCGAAACCAGGTACTCGACATTCCGGTCAGCAATCTACAGATCGACAATCTGCCGGAGGCCCCGGAAGGCATGGAAATCGCCCATGTGGATGTGATCATCCGTCTGCGCGAAAAGAAAAGCTGACGTCTCTCACGACCCTTTCTTTCCTTTGATCGCTTCGTCCTGGTCCCGTCCGGGACGCGGCCTGTAGCGTGGCAATGTCCAGCCATAGTGGATCGCGCCACCGCGCAGGCCGAAGGCGAGCGCCGCGCCCAGCCCCGAACTTGCGTAGACCGGCAGGCCGAGTGCATTCGCCGCCGTAAACCCGCAGGCGCCCGCGAGGGCAGCGGTGATGTATATTTCCGGCCGAAGCAGAACCGAAGGTTCGTTGGCGAGAAGGTCGCGCAGGATGCCACCGAAGGCGGCTGTCAACGCTCCGGTGACGATCGCGATCGTCGGCGATCCGGTGGCGGCGAGACCTTTTGCTGCACCGAGCACGCTATAGGCGGCAAGCCCGATCGCGTCGAGCCAGATCAGCAGGCGAAAGCGCCACTCCACCCGATGCGCGGTGCAGAACACGAAGGCGCCCGAGATGACGCAGATGAGAATATAGGTCGGGTCCAGCACCCAGAAGACCGGCGTGCGACCGAGGAGGATGTCCCTGAGCGTCCCCCCGCCGAGCCCGGTGACCGCCGCGAAAAACAGGAAGCCGACGAGGTCGAGCTGCTTTCGCGAAGCGGCAAGCGCCCCGGTCGCGGCAAAAAGCGCGATGCCGGCATAGTCGAGTATCGTCAGCAGGGACATGTCAGACCTTGTGATCCAGCGTCGCGCAAGTGCGGGCCGTTAGCATAGCCGCCGATCGTTGCGTGCGTCATCCTTCGATGCGCGCCTTGAACAGATGAATTTGCAGAGGTTCGCCAGTGAAAAAGCTTTTGATCATTGTCGCGCAGGCGCTCGTCCTGATGTTTGCGCCCACACTTGCTTTTGCTCAGCAGCCGCAGCGTTTCAGCGATCCGGAAATCTACGAGAAGGACTACTTCCGCAAGGAGTGCAAGACTGTCGATTTCGGGCCGGTCTTCATCAAGCGCTTCGACATCAACAACGACGGCATGCTCGATCTCGTTTCCAACCAATCAGAAGTAACCTGCGACGGGGTCAGGGGACCGCGTTGCGCCAGTGAAGGCTGCCGCTACAATTTTTATGTGCAGATCAAGGAAGGCGGCTACGTCATGGTCGCCACTGCCCAGCTTTATCACTACGATTTCGTTCAGTACTTCGGCAACATGGTCTTCGAATTGACGATGCATCCCCGCTTCTGCGGTCGCACCGACGCCGCGCCCTGCGAAATGCGCGTCAGGGTGCGCGGCCTTGATTTCAATATCCTGTCAAAAAAATAGAGTGGGCCGTGCGAGGGTTCAAGCCGGAAAGATCTCGCCGATCCGCCCGGTGAGATAATGGGCCATCAGGCTCATCCACTCGCGGGCTGCAGTCGTCGTCAGCTGCGCATTCAGCGCCGGCTGCGTGAAATCCAGCGACAGCCGAACGATGCCGCTGGTGCGGTAGTCGACCGGCCACGGCGTCACCTCTATGCCGGCCGCTCGGAACAGCCCCATCGCGCGCGGCATATGGAAGGCAGAGGTGATCAGCAGGCAGTTGTCGAGTCCCAGAGCCTTCAGAAGCCCGACCGTATTCACCGTATTCTCGTAGGTCGTGCGGGATGCGTTCTCCTTCACCAGTCGATCGGCCGGGATGCCGAAGGCGGAGAAGAACCGTTCCGCAGCCTGCGCCTCTCCTTCGTAGGCGCCGCTGATGGAACCGTCACCACCGGAAATCAGGATGCGTGCCTGCGGATGATTACGAGCGAGCCGCAACGCCTCCACGAACCGGTCAGCGGCCTGATTGAACTCGATGCCGCCGCGCACGGTCGTCACCTCGTTCTCGAGCACGCCGCCGAGCACGATCATGCAAGAAACCGACTGGGGTTCCTGCATCGGCTTTGGAATGCGGCCTTCCAGCGCCTGCAGCGCCGCCGTGCCTGTCGTCGTGAAAAGCGTCACGAACAGCACCAGTGCGGTCAGCAGCGCTGCAAGGCCGCCAAGCCGGCGCCAGCCGACGACGACGAGAATCGTGGCAAGGGCGGAGAGAAGAAAAGCAAGCGAGAGGGGCTGGGCGAAGACCCAGAAGAGTTTTGAAAGCAGGAACATCAATGTCCTTCGAGACGATCAGGCGCGGCGGCGGGCGGAGACGATCGGCTGCTGGAAATGCAGGTGCAGCGGGCGTGGCAGCAGTGCCGTCGCCAATGCCACCGCAAGGGCCAGAACCGAAACGATCCAGAGCGCATGGCTGCCAGCATATTTCGTCAGAAAAGCGCCCGTCACGGCGCCGCATGCCATTCCGGTCCAGGGAACCGTCTGGATCAGCCAGCCGGTGGGGTTGCGGTCGCCGATCAGCCAGCGTCCAATGCCGCGGCCGAAGCGGGAAAGCGCGCCCGTCACATAGGTGAGGCCGATCGGCAGCCCTTCGATATGTTCGACCGTCGCGTTGATCATGCCCATCGACAGCACGATCAGATAGAATTGCAGCCGCGGATAACCCGCATCCGGGACGGTCGAGGCGGCGGCAAGCAGGATGGAGACGCCTGCCAGCACCACGAAGGTGCGGCGCGCCGAAACCGTATAGGCGAGCACGATGCCGAGCGCATTGCCGAGGATGAAGACCCAGAGCGCGACGAAGAGGATGATCGCATGGCTATAGTCGCCATCGGCGAAGGCGATTGCCGCGCGGGTCGTGTTGCCGGTCATGAAGGAAACGAAGTCACCCGAAAGCAGCAGGCCCACCGCATCCGTCATGCCCGCCACGAAGGAAATGGCAGCAACCAGCGCCAGACCTGTTACGGTCCGCCGCCTGCGGATGATGCGTCGTCTTCGTTCTCTGGTCATGGAGGCCCTTCCTCCGCGTAAATCTGCGCGAATCACGCCTTCAGGCGTTGATCTAGGACAATGCCGGACAAGGAGGAAAGAAATCGCAAATCGGGCGCCAAAGCGAGTCCTATTGCGAGCGCAGCCACGCTTCGACGCCTCGGGCAGCAGCGCGGCCCGTCGCAAGGCAGGCGGTCAGCAGGTAACCGCCGGTCGGGGCCTCCCAATCGAGCATTTCCCCGGCGGCAAACAGGCCGGGAAGCGGCTTCAGCATGTAGTTCTGGTCGAGATCGCTCCAGGCGATGCCGCCGGCGGACGAGATCGCTTCCGCAATCGGTCGCGGGCGGACAACCGGAATGTTCAGGGCCTTGATCCGCTCCGCGAGTTCCCCAGGCGCCATGCGGTTGGCATCCGGGACAAGTTCGCGCAGCAGTACTGCCTTCACGCCCTCCAGCCCTGCTCCCTTTCGCAGGCGGTTGGAGAAGCTCGCCTTCGCGTCCTGGCGGGCAAGGTCGCGAACCAGACGCTCCATCGTGCGGCCGGGCGCGAGGTCGACGGCCAATGTCGCCTGGCCTTGCGCAAGAAGCCGGTTCCGAAGCGCTGCGGAATGGGCATAGACGAGGCTGCCTTCGATCCCGTGCCCGGAGGCCACGAATTCGCCCTGGAACGTGCCGGCGTCGGACGTGGTCGAAACAGATTTCAGCGGCTCGCCGGCGAAACGCTCGCGAAACGCCTCGCTCCAGGCGACATCGAAGCCGCAATTGGCCGGCTGCAGGTCGGCGACTTCAACGCCCTTGTCCCTCAGCCACGGCACCCAGGCGGCATCCGAGCCAAGCCGCGGCCAACTGGCGCCGCCCAGTGCCAGGAGAGCAGCATCCAGCTGACCGGTGATCGGGCCTTCCGGCGTTTCGAACCGATAGCCGTTTCCGGCAAACCCCACCCAGCGATGCCTTGTCTTGAGTGTTACGCCCTGTGCCTCCAACCGCCGCAGCCAGGCGCGCAACAGCGGCGAGGCCTTCATGACTTTGGGAAACACGCGGCCGGATGTCCCGACGAAAGTTTCGGTGCCGAGGCCCGCCGCCCAGGCCTGCACGTCGCCCGGCGTGAATGCGTCGAGGGCAGGGCGCAGGCGAGCGGAGGCAGTTCCGAATCGCTCAGCGAAACTCGAAAAATCCTCCGAATGGGTGATGTTCAACCCGGATTTCCCGGCGAGCATAAATTTCCGCCCAAAGGTCGGCATCGCCTCGTAGACCGTCACGGCATGACCGGCAGCGGAGAGAACCTCCGCCGCCATCAGCCCCGCCGGGCCACCGCCGATGATCGCGATCTGCTTCGTCATGCCCCTCGGTAGGACAGATCAGTCAGCTTTGCCATAGCCTCCGGCCGTCGGCGTCTGCACCGTTACCGCTTCGCCGGCCTCGATGATCGTCTGGGCGCAGCCGCCGAGTTCTTCGAACGTGCCGTTGAGACGCCTCACCGTGGTCATGCCGAGCTCGCCGGTTTCGCCGCCGGCAAGCCCGTGCGGCCTGATCGTCCGGTGCGAGGAGAGGATGGCGCAATCCATTTTTTCGAGGAAGCGGATGGTGCGTTTCGTGCCGTTGCCGGCCGAGAACCTGCCCCTGCCGCCGGAATTGTCGCGGATGTGGAAATCTTCGAGCAGCACCGGATAACGGGTTTCCAGGATTTCCGGGTCGGTGAGGCGGGAATTGGTCATGTGCACGTGCACCGCATCCGTGCCGTCGAAACCGGTACCATCGTTGAAGACGCCGGCTGGCGAGCCGGAGCACAGTGTCTCGTAATACTGATAGGTCGCGTTGCCAAAGGTGAGGTTGTTCATCGAGCCCTGGCTCGCTGCCATCGCCCCGAGCGCCCCGAACAGCGCATTGGTTACATGCTGGCTGGTCTCGACATTGCCCGCCACCACGGCCGCCGGATATTGCGGCTTCAGCATCGACCCTTCCGGGACGATGATCCGGAGCGGCCGCAGGCATCCCGCATTCATCGGGATGGAGCTTTCGACCATGACGCGGAAGACATAAAGCACCGCGGCACGAGTGACCGGTTCCGGGGCGTTGAAGTTGTTCTTCTTCTGCGGGCTTGTACCGGTGAAATCGACCGTCGCCTCGCGCTTGGCCTTGTCGACGGTGATCTTCACCTGGATCAGGCTGCCCTGGTCGGTGGGATACGAGAATTCCGAATCGCCGAGTTTTTCGATGACGCGGCGGACGCTCTCTTCCGCGTTATCCTGCACGTGGCCCATATAGGCCTGCACCACGTCCAGCCCGAACTGCGCGATCATCTTGCGCATCTCGTGCACGCCCTTTTCGTTGGCGGCAATCTGGGCGCGCAGGTCGGCGACGTTCTGGGCGACGTTGCGGGCAGGGTAGGGATGGTTGGAGAGGAGATCGGTAATGCCGGCTTCGTCGAAACGGCCGCGATCGACGAGCAGCACGTTGTCGAACAGCACGCCCTCTTCGTCGACGGTGGTCGCAAGCGGCGTCATCGATCCCGGCGCGGTGCCGCCGACATCCGCATGGTGCCCGCGCGAGGCGACGTAGAACAGGATGTGTCTGCCCTCCGCATCGAAGACCGGCGTAACGACGGTGATATCCGGCAGATGTGTGCCGCCATTATAGGGGGCGTTCAGCGCAAACACGTCGCCGGGGCGGATCCTGCCCTGGTTCTGAGCGATGACGCTTTCGACCGACCGGTCCATCGAGCCGAGATGCACCGGCATATGCGGCGCGTTCGCCACTAGCGCGCCATCCGCATCGAAAACGGCGCAGGAGAAGTCCAGCCGTTCCTTGATGTTGACCGAAGACGCGGTGTTCTGCAGTGTCACACCCATCTGTTCGGCGATCGACATGAACAGGTTGTTGAACACCTCGAGCAGCACCGGGTCGGCCTGGGTGCCGATCGGCCTGGCGCGGGAGAGCTCGGCGACGCGCTTCAACACGACATGGTTCAACCCCGTGATCTCGAAAGCCCAGCCGTCTTCGACGACGATCGTCTGATGCGGCTCGACGATCAGGCAGGGGCCGTTTCCGCGCGATCCAGGCTTGATCTCGGCGCGCCGATAGACAGGTGCTTCGCGCCATGCACCGCCGGAGAAGAACTTTGTCTGTTCAACTGCCGTTGGCGCGCTATCGTCCAATTCGAATTCCGGTTCGTCGGAATCGGCGCCGCCGCCGATCGCCTCGACCTCGTAGGCCTCGAAAATGATCTCTCGGTTTTCGAAGATGAAGCCGAACTGTTTTCTGTGCGCCGTCTCGAAGGCGACCGTCATGTCGGCGGCGTCGGTCACGGTTACGGGCAAAGTCGTATCCGTGCCCTGATAGCGCAGGTGCGCACGGTGCAGGACTTCGGTATCCGCCTGGGAAACACCCTGCGACGCCATTTCCTCCAGCACGCTGGCGGTCAGCTCGTCGCGGATGGGCCCGAGCGTCTCCAGGGCGGCCGCAAGCTCGTCCGATACCGTGCGCTGGCGGGAGGCGCGGATATCCGCAAGCCCCATGCCATAGGCCGACAGGATGCCCGAAAACGGATGGATCATCACCGTCGAGATGCCGAGCGCATCGGCCGTCAGGCAGGCATGCTGGCCGCCGGCGCCGCCGAAACAGGTCAGCACGTAGTGGGTGACGTCGTAGCCACGCTGGACGCTGATCTTCTTGACCGCATTCGCCATGTTCTCGACGGCGATCGCCAGGAAACCGTCGGCCACTTCTTCTGGCGAACGGCCGTCGCCGATCACCTTGGCCATATCCTCGAAGGCGGAGCGCACGGCATCCGCATCAAGCGGCTGGTCGCGGTTGGGTCCGAAGATCGCCGGAAAGAGCTTTGGCGAGAGCTTGCCGAGCATGACGTTGGCGTCGGTGACCGTCAGCGGCCCGCCGCGGCGATAGGCCTTCGGGCCGGGGTTCGCACCGGCCGAATCCGGACCAACGCGGAAACGGCCGTTCTCGAAATGCAGGATCGAACCGCCGCCGGCAGCCACCGTGTGGATCGACATCATCGGCGCCCGCATGCGCACGCCGGCAACTTCGGTTTCGAACGAGCGTTCCAGTTCGCCGTCATAATGCGACACGTCGGTCGAGGTGCCGCCCATGTCGAAGCCGATCATCCGGTTGAAGCCGGCCAGCCGTGAGGTCTCGACCGCGCCGACCACGCCGCCGGCGGGGCCGGAGAGGATCGCATCCTTGCCCTGGAACAGCCGCGCCGCGGTGAGCCCGCCGGACGACTGCATGAACATCAGTTGAGCACCTTGCTTGTCGGCGGCATCAAGCCCAGTACCAAGTTCGCCGGCGACCTGCTCCACATAACGGCGCAGGATCGGCGACAGATAGGCATCGACGACGGTCGTGTCGCCGCGGCCGACCAGCTTGATCAGCGGCGAGACCTCATGGCTGACGGAAACCTGGGTGAAGCCGATCTCGCGGGCGATATGCGCAATCAGCTGCTCATGCGCCGGGAAGCGATAGGCATGCATGAGGACGATCGCGACAGCGCGGAAGCCGGCGTCATACTGCTCCTGCAACTCACCGCGGATCGTCTTTTCGTCCGGTGCAGCCTCGATGGTGCCGTCGGCGCGGACGCGTTCGTCCACCTCGACCACGTGTTTGTAGAGCAGTTCCGGCTTGATGATTTTCTTGGCGAAGATGTCGGCGCGGGCCTGATAGCCGATCGCCAGCGCATCGCGGAAGCCGCGGGTCGTCACCAGCAGCGTGCGCTCGCCCTTGCGCTCCAGCAGTGCATTGGTGGCGACCGTCGTGCCCATCTTTACTGCGCCGATCACATCGGCGGGTATGGCGGTGCCGGCCGGCACGCCGAGAAGTTCGCGAATCCCTTGTACGGCCGCATCACGATAGGCTTCCGGATTTTCGGACAGGACTTTATGGGCGACAAGCGATCCGTCCGGCTTCCGGCCGACGATGTCGGTGAACGTGCCGCCGCGATCGATCCAGAAATCCCACTTAGCTTCGGTCATGTTCCGCCCTCAAATCAAACTCGATAGGCAATAACGAAAACATTTCGTCGATAAAACGTCAATGATTAGTTGACAGGAAAATGCACATTGAAGCATCATGCTCGCTGAACGGGCAGGAAGCCACCAAGAGCCTCCACCCGGATAACCGGCAACCGAGGGGAGCCGATCATGCCGTTTTTCATATCCTGTTACGGGAGGCCGATCCATGTCCTCCGTTGATCCCCGCCACAGCATATTCCCGGATTGGCTCCGGAAAGGGCTGGATGGACTTTATCTGTTTTCCGGCTATCTCGCCGGGCTTTTCCTGGTCGCGATCTTCCTGCTGATGATGGCGCTCTCTGCCGGCCGGCCGCTCGATATAGACGTGCCAGCCGGTGACGATTTCGCCTCCTGGTGCATGGCTGCAAGCGCCTTCCTGGGCCTTGCTCACACGTTCCGCTCCGGCGAAATGATCCGCGTCGGCCTGCTGATCGAGCGTTTCAAAGGTCCGGTCCGGCGCGTCATCGAGATCGTCGCCCTGGCGATCGGCACGATTGCCACGCTCTACTTCGCCTGGTTCGCTTTCGACATGACCAGAACCTCCTACATGTTCAACGACCTGTCGCAGGGCGTCATCGCAGTGCCCCTGTGGATGCCGCAACTCGGCTTCTGCGGCGGCCTGATCATTCTCGCGATCGCCTTCGTCGACGAACTCCTCCATGTCCTGTTCGGCGGCTCGCCGCGCTATGAAAAACCGGAGCCGCAAACGGCCGAGGAAGTCATCGAGCGCGCTATCCAGAGCGGGGCGTGATCCATGAGCACGATCGAACTCGTTGAAATCGCCGGCGTCGTTCTCGTCGCCCTGTTGGCGCTGCTGGCCGGTGGCGTCTGGATCGGCATTTCGCTGCTGATCTGCGGCTTTATCGCCATGCTCTTCGTGCCGGGCATCCCGGTCGGCGCCGTGCTCGCCACCAATTCCTGGAGCGGCGGCGCGTCCTGGTCGCTTGCAGCGCTGCCGCTATTCGTCTGGATGGGGGAAATCCTGTTCCGCACCCGGCTTTCGGAAGAAATGTTCCGCGGCTTGGCCCCTTGGCTCGGCTGGCTGCCGGGCCGTCTCATGCATGTCAACGTGATCGGCTGCGGTCTGTTCGGATCGATTTCCGGCTCCTCGGCAGCCACTACGGCGATGATCGCCAAGATCGCCCTGCCGGAATTGAAGAAGCGTGGTTATGACGAGATGGTCAGCCTCGGCTCTCTCGCCGGCGCCGGCACGCTCGGCATTCTCATCCCGCCGTCGATCACCATGGTCGTCTACGCGGTGGCGGCCAACGTATCGATCATCCAGATCTTCCTCGCCGGCTTCCTGCCGAGCGCCATCGTCATGGTGCTTTATTCCGGCTACATCATCGTCTGGTCGCTTCTGAACCCGGACAAGCAGCCGCCTGCGCCGTCGAAGATGAGCCTCAGAGAGAAACTCAAGGAATCGGCCAACCTTATCCCCGTCACGCTGCTGATCGTCTTGGTCTTCGCGACGCTGATCCTCGGCTGGGCGACGGCAACGGAATGCGCCGCCTGGGGCGTGCTCGGTTCGCTTGCCATCGCCGCCTGGTCGCGGACGCTGACGATGAAAGCCTTCTGGGACAGTGTCATGGGCGCCACCCGGCTCACCTGCATGATCATGCTGATCCTCACCGGCGCCGGCTTCATGTCGATCGCCATGGGTTATACCGGCATTCCCAATGCGCTCGCCGCCTGGGTCGACAGCTTCAATCTCAGCCCCTACGCGCTGATCGCGGTGCTGACGGTGATGTACATCCTGCTCGGCGCAGCGCTCGACGGCTTGTCGATGATTGTGCTGACCACGGTCGTAGTCCTGCCGATGATCCAGCAGGCCGGTTTCGATCTTGTCTGGTTCGGCATCTTCCTGGTGCTGATCGTCGAAATGGCGGAGGTCTCGCCTCCCGTGGGCTTCAACCTCTTCGTGCTGCAGACGATGAGCGGCCGAGACAGCCTGACCGTCGCCCGTGCTTCGCTGCCGTTCTTCTTCCTGCTTGTGGCGACAGTCGCCATCATCACGGTCTTCCCGGAAATCGTGATGGTTCTGCCGAAAATGGCATTCCCGGGTTAATCAGAGTGAGAAAAAAGGGGACTGATATGAGGAAAATGCTTTCCAATCTCGTTCGCTCCGGCCTTGCCGGCGCAGCACTGCTCGCCGCCAGCGGCGCGGCCTTCGCCCAGACCGCCTGGGTCCTGCCGTCGGCCTATCCGCCGGCGAACTACCATGTTGAGAACCTGATGCAGTTCGCCAAGGACGTCGAAACGGCTTCAGCTGGCAAGCTGAAGATCACCGTTCATCCGAGCGCCTCCCTCTTCAAGGCGCCGGATATCAAGCGCGCGGTCCAGACCAGTCAGGCCCAGGCCGGCGAAGTGCTGATCTCGCTGCACGAGAACGAAAACCCGGTCTTCGGCATCGATGTCGTGCCGTTCCTGGCAACCAGCTTCGACGCATCGAAGAAGCTCTACGCCGCCTCCAAGCCGGCGATCGAGAAGGCGCTCGACGCCCAGGGCCTCAAGCTCCTCTATGCAACGCCGTGGCCACCCCAGGGTATCTTCACCAAGAAGGACGTCAACAGCACGGCGGATCTCAAGGGCCTGAAATGGCGCGCCTATAACGTCGGCACGTCGCGCATCGCCGATCTCGTCGGCGCTCAGCCGGTCACCGTCCAGGCAGCCGAACTGCCGCAGGCTCTCGCAACCGGCGTCGTCGACGGCCTGATGACCTCAAGCGCCACCGGGGTCGATAGCAAGATCTGGGAATCGCTGACCCACTATTACGATACCCAGGCCTGGATCCCGAAGAACGTCATCTTCGTCAACAAGGCCGCCTTCGCAGCACTCGATCCGGCCGTCCAGAAGGCCGTCACCGATGCAGCGGCTGCCGCTGAAACCCGCGGCTGGGCGCTCGGTGCCGAAAAGACTGCCGCCTACATGGAAACCCTCAAGAAGAACGGCATGAAGGTTCTCGAACCGAGCGCCGATCTGAAGAAGGGCCTGGCCGATGTCGGCTCCAAGCTGACCGAGGACTGGTCGAAGAAGGCCGGCGCTGATGGCGCCGCCATTCTGGACGCCTACAAGAAGATGTGATTTGAGGGGCGCCGCAGGCATCCGCTTGCGGCGCGCTCGTCCCGGGAGGAGAAATCATGGCATCGGAAAAGAGTGAATTCGGCCCGATCGTATCCTCCGGGCACCTGGCGAGCGGCGCTTTGCCGGCGCTGTCGGAGATCGAATTCGGCATGATCATGCTGAACCACGCCTTCAGCCGCTGGATGGTCCGCTGCATGTCGGCTGCCGGCGTGCCGGATCTCTCGCCGATCGATATCCTCGTGCTGCACAATATCAATAGCCGCAACAAGCCAAAGACGCTCGCCGATATCGCGCTGGTCCTCAACATCGAGGATACGCATGTGGTGACCTACGCGCTGAAGAAGCTCGAGCGCCTGAAGCTGATCAAATCCGGCCGCCGCGGCAAGGAAAAGCTGGTCATGGTGACGGAGGCGGGCGCCGAAGCCTGCAGGCGTTATGCGGCGGTGCGCGAGGAGTTGTTGGTGAAATCGGTGCTGGCAACCGAGGTTTCAGGCGAAACCCTGTCGGCCATGGCGGCCCGCCTGCGCGCGTTGTCCGGCCATTACGACCAGGCCGCCCGCGCGGCGGCTTCGCTTTAGGAAAACAGCGCATCCATCAGCGGATGGGCGGGGTCCGCCATGCCGTCGAGGATGGTGAAATGATGCTTGTCCGGCTCCTCGACGGCTTCGGTTTCAGCGCCCAGTCCCTTCCAGATACTGGAAAGCAGTGCGTTCTGGCGGACGAATTCCGCGCGCTCGCCGGCTCCCACCCAGCAGGTCACCCGCGCACCCGGTAGCGGCTCCAGCAAGGCAGGGCTTTCCCGGTAGGCTTCTTCGGTGTCGATCCGCTGCTTTTCGTTCATCTTCGTCTTCATGATCGGCCGCAGATCGTGCACGCCGGACAGCGAAACCGTATTGACGATGCGGCCGCGCACGGCCTCCGGCAGCGGTGACGTGGCAGAAATCATCCGCGTGACGAGATGCCCACCCGCCGAATGGCCGATCAGCCGAATCGGCCCGCTGACCATGCCTGCGGCAGCCTCGATCGCCCTGCCGATTTCCACAGTGATGCCCGAAATGCGGTTCTCCGGGGCGAGCGTGTACATCGGCATGGCAACCGCATATCCGCGCTCCACCGAACCCTTCGCGAACTGCGACCAGTAGCTGTTGTCGAGGCCGATCCAGAAGCCCCCGTGGACGAAAACCACGAGGCCGGCCGGATCGGTTTCGGGCAGGAAAAGGTCGAAGCGGTTGCGCGGCCTTTCGCCATAGGAAAGGCCGATCCTGGCGCGGCCGGCTGCGGAAAGCGTCTCACGATAAAGTCGTGCCGGCTCCACCCATGCTGCCGGCCAGCGGTCGCCCTGGGGAATGTTGATGCCGTTGGCATAGGCATTGTCCCAGTCGCTAATCCGATGACGCATCTTCACTTTTCCCTTCGACAAGGCTTGATTTCGAGCGCCATACTGGCACCGCCCCCGCCCGCTTGGAAGCCTCTCGGAGCACCAAAAACGCTGCCGCAGAAAATTATTACAAACTTAAAATTTCTCACTTGCAACCGAGGGAAAGCAGTGCTTTTCTGGGTGAAAGGCAAAAAGCCGCTATATAAAAAACACTTGGGAACGAAAATATGCTGGGACCGTCAGGCCATCTGGATACGTTTGCCCGCGACAATCTTCCGCCGCCGGATCAGTGGCCGGAAATCAGGCTTGATGGCTTCGATTATCCAGAATGGATGAATGCGGGCGTCGAACTCACCGACCGCATGGTCGAGCGCGGCTTCGGCGACAACACCGCACTCATCGGCAACGGCCGTCGCCGTACCTACAAGGAATTGTCCGACTGGACGAACCGCATCGCTCGCGCCTTGACCGAGGATTACGGACTGAAGCCCGGCAACCGGGTGCTGATCCGTTCCGCCAACAACCCGGCCATGGTCGCCTGCTGGCTGGCTGCGACGAAGGCCGGGGCGGTGGTCGTCAATACGATGCCGATGCTGCGGTCCGGCGAACTTTCCAAGATCATCGACAAGGCGGAAATCTCGATCGCGCTCTGCGATACGCGGCTGATGGACGAGCTGGTTGCTTGTGCCAAGGAAAGCCGCTTCCTGAAACAGGTGATCGGCTTCGACGGCACGGCCAACCATGACGCCGAGCTCGATCGTGCGGCGCTCAACAAGCCGGTACGCTACGAAGCGGTGAAAACCGGCCGCGACGACGTCGCCCTGCTCGGCTTCACGTCTGGCTCCACGGGCGTGCCGAAGGCGACCATGCATTTCCATCGCGATATCCTGATCATCGCCGATGCCTACGCGAAGGAAGTGCTGGACGTGACGCCGGACGACGTGTTTGTCGGTTCGCCGCCGCTGGCCTTCACCTTCGGCCTCGGCGGCCTTGCGGTCTTCCCTCTGCGTTTCGGCGCAGCCGCAACCCTTCTGGAACAGGCGACACCCGCGAAGATGATCGAGATCATCGAGACCTACAAGGCGACGATCAGCTTCACCGCGCCGACCGCCTATCGCGCCATGCTGGCGGCGATGGATGCCGGCGCCGATCTCTCGTCGCTGCGCATTGCCGTTTCCGCCGGCGAGACTCTGCCAGCTCCCGTCTTCGACGAATGGGTTGCGAAGACCGGCAAGCCGATCCTCGACGGCATCGGCGCAACCGAGATGCTGCATATCTTCATCTCGAACCGGCTCGGCGATTCCAGGCCGGCCTGCACCGGCAAGCCGCTTACCGGTTACGAGGCGATCGTCGTCGACGACGACATGAACGAAGTGCCGCGCGGCACGATCGGCAGGCTGGCGGTCAAGGGGCCGATCGGCTGCCGTTACCTCGCTGACGACCGCCAGGAAGATTACGTCAAGGACGGCTGGAACCTGACCGGCGACAGTTTCGTCGAGGACGAGGATGGCTATTTCCACTTCGCCGCCCGCTCCGACGACATGATCGTCTCGGCCGGCTACAACATCGCCGGTCCCGAGGTGGAAGCGGCCCTCCTGAAGCACGAGGCGGTACTCGAATGCGCCGTGATCGGCGTGTCGGACGAGGCGCGCGGGACGATCGTCGAGGCGCATGTGGTTCTGGCGAAGGGCGCCGAGCCAGGCGAACTGATGGTCAAGATCCTGCAGGATCATGTGAAGGCGGTTATCGCCCCTTACAAATATCCGCGTTCGATCGTGTTCACCGAGGCCCTGCCGAAGACGGAATCCGGCAAGATCCAGCGCTTCCGCCTGAAGCAGAAGCCCTCGGCTTAACCATGGTGATTGGCGGTGGAATTCCGCCTGACATGTAGAGTGGAAGTTTCCACGCAAATGTGGAAGACAAAGAAGACCCGGCGGATGTCCAAGTCCGCCGAAGGCATCGGGAACGACACAACAACAAACGGGAGTTCGTCACATGAAGAAAATGCTTGCTGCTGCCACCTTGGCGCTGAGCATGAGCACCACCGGCATGGCTTTCGCCGAGCCTTTGAAGATCGGCATGATCACCACGCTTTCGGGCGGTGGCGCCGGCCTAGGCATCGATACGCGCGACGGCTTCATGCTGGCGATCAAGAACGCCGGCAACAAGGACATCACCGTCGTCACCGAAGACGATGCGCAGAAGCCGGAACTGGCCGTGCAGATCGCCGACAAGATGATCCAGAGCGACAAGGTCGATATCCTGACCGGCATCGTCTGGTCGAACCTGCTGATGGCCGTTGCCCCGAGCGCGGTGGCACAGGGCAAGTTCTACGTGTCGACCAATGCTGCGCCTGCAGCGCTTGCCGGCGCCAACTGCAACAAGCTCTATTTCAACGCCGCTTACCAGAACGACAACCTTCATGAAGCCATGGGCGAATATGCCAACAAGGGCTACAAGAAGATGTTCATCCTCGCCCCGAACTATCCGGCCGGCAAGGATTCGCTGACCGGCTTCAAGCGTTACTACAAGGGCCAACTCGCCGCCGAAGTCTACACCCAGGTCGGCCAGACCGACTATGCTGCCGAAATCGCCCAGATGCGCGCCTCCGGCGCCGACGGCATCTTCGTCTTCCTGCCAGGCGGCATGGGCATCGCCTTCATGAAACAGTTCGCTCAGTCGGGCGTCAAAATTCCGGTCATGGGCCCGGGCTTCTCCTTCAGCCAGGACGTGTTGCCGGCGATCGGCGACGCCGCGGTCGGCGCCAAGGCGTCCGGTCAATGGGCCCCGGACTTCGACAATGCCGCGAGCAAGAAGTTCCTGGCGGATTTCCAGAAGGAATATAACCGCCTGCCGTCCATCTATGCCGTCCAGGCCTATGACGCAGCCCAGCTCATCGTTGCTGCAGCATCCAAGGCCAGCGTCAAGAACGCCGATGCTTTCGGCGCCGAACTGAAGAAGGCCGACATCCAGTCCCCGCGTGGAAAATTCAAGTTCAACACCAACCAGCATCCGATCCAGGACATCTACCTGACGGAAGTGGTGAAGCAGAACGGCGTCATCACCAACAAGACGGTGGAGAAGATCTTCGCCGATCACGGCGATGCCTACGCCAAAGACTGCAAGATCTAAGGTCCGCCTGTGACTTTGGCACTTGCTCTCGAGCAGTTGCTCAACGGCCTGCAGCTCGGCGTCATGTTGTTTCTCATGGCTGCCGGGCTGACGCTGATCTTCGGCGTCATGGGCCTGATCAACCTCGCTCACGGCTCGCTCTACATGGTCGGCGCATTTGCCTGCGCCACCGTGGCGGCGTGGACCGGCTCGTTCTGGATCGGATTGATCGCCAGCCTCGCCGCGGCCGCCGCCGCCGGGGCGGTCGTCGAGCTCGTGGTGATCCGCAGGCTCTACGACCGCGACCATCTCGACCAGGTGCTCGCCACCTTCGCGCTGATCCTGATGTTTTCGGAAGGCACGCGCTGGCTGTTCGGTTCCTTCCCGCTCTATCTCGATATCCCGCCGCTTCTGCAGGGCGCGGTCGCGCTGCCGGGCGGCACGGAATATCCGGTCTACCGCCTGGCGATCATCCTCGCCGGCGCGATCGTCGCCTTCGGCCTCTACCTGCTGATCTCCCGGACCCGCCTCGGCATGCGCATCCGCGCCGGCGAAAGCGACCGCGAGATGATCGGCGCTTTAGGGGTCGATATCCGCACCCTCTATACGGTCGTCTTCGCGCTCGGTGCGGCCCTGGCGGGTCTCGCCGGCGCCATGGTCGGCGCGCTGCAGTCGGTGCAGGTTGGCATGGGCGAACCGGTGCTGATCCTCGCCTTCGTGGTCATCGTCATCGGCGGCATCGGCTCGATCAAGGGCGCGTTGCTCGGTGCGCTGCTGGTCGGCGTCACCGATACGATGGGGCGTTTCCTGCTGCCGAAAATCCTGGCGCTGTTTGTTGCCCCGGCGCAGGCCGGCATGATCGGTGGCGCGGCGGCTTCGATGCTGATCTATATCGTCATGGCGGTCATTCTTGCGGTGAAGCCGCGCGGCCTCTTCCCCGCGGCGCATGCGTGAGATCATGATCGTGACCCGCGAAAACCTCATCAACCTCATTCTGGCGGCCCTGCTTCTCGCCGTGCCCTTTGCGGCGAACGCGCTCGGCCAGCCTTTTTACGTCACGCTTGCGACCCGCATCGCCATCCTCGCGCTTGCCGCAACCGGCCTCAATCTGGCGCTGGGTCTCGGTGGTCTCGTCTCCTTCGGCCACGCTGCCTTCTTCGGCATCGGCGGCTATGTCGCCGGCATCCTCGCTGCCCACGCCTTTTCCGGCGATCCGCTGCTGTTCGGCCTTTCCGGGACGAAGCAGATGTGGGTGATCTGGATCGTCGCGGTGATCCTATCGGGCCTCGTCGGCCTGGCGATCGGCGCGATCAGCCTTCGCACTTCGGGCGTCTATTTCATCATGATCACGCTCGCCTTTGCCCAGATGGTCTATTATTTCGCGATCTCCTGGCCGGCGTATGGCGGCGAGGACGGGCTGTCGCTCCTTGTCCGGAACCAGTTTCCGGGCGTCATGACTATGATTCCGCTGAACTTCTTCCTGATTTGCTACGTCATCCTGCTGCTGGCGCTCGGCCTCTTCGCCCTGATCCGCGCCTCGCGTTTCGGCACCGCGCTGCAGGCGGCGCGGCAGAACGAGGTGCGCGTCGCGACGGTCGGCATCCAGCCCTACCGCATCCGGCTGACCGGCTTTGCGATTTCGGCGGCGATCACCGGCCTTGCGGGCGCTCTGTTTGCCGATCTCAACCGCTTCGTCAGCCCGTCCATGCTCTCCTGGCACATGTCGGGCGAACTGATCGTGCTGATCATCCTCGGCGGTACCGGCCGCCTGTTCGGGCCCTTGGCGGGCGCCGCACTCTACGTGATCTTCGAGTTTGCGCTTGGCGGCCTCACGGAGCGATGGCAGTTCTTCCTCGGCCTCATCCTCCTCGTCGTCGTGCTGTTTGCGCGTGGCGGTCTTCTGGGCCTGCTTGCGGGAAAGGCTAAACATGGTTGAGCCGGTTCTCCAGATCTCCAACCTCGTCAAGAATTTTGGCGCGCTCCGGGCCACAGATGGCGTGACGCTCGACCTGCGTCCCGGCGAGATCCACGCCCTGATCGGCCCGAACGGTGCCGGCAAGTCGACGCTGATCCACCAGATCTGCGGCACGCTCCGGCAGGATAGCGGCACGGTTCGTTTTGCCGGGCAGGATATCGGCAGCCTTGGCGTCGCCCAGCGCGCCCGCCTTGGACTTGGCCGCACCTTCCAGGTCTCATCGATCGCGCCGGATTTTTCGGGCCTGCGCAACGTCATGCTGGCGGTGCAGGCAAAGCAGGGGTCGAGCTTCCGCTTCTTCAAGCCCGTCATGCGCGACAGGTCGCTGATCGACACAGCGATGGCTATGCTGGAACGCGTCGGCCTGACGGCCCGCGCCCGCATTCCGGCCGCCGAGCTTTCCCATGGCGAGCGCCGGCAGCTTGAAATCGCCATGGCGCTGGCGCTCGGCTCGAAAGCATTCCTGCTCGACGAGCCGATGGCCGGCATGGGGCCGGAAGGCTCGAAATCGCTGACCCACTTTCTGGATACCCTGCGGCATGAAGCGCCGATCCTGCTGGTCGAGCACGACATGGATGCGGTTTTCGCGCTCGCCGACCGGATTTCGGTGCTCGTCTACGGCCGCGTCATTGCGACCGGCACGGTGGAGGAGATCCGCCGCGACCCGACGGTCCGCACCGCCTATCTCGGAGACCATGCCTGATGCTGCTCGATGTAACGAAGATCGAAGCATTTTATGGCGCCAGCCAGGCACTGTTCGGGGTTGATCTCTCGGTCGCCGAAGGCGAGGCCGTTGCTCTGATGGGCCGCAACGGCATGGGCAAGACGACCACCATCCGCGCCATCTGCAACCTCAATCCGCCGCGATCAGGTGCGGTGAAGATCGGCGGCACGGATACCAAGGGCAGGCGGCCGCATCATGTCGCCAAGCTCGGCATCGGTCTCGTGCCGGAAGGCCGCCGTTGTTTCCCGAACCTCACGGTCCATGAAAACCTTGTCGCTGCCGCGCGGCCCGGCCCATGGACGCTGGAACGCGTCAACGAACTCTTTCCCCGGCTTGAGGAGCGGCATGCCCAAATGGCGAGATCGCTCTCCGGCGGCGAGCAGCAGATGCTGGCGATCGGCCGTGCGCTGATGACCAATCCGCGACTGCTCATTCTCGACGAGGCGACCGAAGGCCTTGCCCCGGTCATCCGCCAGGATATCTGGAAGGCGATCAGGCGGCTGAAAGCCGAAGGTTTGTCGATCCTCGTGGTGGATAAGACGCTTTCGGAGCTTTTGCCGGTTGCGGACCGCTGCGTCATCCTGGAAAACGGAAGAAGCGCCTGGAGCGGCAGGCCCGCTGACCTGACGACGGAACTGCAGGATCGATATCTCGGGGTATAGGCATGGAATCGGAAGCGGCAAGCGCCGACCTGGAACTGATCGGCCATGGCCCGCATGGGAAGAACAAGCCCGAGACGCGGCTGTGGCTGCGCATGCTTTCAACCACCAAGCTGATCACCACGGAAATCCGCCGCCGGCTTCGCACTGAGTTTGGTGCAACGCTTCCCCAGTTCGATCTGATGGCGCAGCTCTATCGCGAAGCGGACGGCTTGAGGCTCGGCGAGCTTTCCAAGCGCACCATGGTGACGAACGGCAATGTGACCGGGCTGGTGGAGCGGCTGGAGACGGACGGTTTCGTGCAGCGGGTCACGCCGGATGGCGACCGCCGCGTCACCGTCGCCAAGCTGACGCCCGCCGGTACCGAGCTTTTTGTCGCCATGGCAGCCGCCCACGAAGGATGGCTGCGCGACATCATGGCCGATGTCGACCCGGCGATGATCGCATCACTGTGGTCGGAGATCGGCGCGGTGAAAGCCTCTGCCAGCAACCACCTTTCCGGCAGCGCCTTCGAATAGTAAGGCTCGTCTCCGGGCGCAACAATTCGGGGTTAAGAAATGGCAGACCTGCAGGCGATCGTCGACGAGATCCATGCGAAGCTGACGCCGCGTCTGGGTGAAGGCAAGGTGGCCGACTACATCCCGCAGCTCGCCCATGTCGACCCGAAGAAGTTCGGGATGGCGATCATCGATGTCGACGGCGAGGTCTACAAGGCCGGCGATTGCGACGAACCTTTCTCGATCCAGAGTGTCTCAAAGGTCTTCACGCTGACGCTCGCGCTCGGCAAACATGGCGAGACCACCTGGAACCGTGTCGGCCGGGAACCCTCCGGCTCGGCCTTCAACTCGATCGTCCAGCTCGAGCATGAGGAAGGCAAGCCACGCAATCCATTCATCAATGCCGGCGCCATCGCCGTCAGCGATCTCGTCCTTGCCGGACACACGCCGCGCGAGGCGATCGGTGAGATCGTCCGTTTTGTGCGCTACCTGGCGGATGACGATTCGATCGCCATCGATCCGGAAGTGGCGAAGTCGGAGCAGGCGACGGGGTTCCGCAATTTCGCGCTCGCCAATTTCATGCGCTCCTTCGGCAAGCTCGATCATCCGGTCGAACATGTCCTCGGCGTCTATTTCCACCACTGCGCGCTGGCGATGACCTGCACCCAGCTTGCCAAGTCAGCCCTCTTCCTCGCCGCATCGGGCCGCAATCCGCTGACCGGGCACACGGTAGTCTCGAAGCAGCGGGCGAGGCGCATCAATGCGCTGATGCTGACGTGCGGCCATTACGATGGATCGGGTGATTTCGCCTACCGTGTCGGCCTGCCCGGCAAGAGCGGGGTCGGCGGCGGCATCATGGCGGTAGCACCTGGCAAGGCCTCCGTCGCCGTCTGGTCGCCGGGCCTCAATCACAACGGCAATTCGCTGCTTGGTTCGCTGGCGCTGGAAATGCTGGCCACCCGAACCGGCTGGTCGGTGTTCGGCCAATAAAAAAAGCCCGGCCGGAGCCGGGCTTTCAGTCTGCTGGCAGCGTTATGATCAGTCTTCGCTGGCTGCCATCTGCGAAAGAGCATCGCCGCGTCCCCGTGCGCGCAGGACGAGCGGCAGGATGAGGGCAAGTGCTGCCACGCCCAGCAGCACGGCGGCGATCGGCGAGGTGACCAGCACCGTCACGTCACCCTGGCTGATGGCGAGGGCACGTCGGAGCTGCTGTTCGGCAAGCGGCCCGAGAATGAGGCCGACGATGACAGGCGCGATCGGATAGTCGAAGACGCGCATGATGTAGGCCACGAGCCCGAAAACCAGCAGCATGCCGAGTTCGAAGACCGACGGGTTGGCGCCGATGGTGCCGAGGGTGGCGAACACGAGGATGCCCGCATAGAGCCACGGCTTCGGAATGGTCAGCAGCTTCACCCACAGGCCAACCAGCGGCAGGTTGAGCACGAGTAGCATCAGGTTGGCGATCAGCAGCGAGGCGATCAGACCCCAGACGAGCTGCGGGTTGGTCACAAACAGCAGCGGGCCGGGCTGCAGTCCGTATTGCTGGAAGCCTGCGAGCATGATGGCCGCGGTCGCCGAGGTCGGCAGCCCGAGGGTCAGGAGCGGCACCAGCGTGCCGGCGGCGGACGCATTGTTGGCCGCTTCCGGACCGGCGACGCCTTCGATCGCGCCATGGCCGAATTCTTCCGGGTGCTTGGAAAGCCGCTTTTCGGTCGCATAGGAGAGGAAGGTGCCGATCTCGGCACCCCCGGCCGGCATCGCGCCGATCGGGAAGCCGATCACGGTACCACGCAGCCAGGCTTTCCAGGAGCGCGCCCAGTCCTGCGACGTCATCCAGACCGAGCCCTTGATCGCCTCGATCCTGTCCGGTGCGGATGCGCCCTGGGCGGCGATATAGAGTGTCTCGCCGATCGCGAACATGGCGACCGCCATCGTGGTCACCTCGATACCATCGAGCAGGTCCGGCACGCCGAAGGAAAGCCGGTTCTGGCCGGTCAGCTGGTCGATGCCGACGAGCGACAGGGCAAGTCCGATGAAGAGCGACGTCAGGCCCCGCAGCGTCGAATTGCCGAAGGCCGAGGAGACGGTGACGAAGGCCAGAACCATCAGCGCAAAATATTCGCGCGGACCGAAGACCAGCGCCAGCTTGACAATATAGGGCGCAATGAAAGCAAGCGCCAAGGTGGCGATCAGGCCGGCGACGAACGATCCGATCGCCGCCGTCGCAAGAGCCGGGCCGCCACGTCCCGCCCGAGCCATTTTGTTGCCTTCGAGCGCAGTGACGATCGAGGCGCTTTCACCCGGCGTGTTCAAGAGAATCGAGGTCGTAGAGCCGCCATACATGCCGCCGTAATAGATGCCGGCAAACATGATCAGCGAGCCGGTCGCATCCAGCTGGTAGGTGACCGGCAGCAGCAGGGCGACCGTCGTGGCCGGACCGATGCCGGGAAGCACGCCGACGGCAGTGCCGAGCGTCACGCCGATCAGCGCGTAAAAGAGGTTCATCGGCTCCATTGCCGATACGAGCCCCTGGAGAAGAAATTCGAATGTGGTCATGATCTTGCTCTCAAGGGTCGCATCACTGGATCAGGTGTTCCAGCGGGCCCGCCGGAAGCGAAAGTTGCAGAACGCCGGCAAACAGCCACCAGATGGCGAGACAGATGACGATGCCGACCGGAATGCTGATCCAGAGTCTGCGGGCGCCGAAACCTGCCGCCGCAAGGCCGAAAAGCGTGCCCGTGGCGATCGAGAACCCGGCGATCCGGATGAGGATCATCTGCGCCAGCAGGCCGGCGACGACCCATGCGACAGGTCCGAGTTCCTGTTTTTCCCGCGCCGGAAAATCGCGGCGAAAGGCGGCGAAGACGGTCCAGACGGCAAGTCCGATCAGCGCAAAGGCGATCCAGTCCGGAACTGTGGCCGGGCCGACCTGGCTATAGCCGCCCATATCTCTCAGCCGCGAGACGTCGAGGAAGATGACGACAGCGACAGCGACGAGGATAGCGGCAATAACAAGCGCCGCCCAATCGGGGCGGCGCTGCTCGGTGGTCGTTTTGTTGTTGTCGAGGCTCATTTGACCAGTCCGATGTCCTTCAGGATGGTTTCAGTGGCAGCGATGTCCTTGGCGAGCTGGGCTTCGAATTCCGGGCCGGAGAGATAGGTGTCGATCCAGCCCTTGGTCTTCAGGTTGTCCTGCCAGGTCTTGGACTTGGCGAGCTTTTCGACGTCGGCGGTCACAGCCTTCTTCTGCTCGGGGGTCAGGCCGGGAGCGGCGGCGACCATGCGCCAGTTCTGGATCACGACGTCAAGACCGCCTTCCTTCAGTGTCGGGGCATTGATGCCTTCGACCTTCTTTTCGGAGGAGATGGCGAGGAGGCGAAGCGTGCCGGCCTTGATCTGGCCTTCGAACTCGCCGTAGGACGAGATGCCGGCCGTGACCTGGCCGCCAAGGATGGCGGCGAGTGCCTCACCGCCGCCGGAAAACGCGATGTAGTTGACCTTCGTCGGATCGACGCCGGCAGCCTTTGCGATCAAACCAGCCGTGATGTGGTCCGTACCACCGGCCGAGCCGCCGCCCCAGGAAACCGAACCCGGATTTGCCTTCAGCTTGGCGGTCAGATCGGCAACCGACTTGATGTCGGAGGCAGCCGGAACGACGACGACTTCGTATTCGCCGGTCAGGCGGGCGATTGGGGTAACGTCCTTCAGGGTGACCGGGGACTTGTTGGTGAGGATCGCACCGACCATGACGTAACCGCCGACCATGAGGGCGTTCGGATTGCCCTTCTGCTGGCTGGCGAACTGGGCGATGCCGATCGTGCCGCCGGCGCCGGGAACGTTCATGACCTGCACCTTGCTGGAGATCTTCTCAGTCTGCAAAGCGGTCTGCATGGTCCGGGCGGTCTGGTCCCAGCCGCCGCCGGGGGCGGCAGGTGCCATGATCGAATAGTCGGCCGCGGCGGCCGGAAGTGCGATTGCGCCCGCGAGAAGGGAAGCAAGCAAGAAATGTTTCAAGGGTCGATCCTCCGTTGGCGTCTTGATCCGACGCGAAATGCTTGTTTTGGCAGAACGAAGGAGGTTGAAGCGGAAAGCGAGAATCGCCCGTCCGATGTCCTCCCATCGTGAATCGGGTCCCCGCCTCCACGGGGGCCGAATGCCCTAAGCCAGCATATCAAGCTGACATCTACCTGACATCTTTCGCGGACTTGCGATTTGGCAAGGGGTTTCGGCCCGCAGCCGCCGAATTTTGTGGCTATTGCAGCCGAAGGACTTCGTTCCAGCGGGAAATCAGTCGTGCCCGCTTCACCTGGTCGAGATAAACCATCAGCCCGAGGCTGACCGGAACCGGCTTCAATTGTCCGCCCAACATCTCCCGCAGCGTCGTGGCGGTGTTATTGCCGGCGACTTCCGGGCTGACGGCCGGGATCTGCAGTTCGCGGGCCATGATTGTCTGGCCTTCCTTGGACATGAAGAACTCGAGGTAACGTTTGCCGAGATCCGGCGCGGCGGCGGCCTGCGGCACAAGGCCGATACGCGACATCACCACCGTGTAATCCTTCGGCAGTACGATCCCGACATCCGGATGACGGGAAGCCCAGTCGGCGGCGTAGGAACCGAGGATGTTGTAGCCGAGCAGGAACCGCCCGTCGGCGACGCGTTCCAGGATCGCCTGGCTGGTCGAGTAGAGCTTCACGCCCGCAGCACCCATCGCCCGGATCACGGACCAGATATCGCCGAACTGCTCCTGGTCGCGCGCCATGAACAGGAAACCGACCCCGGAACGCTCGATGTCGTAGGTGCCGATCCGGCCGTAGACCGCATCTCCCCGCTTCTGCAGGAATTCGACCAGTTCCGCCCGGGTCGAGGGCGGGGACGAATCCTTGAAACTCGGCTTGTGATAGACGAACACGGCCGGTTCGAAAGTCAGTGCGTAGGCCGTATTGCGCCAGTTCGCCCAGCCTGGCCATTGCCCGCTCATCGGCAGGTCGCTGCGCTGGGCGTAGCCGTCATTGGCGAGCTTCACCTGCAGGTCCATGGCCGACGAGAAGGCAAAGTCGGCAGTCTTGTTGCCGGCATCGGTTTCGCCCACGATCCGGTCGTAGATTTCGCCCGTCAGCATGTCCTCGTAGCGCACCGCGACATCCGGATTGGCCGTCTGGAAGCCGGCTATCATCGGCTTGGCGAGCGGCTCGTCGAGCGACGAATAGACCGTCAGCATGGGCGCATCGTCCCGCCCGGAGAGCGCCCGGAACAGCGTCGTGTCTGCCGCTGCAAAGCTGGGCGAAAGGGCAAGACAGAGGAATAGGAAAAGCAGCCTTTTCATGTGGCCACAATGCCCCACAGCAGCGGCCGCGACAAGCCAACCGGAAGCTCCGTAACATTCCCGCCACAGGGACCCCGATGCAACCGTCCGCCAGCTTGTTTTCCGATGTCATGTCATTACCTGTGGGCGGTCTTTTCGCGCCGGAAGTCCCGGTGTCCTGTCAGCAACCAAAGGTCTCGCCCCATGTCGCTTACGCTCTACGATGTCACAGTGCCGGTCTTCATCCGCGCTTTCGGCAACCTCACGGAAATCCTGAAAAAGGGCGAAGCTTTCGCCGATGAAAAGGGCATCGCCCACAAGGAACTGCTGGAGACCCGATTGGTCGATGACATGTACCCGCTGATCTCCCAGATCCAGCGCGCCAGCGACACCGCGAAATTCGTGCCGGTCCGCGTCGGGCAGATCGAGAATATCCCGATGGCCGACGAAGAAGTTACTTTCGCCGACCTGCATGCCCGGATCGAAAAGACCGTGGCCTTCCTCAACAGCGTCAATTCGGCCACCATGGTCAATCGCGAGGATGCCGAGGTGATCGTCAAGACCCGCAGCGGCGAAACGAAGTTCACCGGCAAGAGCTATGTTCTCGGCTTCGCGCTGCCGAACTTCTATTTCCACGTCACCACGGCCTACGCGATCCTGCGTCACAAGGGCGTCCCGATCGGCAAGATGGATTATATCGGCCGTTCGCAGTAACGCCCGGAACCAACCATCATCCGTGACATCGTCGCTTCCGCGTTTATAATCATCTGCGGAAGCGGGGAGATTTCGTGCGTATTCTTCTGGTCGAGGACAATCAGGCGCTGGCCGAGGGGCTGTCGACGATCCTGCGCGGCAGCGGCTATGCCGTCGATGCGGTTGCCGACGGCGCTTCGGCGGAAGCAGTCGCTGCCGCCGAAGCCTATGATCTCGTCATTCTCGACCTGAACCTGCCGGAAATGGACGGGCTCGACGTGTTGCGCGCCATGCGGGCCCGGGCGAACAAGGCCGCCGTGATGATCCTGACCGCCCGCGGCACGCCCGAGGAGCGGGTGAAGGGGCTCGATCTCGGCGCCGACGATTACATGATCAAGCCCTTCGACATTTCCGAGTTCGAGGCGCGCATCCGCGTGCTGCTGCGCCGCCAGGCCGGCCTCCGAAGCTCGATCGTCAACTATGGCGGCGTCACCTTCGACCTGAATTCACG
This sequence comes from Neorhizobium galegae bv. orientalis str. HAMBI 540, assembly GCF_000731315.1. NCBI lineage: Bacteria > Pseudomonadati > Pseudomonadota > Alphaproteobacteria > Hyphomicrobiales > Rhizobiaceae > Neorhizobium > Neorhizobium galegae. The sequence goes on from NZ_HG938353.1 coordinate 4,355,499, forward strand.
AACCTTTTCGAGCCAGGGTGTGACCCTCGACCTCCCCGCACGGGAGGTGGCGCTTCTGGAACTGCTCTTCCTGCGCGCCGGCAAGGTGGTCTCCAAGGACGCGATCATGGCATCGCTGACCGGCTTCGACGACGACCTTTCCGCCAACGCCATCGAGCAGTATGTGAGCCGCCTGCGCCGGCGTCTCGCCCCGCACGGGCTCACGGTGAAGACAGCTCGCGGCATCGGGTATTATCTCGAAACCACGGCGCCGACCGCATGACATCCGTCTCCCACGGCGCCCAACCCGTCCCGCCGATCGCCGCCTATTCCCTGCGCCGCCGGCTGCTCGCCTGGCTTCTCGTCTCGACGGCAGTGATCGGCACGATCGCCATGGCCGACACCTGGGACGAAGCGATCGATACGGCGAACGAGGTGTCTGACCGGGTGCTCGCCGGTTCCGCACTGGCGATCGCCGAGCGGGTGATCGTTGCCGAAGACGGCACGCTGGAAGTCGACATTCCCTATGTGGCTCTGGAAATGCTGACCTCGGCGGCTCAAGACCGCGTCTTCTACCGCGTCGACGGGCCGCCCGGAAAATTCATCACCGGCTACCAGACGCTGCCGTCGATCCCGCGCCGGGAAGGTCAGGCGGCCGCCTTCGAGAATGCCATGTTTCGCGGCGAGCCGATCCGCGTGGCCGCCCTTGCCCGCTCCGCCTCGACCGGCATCAATTCCGTGCCCTTTACAGTGACAGTTGCGGAAACCACCATCGCCCGCCAGCAACTGACCCAGACGATCCTGATCCGCTCGGCGCTGCGCCTGCTGTTCATGATCGTCGGTGCTGCGATCATCGTCTGGGTGGCGGTGACGCTGTCGCTCCGGCCGCTCTACCGGTTCAGCGAGGCGATCGCCGAACGCAGCCCGGACGACCTTCACCCGATCAGCGAGCGGGTGCCGAACGAGGTGCAGGGACTTGTCGACACGGTCAATTCCTTCATGGTGCGGCTGGAAAGCGCGCTTGAGGCATTACGTCATTTCACCGGCAATGCCAGTCATCAGCTGCGCACGCCGCTCGCCATCATCCGCACCCAGCTGGCGCTCGCCGACCGCGCCACCGAACTTGGCGAAGTGAAGGAGGCTGCCCGCAAGGCGGACGAGGCAGTCGCGGATGCCGAGCGCATTATTGCCCAGCTTCTCCTGATGGCGAAGATCGATGCGGCCACGCGATCGGCTTCGATGCAACGCGTCGACCTGACCGCGTTGGCGCGCGGGGCGACGGCCGACAATGTGCCGCTTGGCGCCGATGCCGGTATCGATCTCGGTTTCGAGGGGGAGGGGGAAATCATGATCTCTGCCGAGCCGCTGCTGATCGGCGAACTGATGAAGAACCTGATCGGCAATGCGCTGCTCTATGCCGGAAACGGTGCCGAGGTGACCGTCCGTGTCACGCCGGAAAACGGCATTGTGGTTCTCGAAGTGGAAGACGACGGCCCGGGCATACCGCCGGAGAAACGAGCCTCGGTGCTCAAGCGCTTTGATCGCGGCGACCGCTCCGATAAGCTGGGCACCGGCCTCGGCCTGCCGATAGTCGAGGAGATCGCCCGCCTGCACGGGGCGGAGATGACTCTCGCAGACGGCCGCAAGGGCAGGGGTTTGAAAGTCGCGATACGGTTTCCTGTAGCCGGCTAAGTTCTATTCCTGATGCACCTTCACGCCGCTGATCCAGGTGCTCTTCATGCCGAGGTCATCAGTCAACAACACAAAATCCGCGTCGAAGCCGGGCTTCAGCGCCCCCTTGCGGTCGGCAAGGTAGGCCGCTTCCGCCGGATAGGTGGATGCCATGCGGAATGCCTCCCCGACCGGCAGGTCGAGCGCCTTGTGCGCAAACCGGACCGATGAGATCATGTCGATATCGGCTCCGGCCAGTGTGCCGTCGGCGAGCGTCAGGCGCCCGTCCTGGCGCAGGATCTCGCGGCCATTCAGCGTAAAGCTCTTCATGTCGGTGCCGATGGTCGACATCGCGTCGGTGACGATGAAGATCTTGCCGGGTCCGTTCTTGGCCCGCAGCGCGACGCCCATCGCGGCCGGATGCACATGGATGCCGTCGGCGATAATCCCGACATAGAGCGAGCCGATATCGAGTGCCGCGCCGACGACGCCCGGCTGGCGGTGGCCGAGCGGGCTCATGGCGTTGAACAGATGGGTAACGGTGCGAGCACCGGCCTCGGCATAGGCCCTGGCGGTCTCGTAGGTCGTGTCGGTATGGCCGAGGCTCACCATGAAGCCGGCCTGCGCCAGCCGTGCCGCCTGCTCCACCGTCACGTTTTCCGGCGCGATGGTGATCATCATCGTATCGAACACGCCTTTGCAGGAGAGCATCAGCGCGATGTCCTTCTCCTCCATCGGCCGGATCAATTTCGGGTCATGCGCACCCTTGCGCGCGACCGAAAGATGCGGACCTTCAAGGTGCAGGCCGAGAAAGCCCGGCACGCCCTCGGCCTTCGCTTGTTTGCCGGCCTCGACCGTCCTGGACGTGATCTCGTAGGTGTCGGTGATCAGCGTCGGTAGGAGCGCCGTCGTGCCGAACTTGGCATGCGCGGCACAGATCTGCCGAAGACCCGCCAGCGTCGGCTCCTCGTTCAGCAGCACGCCGCCGCCGCCGTTCACCTGCAGGTCGATGAAGCCGGGCACGATCAGCCCGCCTCCGGCATCGATCCGCTCGATGCCTTCCGGCAGTTTGGCGATGGATTGGATCGCCTCGATCCTACCGTCCGCAAAGATGAGCGCGGCATCCTCATGCCAGAAGGTACCGTCGAAAATGCGGGCGCCAGTAATGGCCTTTCGCGTGCTCATAGCGTCTCGGTCACCTTCTTGAGTGCGACAGGCGCATCCGGATTGAAGCCCTTGGCACGCGACCACGCTTCGACGAAGCCGTAGAAGGGCAGGATCAGCGTCAGCGCGTCGGTGATCGGATGACCGGTTGCAACGAAGGGCAGCCTGCGGGCGTCCTTGACCTTGTCGGAGGTCGCAAACGCGAGCGCGCCCTTGGCCGCCAGGCTGTCGGCGATCTCGATCGCTGAAGCTTCCGCGGCATCGCGCGCCGCGAAGGTGACGACCGGAAAACGCTTTTCGACCAGCGCCACGGGGCCGTGCAGTACTTCGGCCGCCGAATAGGCTTCGGCATGCATATTGGAGGTTTCCTTGAACTTCAGCGCCGCCTCGCTGGCGATCGCCAGAGCCGGGCCGCGGCCGAGCATGTAGAGGGATTCCGCATCGCCGAGTTCGTTAGCCAGATCGCTCCAGTCGAGCTTGACCGCCTTTTCGAAATGCCCCGGCAGGTCGCGGATGGCCGTCTTGAGCGCCTCGTCACCAACCCATTCCGACAGCAACGCAAGGCCTGCGACGATCGAGTTGACGAACGACTTGGTCGCGGCAACGGCGAGTTCCGGCCCGGCATTGATGTTGATGGCATAGGCCGAAGCGCTGGCGATCGGCGAAGGCAGGGTGTTGGTGAGCGCAATAGTGACGGCGCCGGCCCTGGTCGCGGCTTCCGCCATCGCGACGATATCCGGGCTCTTGCCGGATTGTGAAATGGCGATCGCCGCACCGCCGTCGAGCTTCAGCTCGGCGCCGTAGATCGAGGCAAGCGATGGCCCGAGCGAGGCGACCGGCCGGCCGGCGGTGAGTTCGACCGCATATTTGATGAAGGTCGCCGCATGGTCGGACGAACCGCGTGCAATGGTGATCAGGAAGGCCGGGTCCTTTTCGCGCAGCGCGCGGCCGGCAGCGGCAAGCTCGGCCGCAGAACCGTCGAGCAGGCGGGCCACCGCTTCCGGAATCTCGTCGATCTCTTTGCGCATGTTCGTCATATTGGTCAGCATAACATCGTCCTCGAAGGTCAGTTTTCGCCGAGCGAGAGCTCGGCCACGAAATCATAGGCATCGCCGCGATAGAGCGAGCGGGTGAGCTCCACCACCCGGCCGGACGCCAGATAGGAAACCCGCTCGATCGAAAGCCCGGCGGAACCGACCGGCACGGCCAGCAGCCCGGCATCCGGGTTCTTCATATTGCAGGCCGATATCCGCTGTATGGCGCGCACCGGCCGGGCATCCTTTTTTCCAAGTTCCGCATAGAGCGAATTGGTCACCGCCGAAGGATCGGGCAGGAAATTGGCCGAAATGCTGGCGCGTTCGATCGCAAGCGGCATGTCGTTGCCAAGGCGCAGGCGCCCGAGCCGCGCGACCTTTTCTCCTGGCGCAAGGCCAAGCATCATCATCTCTTCAGGCGATGGGTGGAAAAGCCCGCGCTCCAGCCATTCGGATCGCGTCACCAGCCCACGCCGTGCCATGTCCTCGGTAAACGAGGTGAGCCGGGTCAGCGGCTGCTCGACGCGCGACATCGGCTTGACCACGAAAGTGCCGGAGCCGTGCTTGCGGGTCAGCAACCCGTCCTTGACGAGATCGTCGACGGCCTTGCGCACGGTGACGCGGCTGACCTGGGCGTAGTCGGCAAGATCGCGCTCGGCGGGCAGGGCGTCGCCATGGCCGAGCTTGCCGGTGCGGATCGCATCTTCGAGGCTCTGGCGCAGCTTTCGGTAAAGCGGCCCGGTGCCGGCCGATTGCAGGCCGTCGAGCGGCAGGATGGCGGCGAGCGTCTGGTTCATGCGCGAAGCTCCGCCTGTGCGCCATAGGTCTTGACGGCAAGCGCCACTGCACCGGTCAGCGCATCGGCAAGCGGTTCGGACAGTCGGGCGCGATGCCGTTCGGCCAGATATTCGGGATAGAGCGGGGCAAGACCGCCGAGCAGGCAGAGCCGGCCTTTCGTCCCGGTGATCCCGTTTACAGCATCGAGCGCCTCGTCGATGCCGGCTGCCCCGGTCTTGAGGATGCGGATCGCTGCCGCGTCGCCCTGCCGCGCGAAATCGAACACTTTAGGCGTATGACGCCCGAAATCTCCGGGTTTCGCCAGTCGCGCAAAATCGACGATCTTTTCTGGATTGTTGTCGAACTCGGCGAGGATGGCCTTCGACAAGCCTGTCATCGGATGGATATTGTCATAGGCGAGCAGGCTTTCCTGCAGTGCGAGCTGGCCGAGCCGTGCGCCGCTGCCGAGATCGCTCACCTGGAAACCCCAACCGGCGACTGAGTGAAGCCGGCCTTGGTGCCGGGCGATATAGACCGTCCCGGTGCCGACGATGCCGATCGCGCCATCCTCGTCGCCGATCGCGCCCTGAAGCGCGATCACGCCGTCGGAAACGATGTCCGACTGCCTGAAAGGCAGCCGTGCCTGCACATAACTCACCGCATCGCCGACATTGTTGCCGGCAAGGCCGAGGACGGCGGACGTGGTGGAGAGATCCGGTTCGATCCTCGCTTCCGCAAAAGCAAGGCTGGACGCTTCGACGATATGTTTCAGGGCGGTATCGGGGTCAGTCAGGATATTGGAGGCGCCGCTCTTGCCGCGGCCGAGAATCCTGCCGTTTTTGTCGGCCAGGGCCGCACGGCAACTTGTTCCGCCGCCATCGATTCCGATAAAATAGTCCGCCATGGGTACCTCCGGGGCAAATAATACCAAAAAAGTACCAATAACCAAGCGTGATTTCAAAAATCCCAAGCAGTTGGTTTCATATATTTGAAAATATTGCCATATTTCCCCTATATTTCGCAGAAATTATCGATCCGTTCATAAAAGTTAATTTTCCTTCTGGACAATTGGTATTTTTTTGGCATCATTTTGGTTAGAGGGAGAAGCCGGATGAGCAGAACTGCCACCGAAGCGAGACATGGGAAAGCGGAAGGGCTCGATACGCTCTCGTCCGCCGAAATCCTTGTGCTCCTCGCATCCGGCCAGCAGGCGGCAGCCAAGGCCGTCGACCATGCCAATCCCGCAATCGCCAAGGCCGCAGACCTCGTCGCTGCCGCTCTCAAGTCCGGCGGCAAGATGGTCTATGCCGGGGCCGGCAGCGCAGGCCTTGTGGCGATGGCCGATGCCATGGAACTGCCCGGCACCTACGGCATCCCGCCTGAACGGATCGCCATCCTGTTTGCCGGCGGTGTTCCCAACATAGCTGACCTACCCGGCGGTCCCGAAGACGACGCGTCGCTCGGCGAGCGTGATGCCGATATCATTGAGGCGGCCGATTGCGTCATTTGTGTTTCCGCAAGTGGTTCGACCCCCTATACGGTGGCGGTGGCCGAAACCGCGAAACGCCGCGGCGCAAAACTCGTGGCCATCGCCAACAATGCCGGCGCAAAGCTGTTCGAGGGCGCCGATGCGGCGATCCTGCTCGAAACGCCACCGGAAGTCGTCGCCGGCTCCACCCGCATGGGTGCTGCGACGGCCCAGAAGATCGCCTTCAACATGCTGTCGACGCTTGCCGCCGTCAAACTCGGCCATGTGCATGACGGCCATATGGTCAATCTGCGCGCCGATAACGGCAAGCTGCGCATCCGCGCCGCCCGCATGGTGGCCGATATCGCCGGCATCGGTTTCGACGAGGCTCGTGCCTGGGTCGAGGTGGCCGAAGGTTCTGTCAAGGTCGCGGTCCTGCTCGCAGCCGGCGCGGCCGATGTGGAAGCCGCAAAGACTTTGCTTGCCCGTTCGGGCGATGTGCTGCGCGTAGCGCTTGCCGAATTGCAGGCGTCCAAGAGTTCCATGAAACGCGCCTGAAAGGCGCATATAAAAGGGAGAACATCATGACACGCATATTGAAAAGCATTCTTTTTGCCACGACCGTACTCGCACCGGCGGGCCTTGCCGCCACCGGAGCCTCCGCGCAGACCGCCACGCTCACCATCGAGAGCTGGCGCAATGACGACCTGCCGATCTGGCAGAAGAAGATCATCCCGGCCTTCGAAGCCAAGAACCCGGGCATCAAGGTAACCTTCGCCCCGATGGCGCCGACCGAATATAATTCGGCCGTCAACGCCAAGCTCGACGCCGGCACCGCTGGCGATCTCATCACCTGCCGTCCGTTCGACCTGTCGCTCGCCATGTTCCAGAAGGGCCAACTTGCCTCGCTGAACGACCTGCCGGGCATTTCCAACTTCTCCGACGTCGGCAAGTCCGCCTGGAGCACCGACGACGGCAAGACCACGTTCTGCGTGCCGATGGCTTCCGTCATCCACGGCTTCATCTACAACAAGAAGGCCTTTGCGGATGTGGGCGTCCAGATCCCGAAGACCGAGGACGAGTTCTTCGCGGTCCTCGAAAAATTCAAGAAGGACGGCAAATACATCCCGCTCGCCATGGGCACCAAGGACCAGTGGGAAGCGGCGACCATGGGCTATTACAACATCGGCCCGAACTACTGGAAGGGCGAGGACGGCCGCAAGGCACTGATCGCAGGCAAGGAAAAGCTGACCGACGCCGACTGGGTCGAGCCCTACAAGGCGCTCGCCAAGTGGAAGCCCTATCTCGGCGACGGTTTCGAAGCCCAGACCTATCCGGACAGCCAGAACCTCTTCACGCTCGGACGCGCCGCCATCTATCCGGCCGGTTCCTGGGAAATCGCTCCGTTCAAGGCGCAGGCCGATTTCGAGATGGGCGCCTTCCCGCCGCCGGTAAAGAAGGCAGGCGATACCTGCTACATTTCCGACCATAACGACATCGGCATCGGCCTCAACGCCAAGGGCAAGAACCTCGAAGCCGCCAAGAAATTCCTTTCCTGGGTCGCTTCGCCGGAATTTGCCGATCTCTATGCCAACGCAGCACCAGGCTTCTTCAGCCTGAACTCGACGCCGGTGAAGATGCAGGACGCGCTTGCCCAGGAGTTCGTCTCCTGGCGCCAGAACTGCAAGCAGACGATCCGCCCGAGCGCTGCCGTCGTCGGCCGCGGCCAGCCGAACCTCGACCTAGAAATGTGGCGTGTCTCGGCCAACGTGATCAACGGCACCCAGACCCCGGAACAGGCCGCCGCCGAAACCCAGAAGGGTCTCGACAGCTGGTACAAGCCGGCGAAGTAAGGCAGTCTCAAAAGACCCTCTCTGGCCTGCCGGCCATCTCCCCACAAGGGGGAGAAACTCGCGGAGCCGGATCGTCCTTGCCGAAACGGTGAGGCAGGTTAGTCCCTCCCCCTTGTGGGGAGGGGTTGGGGAGGGGTCTTTTTTGCCTAAGCAAGACCTCCCGCGAGGGAGCATCATTCCCATACAATGAGCCCGGAACCCAAAACCATGAGCGATACCGAAATTACCGATATCGAAACGGTTCCGGTGAAGCGCCCCACCCGCTGGCACATCGCCGTTTTCCTGGCGCCGGCTTTCCTCGTCTATACGGCGGTGATGATCCTGCCGCTGATCGAGACGTTGCGTCTGTCGCTTTTCAACATCGTCGAGGGCCAGCTCGCCTTCGTCGGCCTCAGCAATTTCAAGGTGCTGTTCGGCGATCCGCGTCTTTCCGCCGATTTCTGGAACGCGCTGCGCAACAACGTCATCTTCTTCATCATCCATATGCTGGTGCAGAACCCGGTCGGCATCGCGATTGCCGCCATGCTGTCGCTGCCGGGCCTGCGGTTCGCCGCCTTCTACCGCTCGGCGATCTTCGTGCCGACGCTGCTTTCCTTCGTCATCGTAGGCTTCATCTGGAAGCTCATCCTCTCGCCGATCTGGGGCATCGCCCCGAGCCTGATGGATCTGGTCGGGCTGAAATGGGCCTTCGCGCCCTGGCTCGGCAAGGCCGAAACCGCGCTGATCGCCGTCTCGCTGATCTCCGTCTGGCAATATGTCGGCATCCCGATGATGCTGATCTATGCGGCGCTGCTCAACATTCCTGAAGAGGTGCTGGAAGCCGCCGAATGCGACGGCATTACCGGCTGGAGCCAGTTCTGGAAGATCAAGCTGCCGCTCATCCTGCCCTCGATCGGCATCGTCTCGGTGCTGACCTTCGTCGGCAATTTCAACGCCTTCGACCTTGTCTACACGGTGCAGGGCGCGCTCGCCGGCCCCAACGGCTCGACCGACATTCTCGGCACGCTGCTATATCGCACCTTCTTCGGTTTCCAGAACCAGATGGGCGACCGGTCGATGGGCGCCACCATCGCCGCGGTGATGTTCCTGATCATCCTCGCCGGTGTCGCTCTCTATCTTTTCGTCATCCAGCGGCGCATGCGCCGATACCAGTTCTGAAGGGAGCGAAACACATGTCGAAAGCCCGCTCCGCACCCGTCCGTGCCGCCTTCATCCACCTGGCGCTGATCGCCTATACGCTGGTCGCGCTGTTTCCGGTGTTCCTGACGCTGGTCAATTCGTTCAAGAGCCGCAGCGCGATCTTCAGCGCGCCGATGGCCCTGCCGTCGCCCTCGACATTCAGCCTGATCGGTTACCAGACGGTGCTGCAACAGGGCGATTTCGTCGGTTATTTCCAGAACAGCCTGATCGTTACCGTCGCCTCGATCGCGCTCGTCCTGCTGTTCGGCGCCATGGCCGCCTTCGCGCTGTCCGAATACCGGTTTCGCGGCAATACGCTGCTGGGTCTGTATCTGGCGCTCGGCATCATGATCCCGATCCGCCTCGGCACGGTGGCGATCCTGCAGGGCATGGTGGCGGCAGGCCTCGTCAATACGCTAACCTCGCTGATCCTGGTCTACACGGCTCAAGGGTTGCCGCTCGCGATCTTCATCCTGTCGGAATTCATGCGCACCGTTTCGGATGACCTGAAGAGCGCCGGCCGTATCGACGGGCTTTCGGAATACGCGATTTTCTTCCGCCTCGTCCTGCCGCTGGTGCGCCCCGCCATGGCGACGGTCGCGGTCTTCACCATGATCCCGATCTGGAACGACCTCTGGTTCCCGCTGATTCTCGCGCCCGGCGAGTCTACCAAGACGGTGACGCTGGGCGCCCAGATGTTCATCGGCCAGTTCGTCACCAACTGGAACGCCGTGCTCTCGGCCCTGTCGCTGGCGATCCTGCCGGTCATGGTTCTTTACGTCATCTTCTCGCGGCAGCTGATCCGCGGCATCACCTCCGGAGCCGTCAAGTGACATCGTCCACCCACCCCGTCCGTGTCCTCGTCGCCGGCCTCGGCAACATGGGCAGGAGCCATGCGCTCGCTTATCACGATAACCCGGGTTTCGAGATCGTCGGCCTCGTCAACCGTTCGAGGCGCGACCTGCCGGCCGGGCTCGAAACCTATCCGATGTTTTCCGATTTCGAACAGGCACTGCGCGAGACGAAGCCGGACCTCTGCTCGATCAACACCTATTCGGATACCCATGCGGACTATGCGGTCATGGCTTTCGAGGTTGGCTGCGATGTCTTTGTCGAAAAGCCGCTGGCGACCACCGTCGCCGATGCCGAACGCGTCGTGGCGGCCGCCAGAAAGCACGGCCGCAAACTCGTGGTCGGCTATATCCTCCGCCACCACCCTTCCTGGATGCGGCTGATCGAAGAAGCGCGAAAGCTTGGGCCGCCATATGTCTTCCGCATGAACCTCAACCAGCAGTCCTCGGGCGCCAAATGGGACGTCCACAAGGCGCTGATGCAGACCACCTCGCCGATCGTCGATTGCGGCGTGCACTACGTCGATGTCTGGTGCCAGATCACCGATGCGAAGGCCGTCGAAGTGCGTGGCATGGGCCTGCGGATGACCGACGAGGTCGCGCCGGACATGTACAATTACGGCCATATGCAGGTTCTGTTCGAGGACGGTTCGGTCGGCTGGTACGAGGCCGGCTGGGGGCCGATGATGTCGGAAATGGCCTTCTTCGTGAAGGACGTGATGTCGCCGAAGGGTTCGGTGTCTATTCTCGTCGACGCCAAGGCGAAGTCCGACGATATCGACACCCACACCAAGACCTCAGTCATCCGCGTCCATTCGGCCGAGACCGGCGCCGACGGCCAGTTCGTGCGGCGCGACGAAGACCTCGCCATGACCGGCGAGCCGGATCACCAGAAACTCTGCGATCTCGAACAGGCCTATGTGCTGAAAGCCATCCGCGAAGATATCGATCTCACCCGGCACATGGACGACGCCGTCCAGTCGCTGCGCATCTGCCTTGCGGCGGACGAAAGCGTGCGCACCGGCGCACCCGTCCGCCTCTAAACGTCCGGTTTGTAAGGAAAACGCCCTTGGGTTCGCTTCAACTGAAATCCATCCGCAAGGCCTTCGGTCCTCACGAGGTGCTGAAGGGCATCGATCTCGAGGTCCAGGACGGCGAGTTCGTGATCTTCGTCGGTCCCTCCGGCTGCGGCAAGTCCACGCTGCTCAGGGTCATCGCCGGTCTTGAGGATGCGACCAGCGGCAGCGTCAGGATCGATGGCGCGGAAGTCATCAACACACCGCCTGCCAAGCGCGGCATCGCCATGGTCTTCCAATCCTACGCGCTTTATCCGCACCTGACGGTCAAGGACAATATGGGCCTTGGCCTCAAGCAGGCCGGCACCGAAAAGGCAGAGATCGACACCCGCGTCGCCAAGGCGTCCGGCATGCTGTCGCTCGATCCCTATCTCGCCCGCCGCCCGGCAGAGCTTTCCGGCGGCCAGCGCCAGCGCGTCGCGATCGGCCGCGCCATCGTGCGCGAACCGAAACTCTTCCTGTTCGACGAGCCGCTGTCGAACCTCGATGCGGCTTTGCGCGTCCAGACCCGCCTAGAAATCGCCGGCCTGCACCGGCGGCTCAAGGCGACGATGATCTACGTCACCCACGACCAGGTCGAAGCGATGACGCTGGCCGACAAGATCGTCGTGCTGAATGCCGGTGCAATCGAGCAGGTCGGCTCGCCGATGGAACTCTATAACAAGCCGGCCAATGTCTTCGTCGCCGGATTCATCGGCTCGCCGCAGATGAATTTTATCCCCGCCGAAAAGCTCGGCCAAACCGGCGCCAAGACGATTGGCGTTCGCCCTGAACACATCGCCCTGTCACGCGAAAGCGGTGACTGGAAGGGCAAGGTCATCCATGTCGAACATCTCGGTGCCGACACGATCGTCTATCTGGAAACCGAAGCGACCGGCCTTCTGACTGTCCGCCTGTTCGGCGAACATGCCTATGCGCCCGACGACGTGGTGTTCGCGACGCCGGACAGGGCGAGCCTGCACCGGTTCGACGCGAACGACCGGGCGATCGTCTGACGGGGTCCATTCATTAGCAATTCCGGACGGTAAACCGCTCCGCACTTTTCCTGGAATTGCCTTAATCGCCGCTCGCGAGCAACTTGGCGCCGCCGGCCGCCTGGACGGCGCGGCTGCCGAACCGGATGCCTGCCTTGAGGCAGGCATCTTCCGATGCCTCGTTCAGCCAGGCATCGATAAAGCCGGCATTAAAGGCGTCGCCGGCGCCGGTCGTGTCGATCACCGGCACGGTCTCCGCCGGCGCATGCAGCATCCGGCCGTTCGACATCGCCCAAGCGCCCTTCGCGCCGCCCTTCAGGAGGACCAGCGGAAAGGCCGGCGACAGCTTGGCGAGCGCGGCTTCAGGATCGGCCGAACCGGTAATTGCTTCCGCCTCTTCGAGATTGGGCAGGAAGAGATCGACGCCCTCGCAGGCCTGCAGCAGACCGCGGTCATAGATCAGTGTCGCATCCCAGCTCGGATCGAGCGAAACGGTCAGGCCCTTTTCCTTGGCGCGGGAAACGAGGTCCGGGATCTCGTGCAGCGTCGCATATTCGGCAATGTGCAGGTGGCGGGCTTCGTCCCAGTCGAGCGCGGCGTCGAGCGTGGCGGGCAGGGCAGGTCCGGCGCGGCGGGTGAGGAAGGCGCGGTCCTGGCCGACGACGGCCGCGACCGTCACCTGCGGTCCGGCATCGTCCGCGTGTTCGATAAAACGCAGGTCGACGCCGCTGTCGCGGATCTGCTCCTCGACGCCCGTCGACAGCGAATCCGTGCCAAGCCGAGCGGCAAGCGCCACCTTGCGGCCCGCATGGGCAAGATGGGCGGCCGCGATGAAGGCACCGCCGCCGGCTGCGATCTCCATGCCGCTGGCATAGATCTCACGCCCGAGCACCGGCAGGTGGCCGAGGCCCGTGAAAATCAGGTCGCAATAGATCCGCCCGATGCTGAGCACCGCGGATCTTTTCTCTGCATGCGTCATCATGAACGGCCCAGAAATCTCTCTGTGCTGGCATCGAAGAGGTAGAGGTCGCCTGGAGCGGCTTCGCAGGTAAGCGTGCTTCCGACGGTCGGCACGAATTTTTCGCGCACGGTGGCGATCATCGATGTATCGGCAACGTCCAGATGCACCAGCGTTTCCGGCCCCAACGGCTCGACGGCCGAGACCGTTCCGGTCACCGTGAAGCCGCTGCCGCCGGTAACTGTCGCGTGGGCAATCAGGTCATGCGGGCGCACGCCGATCAGGATATCGCCGACAGGCGCCATTACCGCACCCGAAGCGGTGCGACGGCCGCGCACGAGGTTCATCGACGGGCTGCCGATGAAGCGGGCGGTGAACACGTCGACCGGGCTGTCATAGAGTTCCGAAGGCGTGCCGACCTGCAGGATCACGCCGTCCTTCATCACCACGATACGATCGGCCATCGTCATCGCCTCGATCTGGTCGTGGGTGACGTAGACGGTCGTGGTCTTCAGCTTTTGATGCAGCCGCTTGATTTCGATGCGCATCTGCGCACGAAGTTGGGCGTCGAGGTTGGAAAGGGGCTCGTCGAACAGGAAGGCGGAGGGATCGCGCACCATGGCGCGGCCGATCGCGACGCGCTGGCGCTGGCCGCCGGAAAGGGCGGCCGGGCGGCGGTCAAGCAGGGCGCCGAGGCCGAGAATCTTGCCCGCCTCCTCGATCCGCTTGTCCTTCTCGGCCTTGCTGAGCTTCGAGGTATAAAGGCCGAAGCCGATATTCTGGCGCACGGTCATATGCGGATAGATCGCATAGTTCTGGAACACCATGGCGATGTTGCGCTGCTTCGGCTCGCGCTCGTTGACCACTTCCGAGCCGATCCTCAGCGTGCCGCCAGAGATTTCTTCAAGGCCTGCGATCATCCGGAGCGTCGTCGATTTGCCGCAGCCGGAAGGGCCGACGAAAACGACGAATTCGCCATCGGCGATCTGGAGGTCGATGCCCTTGACGGCTTCGACCTTGCCGTAACGCTTCACCAGTTTTTCAAGTTCGATCGTCGCCATCAGCGGGCTCCCGTCAGGGCGGTGAATTTCTGGTTCAGTTCGGCTGCTGCCTTCGCCTCATGGTCCGCAGCCTTCTTGGCTTCGGCTTCGAAGGCGGCCAGCTTGTCGCGATAGGCAGCGATTGCGGCCTGCATCGGCTCAGGCGCGGGACCGCCAAAACGGGCGCGCACGGCGACGAAATGTTCGGGCGAAACGATCTCCTTGAATTTTTGGAGATCGACGGAAGGCCTGCGGCCGGCCGAATGCTCGAAGGCCTTGAGGAAGGGATCGTAGCCGTCATTGGGTAGATCGCCCTTGGACGCGACGACGCTCCTTGCCGTCGCTGCGGCAATCTCATGGGCCTCGCGGAACGAAAGCCCTTCGATGCGCACCAACGAGTCGGCAAGTTCGGTAATGGTGATGCAGGACCGGCGAATATTCTGGTCGACGCGCTCCGGATCGATGCTGATCTGGCTGATGAGGGCGGCGAGCAGGTCGAGCACCCGGGAGGCGGAGGCGAAGGCCTCGTAGCCCATGCCCTGCGTTTCGCCCTCGCTGTCGTTCATGTCGGTGAAGGGTGTGTTGTGCATCACGTCGAGAACGGTGCGGGCGCGGCCCATCGTCTGGCTGGCGAGATGGCGCAGATGCTCGATCGGCACCGGATTGCGCTTCTGCGGCATGATCGAGGAGATCTGCACCAGCGCGTTCGGCACGTAGATCTGCCCGACTTCGAAGCTCGTCCAGAACTGGAAGTCCTGGATGAGGCGGCCGAGATGCAGGAACATCAGCTCGATCGCCGAATAGGTCGAGGTCGTGTAGTCGACCGAGGCGATGCAGCTGTAGGAATTGCGAAGCGGTGCCGAGAAGCCGAGGAGGTGGGCCACGCGGGCGCGGTCGATCGGAAAACCGGACGTCGTGATTGCCGCCGCCCCCATGGGTGAAAGATCAACGATCTTGCGGGCTTCGGCAAACCGCTCGATATCGCGGATCAGAATTTCGATCGCGGCCGACAGGTAGTGGCCGAACGTCGTCGGCTGGGCCGGCTGGCCATGCGTATAGGCGACGATCAGGGTCGTCTTGTTGCGCTCCGCGGCATCGACCATCGCGGCAAGCAGCAGCCTAGCCTTGCCCATCAGCGCATCGATCTTGTCCTTCAGCCCGAGCTTGAAGAGCGTGTGGTCAATGTCATTGCGCGAACGGGCGGTGTGCAGGCGCCCGGCGATATCGACGCCGATGCGGGCCTTCAGCTCCTTTTCGATCAGGAAGAAGAAGTCCTCCACCTCGCCGGTATAGACGAGCTGGGACGGATCGATTTCCGTGTCGATCGCCTCCAATGCGCCGGCGATCTTGGACGCGATTTCCTTGTCGAGGATACCGGTCTCGACCAGCATCACGAGATGCGCCCGGTCGATCCGGCGGAAACCGTCCACATGATGGCTCTTGGCGCCGTCGAAGAGCGGCCTGAGCACGGTTTCCTTGTAGACCGGATCGGGGAACTTGCTGGTGTCGGAAAGGCGCGGGTTGATGTCCGCCATGGCTTTATCCTTGCATTATCCCTTTAGGCCCGCCAGCATCACACCGCGGACGATGTAGCGCTGCAGAACGAGGAAGACGAGAAGGGTGGGAAGGGTGGCGATCGCAGCCCCCGTCATGATCATTTCCCACTGGATGGACTGCTCGACCGCGAAGCTCGAAAGCCCGACCGGCAGCGTGTAGAGTTCCTTGCTGGTGGTGACGATCAGCGGCCAGAAGAACGCCGTCCAGTTGCCGAGGAAGGTGAAGATCGCAAGCGCCGAAAGCGCAGGCGTCACCAAGGGCAGCGCCACTTTCCACCAGATCTGGAATTCGTTGAGCCCGTCGACGCGCGCCGCCTCGATGAAGTCGTTCGGCACGGTTTCGAAGAACTGCTTCATCAGGAAGGTGCCGAAGGCCGTCATCATGCCGGGGAACATGATGCCCCAGTAGCTGTCCAGCCAGCCGAGCTGGCTCGACATCAGGTACCACGGGATGACCAGCATCTCGGTCGGGATCATCAGCGTCGAGAGGATCGCGATGAAGATGAAATAGCGCCCGCGAAACTCGAACTTTGCGAGCGTATAACCGACGAGGCTGTCGAAGAAGCAGTTCGACAGGGTGACGAGGACGGCGATCAGCGTCGAATTGAAGAACCAGCGCATGAACCGCCCGTCGGCGAGCACTGAGATATAGTTTGCCAGCGTCGGCGCGGCCGGGATGAGGCGCAGGTCATAGATCTGGTCGGCCGTCTTCAGGGACGTCGAGAACATGAAGGCGATCGGCGAGACCATGATCAGGCCGCCGATGAACAGCACGGTCCAGGTGACGATCAGGCCGGGCCGGATCCTACCGTGGCTGAGGCGAGTGGCTTCGCTCATTTCTTTTCCCTCAGGATCCAGAGCTGCAGCAGCGATACGATCAGCAGGATGGTGAACAGCACCACCGTCTGCGCCGCCGCGTAGCCCATCGCGTAGGAGTTGAAGGCGGTCTGGTAGATCATCAGAACCAGCGGCTTGGTCGATCCGAGCGGCCCGCCGGGATCGTTGGTAGTCATGTTGTAGACTTGGTCGAAGATACGCAGGAAGCCGATCGACGAGAACACCACGAGGAAGACGGTGGTGGGCTTCAGGAGCGGCAGCGTGATCTTGCGCAGGATTGCCCATTCGCCAAGACCGTCGATGCGGGCCGCTTCGTAGAACGTGCCTGGAATGGCGCGCAGTCCAGCCATGAAGATGATGATCTGGAAGCCGAGGCCGGCCCAGATCGCCGTCACCATGATCGAAAACAGTGCCTGGTCGGTCGAGCGGATGAACGGCTGCTGCGGAATGCCGAGCATGCTGAACACGTCGTTGATGACGCCGATCGGCGGCGGCTGGTAGAACCAGCGCCATACCCAGGCCATCGCCGCAGCCGTCGTCAGGAACGGCAGGAAATACAGCGCCCGGATGAAACTGTGCATGAAACGGACACGGTCGAGAAAGAAGGCGATCGTAAACGCGGTGACGAGACTGATCGGCGTGCCGATGATCAGGTAGGTGAACGTGTTCTTGAATACCTTCCAGAACTGCGGGTCCTTGAAGAGCTTGATATAGTTGGCGAACCCGATGAATTTCGCCGGCCGCAGCAGGTCCCAGTTGGTAAACGACAGGTAGAAGGCCTGGAACGTCGGATAAAAGCGGATGATTGCGTAGAAGAGGATCGGCAGGGCAAGGAAACTCCAGACCCAGACGAGGCGCCGCGTTCGCATGGAAAAGCGGTCGCCAAAGGATGTCCCTGGGGATCCGCCGGGGCGGCCGGACGCCGCCCCCTGCTGTTCAATCGCTGCCATGACCGGCTCCGTATCTTACGGCTTGGCCGAGTCGATGATTTCCTGCTCGGCCGCGGCCGCCTGTTTGATCGAGTCCTCGACCGACTGACCCTGCAGCAGCACGCGGTTTGCCATGTCGATGGCGTTCTGGCGCTGGCCCTGCTCATCCATGAACAGCGTGGTGTGAGCGTATTCCAGACCCTTCAGGAACGGTGCGTAGATCGGGTCCTTGAGGTTGGCTTCCGTCAGCGCTGCGGAGCGGAGCGCCGGCAGTTCGCCGACAGTCTTCAGCCAGATGTCCATGGCGGCCGGAGAGGTGATGTAGGCCAGGAACTTCTTGGACGCTTCGAGCTCTTCGCCCTTCGCCTTGGCGCTGATGCCGTTGGCGAAATAGCTGGCATAGTTGGAGCGCACGCCTTGCGCATTGGCCGGCAGTTCGGTCACGCCCCATTCGAAGTCCTTGATGCTCTTGAAGGCGCCGAGGCGGAAGGTGCCGTCGATGGTCATGCCGGCCTTGCCGCCGCGGAACGCCGCCTGGCCTTCGTCCATGAAGCCGGCCGCGCCGATCTTCTTTTCGAGCTGCAGGCTGGTGTAGAACTTCAAAGCCTTGATGCCGGCTTCGCTGTTATAGGCGACCTTCTGGTCGTTGTCGGTATAGGGCACGCCGCCGAACTGGCGGATCAGCACTTCACGCCACCACTGGTGGTCCTGGCCGCCCATGTCGAGCGTCGAACCTTCGACGATGAGGTTGCCGGAAGCGTCGCGCTTGGCGATCTTCTGGGCTGCGGCGACATATTCGTCGAGCGTCTTCGGCGGGTTGTTCGGGTCGAGGCCGGCCTCGGTGAAGAGCTTCTTGTTGTAGAACAGGGCGAGCGAGCGCACGGCGGTCGGCAGGCCGTAATAGTCGTCGCCACGCTTCATCGCCTTGACGATCGGGAAGAAGTCGCTTTCGATCTTGGCATGCGGGAAGGCATCCTTCGGCAGCGGGGCGAGGAGGCCGCCGGCGACGAACTTGTCGAGCCAGCCGTAGAACAGCTGCATGACGTCGGGACCATTGCCGGCCATGTTGGCGGCGATCACACGCGTCTGGTAGTCGGCATAGGGGAAGGTGACCTGCTTGACCGTGATGCCCGGATTGGCCTTCTGGAACTCGGTGATGAGCTGGTCCATCGCCTTCACACGCGTGTCGAAGACATACTGCCAGTATTCGATTTCCACCGCCTGCGCGGCATTGAATGCGAATGTGCTGAAACCGGCGACGAGACCGGCGAACAAAGTAGCCTTGCGCATGTGAGCCTCCATTTGCCCCGCCGGGTGCTCCGGTCTTGGGGTCTGATTGTTCCCTGCATTCGGATGCGACCTGCAGCCCGACGCGTTTATTGGTTTTCGGGAGGCGAGCCTCCCTTTGACGTGCTGCGGCGCTATGCCCCAGCCCTACCCTTACGGTTTCCTGAGTGAGGTCGTTTGTCAATAAGATAATTTACTTGAATTATTCTATTGCGGCATGCCGCTTCCCGGCGTTATGAATTCTGCCAACCGAAGGTGGGCGAAATGACCATACACACGATCGGCACACACCCGGTGGCCATCGGCAAGAACCCCGAACGCAGCCGCGAACACAACCGCCGCGTCGTGCTGGATGTGGTGCGCCGCCACGGTTCGCTCGGTCGCGCCCATATCGCCAAGCTCACCCAGCTGACGGCCCAGGCCGTCGCCAATATCGTCGACGAACTGGCGGGCGAGGGGCTGCTGATGGAAATGGGCCGGCTGAAATCCGGCCGCGGCCAGCCGCCGATCCAGTTCGCCGTCAATCCCGAAGGTGGCGCCACCATCGGCGTCGAGATCGCCGCCGACCATATGGTGACGGTGGCGCTCGATCTGTCCGGCGGGCTCCGGGCAAAGCGCATCACGCCACTGAAAGATACCACTCCGGAGCACATTCTCCCCGCTTTCGCAGCCGAGCTTGCCGCGGTCATGGAACTGGTCGGCGCAAAGCTGCTCGGCACCGGCGTCGTCATGCCCGGTCCTTTCGAGATCGACGGCATGACCTCGGTCGGCCCGACGACGCTGCCGGGTTGGGCAGGGCTCGACGCCGCCCAGGCGCTCAGTGAAGCCTGCGGCCATGCGGTGATCGTCGAAAACGACGCGACGGCGGCGGCCGTCGGCGAGCGGCTGTTCGGCGCGGGCCTGGCGATCTCCAATTTCTGCATGATCTATTTCGGCGTCGGTATTGGCCTAGGCATCATCCAGGACGGCGCCCCCTATCGCGGCGCCTTCGGCAATGCCGGCGAAATCGGCCATGTCACCGTGGTGCCGAAGGGCAGGCCCTGCCCCTCCTGCGGCCAGCTCGGCTGCCTGGAAGGTTATGTTTCCGCCTATGTGCTGAAGGAAAAGCTGAGCTGCGTCGGTATTTCCGACACCGAGTTTTCCGATCTCGAAAAGCTCCACGCCGACCGCCACCCGGTGGTCGAGGAGTGGATCGACGAGGCGGCGACCTATCTCGGCCCGATGGTCGCCATGCTCGAAAACATCCTCGATCCACAGACGGTCATCCTCGGCGGTGCGCTGCCGGATGCCATCATCGAGGACATCGTTGCCCGCATGGGCAACCTGCCGACCTCGGTCGCCAGCCGCAGGCAGCGTGATCTGCCCCGCGTGCTGCGCGGCCAGACGGGGCAATTGACCGCAGCGCTCGGCGCCGCTGCCCTTCCGCTTTTCGACATGGTGACGCCCAAGCTGGAGACCTCGCTTGCGGTGCCTACCGATATTTCCGCCTGACCGATTGGAGATTTTTTCATGCTGACCGCCCGCGAACGCATCGAACGGCAGATGGCCGATCCCTCGCTCGTCCGGCTTCATCGCAAGCTTTCGCGGCTGAAGTCGACGGTCACGATGATGAACACCGGCGCCCATCCCGACGACGAGCAGAACGGCATGCTCGCCTGGTTCCGCCTTGGCCTCGGCATGCGTGTCATCATCGCCTGCTCGACGCGCGGCGAGGGCGGCCAGAATGCGCTCGGTCCCGAACGGCTCGGCCCGCTCGGCGTCATCCGCTCCCGCGAGCTGGAAGAGGCCGCCCGGGCGATCGACAGCGATGTCTCCTGGCTCGGCCACGGCCCCACAGACCCGGTCCACGATTTCGGCTTCTCCAAGGATGGTGATGCGACCTTCACCCGCTGGGGCCAGGCCCGCACCATCGAGCGGCTGGCGCGCGCCTACCGCATGGAACGCCCGGACATCGTCATCCCGACCTTCCTCGACGTGCCCGGCCAGCACGGCCATCACCGTGCCATGACCCGCGCCGCCGAAACGGCGATTACGCTCGCGGCCGACCCCAATGCCTATCCGGAACATTTCACCGAAGGCCTGAAGCCCTGGAAGGTCGCCAAATATTACCTGCCGGCCTGGTCAGGCGGCGGCGATACCTATGACGACGAAGTGCCGCCGCCGGATACGACCGTCACGGTTCTGGCCAAGGGCCGCGATCCGGCCACCGGCGCGGACTATGACCGGATCGGCGAATGGTCACGGTATTACCATGCCTCCCAGGGCATGGGTCACTGGCCGAAACGTCCGGAAAAGGACTGGCAGCTGCACCTGAAGCTCTCCGCTACGCGCTCGAAATCCGAGCAGTCGGTGCTCGAGGACCTGCCGGCATCGCTGACCGTCCTTGCCGGTTTCGCCGGCCTGCCCGCCAACGTGGCGGAAGCCCTGCGCTCCGCAGACGCCGCCATTGCCGTGGCCTGCGCGGCCTTCCCGGATCGCGATGCGATCATCAGGGCGCTGACCGAGGCCGCCGGCTGGCTGGACATCGTAGCCTCCTCCGCACCGGAAGAGTTTGCGACCCTGCAGGGCCACCGCATCGCCCGCAAGCAGACGGAAATCGATGCTGCCATCCTCGATGCCGCGGCAATCTTCGAACGCGCCTATGCCGATCCCTCCGTCATTTCTCCAGGAGGTGCGGCGGCGCTCACCGTCGAGCTTGGCGAAGGCGCTTCGAACCACAAGGTCGATGTCGCCCCGGTTCTGCCGGCGGGCGTATCGTCCTCCGTCCAGTCGCTAGGCCACGATCGCGTATTCTCGTTGACCGCAGCATCCGACGCACCGCTTTCCGGCCTATACCTGCCCGGCTGGTCTGCACTCGGAGGCAATGGCCATGCGCATGTAAAAATCTCGGCCGAGATCGGCGGCCGTACGGTCTCCGGCACGTTCGATTTCGAAGAACCGTTTGCGGTGACGCCCGCCCTGTCGCTGACCCTGCTGCCGGATGCGTTGCTCGTGCCGCTCGGCACCAAGCAGACGGAATGGCCGATCAAGGCCAATGTCTCCGGCGTCAATGCGCCGGTCTCCTTCAAGACGCCTGCCGGCTGGGTGATGAAGAAGACCGATGGTGGCTGGATCGCCTCCCCGACCGATGCGGCCAAACCCGGCCTCGTCGAACTCGAACCGCAGGTCGACGGCCACCCGGCCTTCCAGGTCACGCCGATCGCTTACCGGCATATCGGCCGCACGAGTTTTCGCGCGCCCGCTACGCTGAAAATCCTGTCGGTTGACCTCAAGTTGCCCGAGGGCGCGCGGATCGGTTACGTGGGCGGTGGTGCCGATCGCGTCGGCCTGTGGCTTGCCCGCATGGGCCTCGACGTCACCGAACTCGACGCACAGGCACTCTCTGGCGATCTGTCGCGCTTCACCACGATCGTCGTCGGCATCTTCGCCTTCGGCATCCGCAAGGACCTTGCCGCTGCGACCGAGCGCCTGCACCGTTTCGTCGAAGAGGGCGGCCACCTCGTGACCCTGTACCACCGCCCGACGGATGGTTGGGACCCGAACGAGACCCCGGTCCGCCGCATCGAGATCGGCTCGCCGTCGCTGCGCTGGCGGGTCACCGATCCGAGGGCGGAAGTCACCGTGCTGGCGCCTGATCACCTGCTGCTCAAGGGACCGAACGCCATCGGCCCGGAAGACTGGCAGGGATGGGACAAGGAGCGCGGCCTCTATTTCGTCTCCCGCTGGGATGACGCCTACGAGCCGTTGCTCGCCATGCACGACGCCAACGAACAGCCGCTCAAGGGCGCGCTGATCTCCGCTGCCATCGGCAAGGGCCGACACACCCATACCAGCCTCGTGCTGCATCACCAGCTCGACAAGCTGGTGCCCGGCGCCTTCCGGCTGATGGCGAACCTCGTACAGCCGGCGTGAGCACGGAAGCAGTCCCCGAAACGGATCGAGAGCGGGCTTCGAACGCCCGCACCGGCATCGGCTGGCTGCTTCTCGACATGACGCTGGTCTCCGGCGGCATGACCGCGCTGGTGAAGGCGCAAGGGGCGACCTATCCAGCCTTCCAGCTCGTCTTCATCCGGGCGATGATCGGGCTCCTGTTCATCCTGCCGCTGATCTGGCGGCACCGCGCCGAAATGCGCCGGGTCAAACATCCGTGGCGGAATATCTTTCGCATTTCCTGCAATGCGGTAGCGCTGACCAGCAATTTCCTCGCCATCACCATGCTGCCGCTCGCCATGGTCAATGCGGTCGGCTTCTCCCGGCCGCTGATCACCATGGCCATGGCGGTCGCCATGTTGGGCGAAACAGTGAGCCGCATTCGCTGGCTCGGTGCCGGTCTTGCCTTCATCGGCGTGCTGATCGTCATGGCGCCCGGCACGTCGAGCTTCGATATCGAGGTGATCGTTGTGCTGGTTTCGGTCGTCTTTGGGTCGCTGGCGATCATCCAGACGCGGGCGCTGAAGGACGAGAACACCACCGTAATGATGGTCTTCTATACGGTCGGCCTCGCCGTCATCACCGCCGTGCCCGCCGTTTTCACCTGGAAGCCGGTCATGCCCTTCGACTGGATTCCGCTACTCGGCATCGGCTTCCTCGCCCAGCTCGGACAATATTGTTTCCTGCGCGCCTATCGGATCGCCGATGCCAGCGTGCTCGCGCCCGTCGGTTACCTCTCGATCGTCTTCGTCACCATCACCGGCTACGTCTTCTTTGGCGAGGTGCCTGAGGTGAGGGTGGTGATCGGCGTGCTGATCATCCTGGCCGCACTGCAAGGCGCCGCCTGGCTCGACCGCCGCCGCAGCCGCGCCCGACTTTAATGGCGATATAGCGCAAACGCCGAGCAGGCGTCCCGACCGGTCGATCTTTATGTGTCTCGAAGGAAAGTTTGGTGGAGCTAAGCGGGATCGAACCGCTGACCTCTTGCATGCCATGCAAGCGCTCTCCCAGCTGAGCTATAGCCCCATCAGGGTGGTCCGGTATTTTCCGGTCCTGGGAACTCCCGCAGGACGCTTATTGAGCGCTGTCCCGTTGGAGTGGCGGCTTATTACTTCCGGTTTACGGAGAGTGCAAGCCGTATTTTGTGCGCCCGGCAATTTTTATTGAATTGCCGGGCCTTAACTTGGATATCGATCAGACTTCGTCGTCGTCGCCGGTCACGCCGATGATGCCCGACATGTCGTCGTCATCTTCGTCTTCGTCGGCTTCCAGGAACGTATCGTCGTCGTCATCGCCGATATCGACATCGTCGTCATCGCCGATATCGGGAATATCGTCGCCGGCCGCAGCCTCGTCGCCCTCTTCGAGCGAGACGAGTTCGACTTCCGGATTTTCGGTATCGACTTCCTGGACGTCTTCTTCCTCGGCCTGTTCCATCTTCTTGGCGGCGCTGTGCTCCTCGAAGAAGGACAGCGGCCAGGATTTGCCGGAATAGGGAGAAACGACCGGATCGCGGTTCAGGTCGTAGAATTTCTTGCCGGTATCGGGGTCGGTCCGCTTGGTTCCGAGTTCCGCTTTTGCCACAGTCAGAGCCTCATGAGATGGCCGAATATTTCGGCGCGCCGCTTGGACAGCGGCCTTATAGGGTGAAAATCTAAGCCGGTCCCCATAAGGCCTGCGCTCTTTGATGTCAAAGACAAACTTTTCATGGACCTCATAAGAGCGAAAGCGGTGACCGATCGCAGGCTTTATGTTAGTGACGACGGGAAAATTTTTACCGCAACGAGCACGCCCCGCCGCCTCTCCTGGCGGAAGCGACAAGAGGTTGAGAGCATGTACCAGCCGCCGCATTTTCGCGAAGAGGATCTCGGAACGCAGCACGCGCTGATCCGTGCCCATCCACTCGGTCTCCTGGTCACATCCGGCAATTCCGGCTTGCTCGCCAACCCGGTGCCCTTCCATCTGGATGGCGAGGCCTCGGCCAAAGGGACGCTTCAGCTGCATCTGGCCCGTGCCAATGGCCAGTGGAAGGACATTCGCGATGGCGCGTCGGTTCTGGCCGTTTTCCAGGGCGCGGATTCCTACGTCACGCCCTCCTGGTACCAGACCAAGCGCGAGACCGGAAAGGTCGTGCCGACTTGGAACTATGCGATCGTCCAGGCAAGAGGCTCGGCCCGCATTGTCGAGGACGCGGATTGGCTGCTTGCGCAGATCAACGCCATCACCAGACAGCATGAAGGCCAACGCGCCATGCCCTGGGCCGTCACTGACGCACCCGACGATTTCATCCGCGCGCAATTGAAGGGTATCGTTGGTATCGAAATCGAGATCGCCGAGATCGAAGGCAAGTGGAAGGTCAGCCAGAACCGCCCCGTCGGCGACCGCGAAGGTGTTGCGGCGGGGCTTGATGAAATGCCCGGGCAGGGCGATATGGCGGATCTCGTCCGCCAGTATGGAGCCATCCGCGAGGCATGAGTTTGAAGTCCAAACCTGCTATTGTCATCGCCATCGACGGTCCCGCCGCCGCCGGCAAGGGCACGTTGTCGCGCCAGATCGCCGACGCCTACGGATTTCACCATCTGGATACGGGGCTGACCTATCGCGCTACCGCCAAGGCGCTGCTCGATGCAGGCCTGCCGCTCGACGACGAGAAGGTCGCCGGGAAGATGGCCCGTGAGGTTGAACTGGCCGGCCTCGATCGCGATATATTGTCCACCCACGCGATAGGCGAGGCGGCCTCGAAGATCGCGGTCATGCCGTCCGTCCGCCGGGCTCTGGTGGAGGCACAGCGTGCCTTCTCCCTGAGGCAGCCGGGAACGGTGCTCGACGGCCGGGATATCGGCACGGTCGTCTGCCCCGATGCCCCGGTGAAGCTCTATGTCACCGCATCTGCGGATGTGCGGGCAAGGCGCCGTTACGACGAGATCGTCGGCAAGGGCGGCGAGGCGGATTACGACGGCATCTTCTCTGACGTAAAGAAGCGCGACGAGCGCGACATCGGCCGGGCCGACAGCCCCCTGAAGCCCGCCGACGATGCGCACTTGCTTGATACCTCGGAAATGAGTATAGAGGCCGCGTTTCGGGCAGCGAAGACCATCATCGACGCCGCCCTGAAAAGACAATCGAAATAGAATAGCCCGAAGTTCGGTCCCCGCGCCGGATTGCCTCCCCCGGATAACGCCGATGAGGGAGGCGGACCTGAACTTTTGGGCATGTGCAACACGAACCACCGGCGCTGTATGGGCCCGTATAGGGTACCTCAGGAGATTTCATGGCAGTATCTAACCCCACGCGGGAGGACTTCGCAGCCCTCCTCGAAGAATCCTTCGCTACCAACGATCTGGCCGAAGGCTATGTCACAAAGGGCATAGTCACCGGGATCGAAAAGGACATGGCCGTCGTTGACGTCGGCCTCAAGGTCGAAGGTCGCATCGCGCTCAAGGAATTCGGTGCCAAGGGCAAGGACGGTTCGCTGAAGGTCGGCGACGAAGTCGAAGTTTACGTCGAGCGCATCGAAAACGCGCTGGGCGAAGCAGTTCTGTCGCGCGAGAAGGCTCGCCGCGAAGAAAGCTGGGTCAAGCTCGAACTCAAGTTCGAAGCTGGCGAGCGCGTCGAAGGCGTCATCTTCAACCAGGTCAAGGGTGGCTTCACCGTCGATCTCGACGGCGCCGTTGCCTTCCTGCCGCGCAGCCAGGTCGACATCCGTCCGATCCGCGACGTCACCCCGCTCATGCACAACCCGCAGCCCTTCGAAATCCTCAAGATGGACAAGCGTCGCGGCAACATCGTTGTTTCGCGCCGTACGGTTCTCGAAGAGTCCCGCGCCGAGCAGCGTTCTGAAATCGTTCAGAACCTCGAAGAAGGCCAGGTTGTTGACGGCGTCGTCAAGAACATCACCGATTACGGTGCGTTCGTTGACCTCGGCGGCATCGACGGCCTGCTGCACGTCACCGACATGGCATGGCGCCGTGTGAACCATCCGTCGGAAATTCTGTCCATCGGCCAGCAGGTCAAGGTACAGATCATCCGCATCAACCAGGAAACCCACCGCATCTCGCTCGGCATGAAGCAGCTCGAGTCGGATCCGTGGGATGGCATTGCCGCCAAGTATCCGGTCGGCAAGAAGATTTCCGGTACCGTCACGAACATCACCGACTACGGTGCATTCGTCGAGCTGGAGCCGGGCATCGAAGGCCTCATCCACATTTCCGAAATGTCCTGGACCAAGAAGAACGTCCATCCCGGCAAGATCCTGTCCACGACTCAGGATGTCGACGTGGTCGTTCTCGAAGTCGATCCGTCCAAGCGCCGTATCTCGCTTGGCCTGAAGCAGACGCTCGAAAATCCGTGGCAGGCATTTGCCTTCAGCCATCCGGCCGGCACTGAAGTCGAAGGCGAAGTCAAGAACAAGACCGAATTCGGCCTGTTCATCGGCCTCGAAGGCGACGTTGACGGCATGGTCCACCTCTCCGACCTCGACTGGAACCGTCCGGGCGAACAGGTCATCGAGGAGTTCAACAAGGGCGACGTCGTCAAGGCTGTCGTTCTCGATGTGGACGTCGACAAGGAGCGCATCTCGCTCGGCATCAAGCAGCTCGGCAAAGACTCGGTCGGCGAAGCCGCCGCTTCCGGCGACCTGCGCAAGAATGCCGTCGTTTCGTGCGAAGTCATCGCCGTCAACGACGGTGGTGTAGAGGTTCGTCTCGTCAACCACGAAGACATCACCTCGTTCATCCGCCGCAACGACCTGGCACGCGATCGCGACGATCAGCGTCCGGAGCGTTTCTCGGTCGGCCAGGTCTTCGATGCCCGCATCGTCAACTTCTCCAAGAAGGACCGCAAGGTCATGCTGTCGATCAAGGCTCTCGAGATCGCAGAAGAGAAGGAAGCAGTTGCTCAGTTCGGTTCGTCCGACTCTGGCGCTTCGCTCGGCGACATCCTCGGCGCAGCTCTGAAGAACCGCGGCAACAACGAGTAATCGACGCCTTGTAGAAATTGAAAACCGCCGGACGCAAGTCCGGCGGTTTTTTCATGCGCGGGTTTTGGAAGTGAAGTTCAGGTCCAGCCGGCCATGCGCCAGTAGAGGTCGTTCGCCCGGTCCGCATCTTCGACGGCTTCCTTGGAAGCGTCATCGCCGTGATCGTCCTGATCGTGTTCGTTGGCCTGGCCTTCGTCACTGAACGCCTGCTCGCCGGCCGAATGCTGCTGTTCGCCGTCCTCGTCGGTCGGCGAGATGGCTTTCGTCTTGCGCTCCTCGGGGTCCCGCTCGCGCTCTTCGGGGGGATAGGCGACATAGGGCAGGGCAACGCCTTCACGAAACATATGCGGCATGGCCATCGGCAGAGCGAGCTGTTCGGCAAGTACCGTCGTGCCCGCGGCCTGGCCGCCTGCGTTCGGGGCGGTTCCGGCAGCGCGGCCCGTTGACCCGGTGCTTGCCGGTTCGTCGGCCCGGGGCGCGGGCTTTGCCATCGCGGCACTCGCTGCCTCGCTTGCCTGCAGGGGCGACCTTCCAGCAGGCTCCCTGTCGGTCAGTTCCTGCAATGCCTGCTGCTCGGGCAATTGCCTTGCCGCAACCGGCAGGCTGTCGAGAAGTTCGCCGGTGGCGTCGGCAAGCACTTCCGCGAGCCATACGGTCGTGGCGCCGTTCGCCACCTTCTCCGCGTTGAGCGCCCGAGCGCCGTTTGGCTGTTCGAGGCCGCGCTGGGAAAGCCGGGCAAGTGCCGGACCATCGTAGAATACGGGCTGAGCCATGCGCCGGTCGGCGTTTGCGCCGCTCGCGATCTGCCGTCCTTCCTCCGGACGCGCCGTGGATGAGCTGTCGTCCGGCGTTTCCTCGGTCCGCACGGCCGCAAACTCCGGCGTCTCGCTTTCGGCAAGTTCGGCCGCTTCCTGCAGGGATACCGGAGCGGGTGTCGCGTCCAGATCGGTCTCGGCGGCTGCTTGCGCCTGCGTTTCAACTTCATCGGTCGGGGCAGGTGAGGCGACCGCTGCTTCCGCGGAAAGCGCGGCCGGATCTTGAGCGGTGCCGGAAACTGTGGTCGCAACAAGCGGTGCATCCGCATCGTGCGCAGCCGCTCCCGCAGCGATCTCCTGTTGCGGGGCCTCGTTGATCGCGGGCTCCTCGCCGGGCTGCGCGGCTTGGGCTTCGGCCTCTGTCGGGGGCTCGGATACGGTTTGAGAAGCCTGGCCGGGCGGCGCCGCATTCGCCGGCTGCGATGGCGGGGCCGGCACCTGCTCGGCTCCGGCATTCTGGCGATAGGAGCTGACGACGGCCTTGGCGGCGAGATCGCGGTCGAGCAGCTGGGCGGTTTCCAGCTGCACGGCGACGCGGGCCGCTTCCGGACCTGCGGGATTGTTGAGGATTTCGGTGAGCAGCCGCAGCGTGATGCCCTTGACGAGCTGGTTGAGCGTGCGCTCGAGAGCCGCCTTCTCGGCCGGGTTCATCTGCTTGACGGCCTCGGAAAGGCGCTGGGCATAATCCGCCAATGCCTCGCCTTCGCGGCGCGGAACCTTGATCAGCCTGCCAATGGTTTCGGCGAAGATGGAAAACCCTTGAGCGAGCTGGAGCTGTGCCGAAAGCGAAAGAATATCCAGCCGCCCCGCCGACATCGGTGAGGACCCGATCAGCCCGCTGTTCGCCGCGGTATTGGCCACGTCGATCCGCTGACGCAGCATCGGTTGCTGCGAAGGCGTCTGGTAGTCAACGAATGAACTGGTACGGACCGGGGGCAGCATCGTCTGCTCCATCTCTGATTGAGACGACAGGACAACTCGGCTGAACGGTTCTTGTCTTTTCGCAACGAGCGGCGTTGCGACCGGAACGCCTCATGGCGTCGCCAGTGCCGATACACAGATGTGACTGTGGGGCAAAAAGGTTAACAATTCGCTAACGGGCTCCGCCTTCCGCCGACAGGTCGACGAAAATGATCCAGAGCGGAGCAGGTGAGGGGAATATCGAGGATTATTGCGGGATCACGCAGCCAACTTCTTCTTCAGCAATTCATAGATGCCGATTTCATCCACACGCACCGGCACGATGTCGGCTTGGGACTTTTCGGCGTTGTCGGCAGCAAGCTCCTCGATTGCATTCGCCGCCATTTCATTGGTCGGCGCCTCGTTCTCCGCCAGGACGTCGTCGGTGACGGAACTGTCCTTGGCGGATTGATCGTCGGAGACAAGGCTGTCGGCCGCGTCGTCCGTATTGGTATTGGCGACCTGTTCGGCCGCCGCGGCAAAGAGTGCCAGCAGCGCGGTATCGTCGACTGCGGGCTTGTCGCTCGCGCCATCGGCAGTCGGCGCGGCTGTCGCCTTGTCATTCGTCTTCTCGATGACGTCCTGAACCTTCTGGACGTCTTCGAGCTTCTTGCCGGCTTCCGCCGCCTTGATGTCGTCCTGACGCTCCGCGCGGGTCTCGGCATCTTCGACGCGGGTCGGATCGTAACCCTGCGGACCGAGTTTCAGCTCTTCGAGGGTCTTTGGGTCGGCGACGTCCTCCAGCCGCTGCACGACGCGTTGAACCTCGGTGTCGAGCTTGCCGCCATTGGCCTTGCGGTTGAGGCCGTCCATCAGGCGCTGATTGTCGTCGCCATAGGGGTTCTTGATCGCCGCAAGCAACGTATCGATCGAGATATCCATGTCCTTGAGGCCGAGATCTTCCTCAAGCTTGGCTGAGCCTGCCGATCCGAGATCCTTCAGGGCTTCTTCCAGCGCCCTGCCGAGCTGGTAGGAGGAGCGCGCCTCCTCGGTATCGATGCCGAGCTTGGAAGCGAGGCGATCGACGAGCTCGATCTTCAACTGGTTGGGGTCGGTATTGTTGACGCCGAAAAGGGCGGTGGTGATCTTGTCGCGCGCGCGCTTCGCGTCTTCGCCGGCGCTGATACGGGCCTCGACAACCGGGTCGCTCTTCTTGCCGGTCCGCTGCTCTTCGTCCTTCTTGCGCTGCTCCTCGATGCTGTCGAGCATCGACTGCATCATGTTGGTCGCGGCAAGCCCGTAAGTCTGCTGAGTAGGAAGCAACATGGCCCGAAATCCGGTCTCGTCGAAAGGTACACCGCAGGCAAAACTAGATTTGAAGGGTTAACGAGACGTTACCGGGTGGCTAGAACTTATGTCACCCCTTATCTATTGGGGCGGCCGCGGCTTCACCACCAGCGTCACCAGCGCAAAGCTCACATAGAGAAGCAGATACCAGGACCCGAGCTTGCCGAACGATACGACGTGCCAGGTCTTCTGTGTCGGATAGATCCAGGTGCCCGTCAGTGTTCCGATATTCTCCGCAAGCCAGAGGAAGGCCGAGGAAAGAAACGCGGCAAGCACCAGCGGCATCCGCAAAGTTGTCCTGTCGGTGGTGAAATGGATGTTCACCCGCCGGAACACGATCACGGTCGCCGCAAACAGAAGATAGCGGATGTCCGGCAGAAAATGATGGCTGAAGAAATTGGCGTAAATGGCGATTGCCAGAAAGCCGGTCTGCCACATTGGCGGATAATGGCTGAAGCACATGTCGAAGATGCGGATCGTGCGGGCCATGAAGGAGCCGACCGCGGCATACATGAAGCCGGAAAACAACGGCACGCCGCCGATCTGGATGATCGATGTTTCCGGATACGCCCATGACCCCATATGCACCTTGAATATCTCCATCACAGTTCCCGTGACGTGATAGACGAGGATGACCCGGGCTTCGTCCCAGCTTTCCATCTTGAAGCGCAGGAACAAGATCTGGATTGTCAGGGCGGCGAGGAACAGGAAATCGTAGCGATGGACCGGCCAGCCCGGTTGCCAGATGACTTTAGTGATGAGCAGCAGCGCCAGCATGATTGCTGCGAACAGGCAGGCCCAGGCCTGTTTCAACCCGAACAGGATGAATTCTGACAGCCACCATGGAAGCGGCGCGAGCGCGCCGCGAATGAGAAGTCGCAACGGCTCGAGATAAGGCCCGGTCTCGTGGGCCGCCGGACGTTCGCGATAGCCTTGATCCATCCGCCCGTCAGCCCATCAGCTATGGGCGAAGATATCGGCCTCTTCCCAGCCCAGCAGGTCCAGCTTCGCCCGCGTCGGCAGGAATTCGAAACAGGCCTGGGCCAGTTCGGCGCGCTTGTCGCGCACCAGGCGGTAGGTCAACTTGTCGCGCAGCGCATGCAGGTGGAGCACGTCGGAGGCCGCATATTCGAGTTGCGCCGGCGAAAGCACCTCGGCTGCCCAGTCGGATTGCTGCTGCGCCTTGGAAACGTCGACGTCGAGCATTTCCTTGAGATTGTCCTTGAGCCCGTGCCGGTCGGTATAGGTGCGGGTCAGCCGCGAGGCGATCTTGGTGCAGAACACCGGCGTCGTGGTCACGCCGAACGTATGGAAGAGCACGGCGATGTCGAAGCGGCCGTAATGGAAGATCTTCTGGCGCGACGGATCGGCGAGCATGGCGACGAGATTGGGAGCCTCGCGCTGCCCGGCCGCGATGCGGATCACGTCTGCCGAACCGTCGCCCGGCGAAAGCTGTACGACGCAAAGCCGGTCACGACGCGGCACGAGGCCGAGCGTTTCCGTATCGATGGCGATCGCCCCGGTATATCGGGCTGCAGCGACTGCCGGAATATCGCCTTCATGATACCTGATCTCTGCCATGTCCGTCTCCGTCTGCCTGTCTGCAAAGATTCGCTATAAACCACGTTTTTCGCCAGGGATATGGGTGATCTTGGGAAGGCCGCACCGCCGGCGGTCAAATGGGTTTCATTGAGCGACCGAATTCTGCGCGGGCATTTGCTCAGCCTTGCGCCTAATGCATTGCTGCATTGCAACCAAGTGGCTTGGCCTGCTTAAACGATTAGCCTATATGTTTGGTCATCGGGCGACGCACTCCTCCTCCCAGTGTTGCCTGATACGGATCGACAACATCCTCCTCCTCCCAGTTGTCGATCAAGTTTAAAGCCTGGCGCACCCTCCTCCCGCGCCAGGCTTTTTCCATTTCTGGAGCAGGATTTCCTTCAAAACATTGCTTTTTGCCTTACGACAGCCGGGGTGCCGCGATCTGTGATTGGCGTCACGTGGGTGTCACGCACCGCCGATATACGAAACCTCGCCTTCCCCTTGAACTTTTCGTGAGGTTACTATGCGCAAGATTTTTGCCGCTCTGGTCGTTTCGACCGCGCTCGCCGGCGCCGCCCAGGCTGCCACCGTTTATCCGCTGGATCGCGCTACGATCCTCACCGGCTCTCCCTTCGACTTCAAGGTCGAATTTAACTCCGTCATAAAGCCGGAAGACGTCAAGATCACCGTCAACGGCCAGGACTACAAGACCGTTCTCGGCAAGGAAGCCCAGTTCGTCGCGGAAGAAAAGAACAAGGACAAGGTCCTCGGTTCTGCCATCATCCTGCGCGGCCTGACCATCGCCACCGCCGGCGATTACAAGGTCGAAATTTCGGCCGGTTCCGAGACCAAGACCGTCACCTGGAATGTTTACGGCACGGGTTCTGCCCCGAAGGCCAAGAACATCATCTTCATGCTCGGCGACGGCCTTTCGGTCGCGCATCGCACCGCTGCCCGCATCATGTCCAAGGGCATGACCGAAGGTAAGGCCAACGGCCGTCTCGCCATGGACGACCTCGACCACATGGCCTTCGTCGGCACCTCGGCGACCAACGCTGTCGACACCGACTCGGCCAATACGATGTCGGCCTACATGACCGGTCACAAGACCGCCGTGAACGCGATCGGCGTTTATGCCGACCGCACACCGGACTCGCTGGACGACCCCAAGGTCGAAACGATTGCCGAAGCGCTTCGCCGCCAGACCGGCAAGTCGATCGGTATCGTCGCCACGTCGGAAGTCGAGGATGCGACGCCTGCTGCCGTCGTCTCCCACACCCGCAACCGCAACGACAAGGCCGATGTCGTCGGCATGCTGCTCGACGTCAAGCCGGACGTCGTGCTCGGCGGCGGTTCCGCTTACTTCCTGCCGCAGGCGACCGCCGGCTCGAAGCGCAAGGACGACAAGGATTATATCAAGCTCTTCAAGGACGCCGGCTACAGCGTCGCCACCGACAAGGCGGAGCTTGCTGCCAACGTCAATGCGAACGGCCTGCTCCTCGGCCTCTTTCATCCCGGCAACATGGACGTCACGCTCGACCGCGAATTCCTGAAGAAGGGAACCGTCGAAAAGTATCCGAACCAGCCGGGTCTGGTCGCCATGACCAAGGTCGCCCTCGATCGCCTTTCCAAGGATCAGGACGGTTTCTTCCTGATGGTCGAAGGATCCTCGATCGACAAGATGTCCCATCCGCTCGACTGGGATCGTGCCGTCATCGAAACCATCGAATTCGACCAGGCGATCGCTGTTGCCCGCGAATTCCAGAAGACCCATCCCGACACGCTGATCGTCGTCACCGGCGACCACACGCATGGCGTTTCGATCATCGGCACTGTCGATGACGACAAGCCGGGCACCGAGATGCGCGAAAAGGTCGGCACCTATGCCGAAGCCGGCTTCCCGAACTACAAGGACGAAAACGGCGACGGTTATCCGGACAAGATCGACGTTTCGCGCCGGCTGTTCCTAGCCGCAACCAACGGCCCGGACCACTACGAAACCTTCCGCCCGAAAATGGATGGCCCGTTCGTTCCGGCTATCCAGAACGAAAAGAAGGAATACGTTGCCAACGAGCAGTACAAGAACGTGCCTGGCGCGGTCTTCGTTCAGGGCAATCTCCCGAAGAGCAGCGACAGCGGCGTTCACTCCGTCGACGACGTCGTCCTGCAGTCGTCCGGCCCCGGTTCGGAAGGCTTCAAGGGCTATATGGAAGAAAGCGACATCTACAAGGTGCTCGCCGATACCTTCGCGCTCGGCACCAAGCAGACCAACTAAGGTCTGATTGCCTGCCGCACCCGTGGTAGAACAATGCTCCCGGCCGAAACACGGCCGGGGCTAGCGTTTCAGGAGGGTTCCATGGAAAAGCTCTTTTCCCAAGGTTTCAGCCGGCGCCGCGTGCTCGGCCTGGCCGCCGCCGCTCCGTTGTTTGCGGCAACCCGTTCTGCCGCCGCTGCCGACGACCTCGGTTTCAACGAACTCTATGGCAAGTACAGCGTTCTCGGCCTGGAATTTTCCGACAAGGTGAAGAAGCTGGCGGGCCGCGAGGTGGCGATCCGCGGCTTCATGGCGCCGCCGCTGAAAGCGGAAGCCGCTTTCTTCGTGCTGACCGAAGTGCCGATGGCGCTTTGCCCCTTCTGCTCCTCAGATGCGGACTGGCCCGACAATATCGTCGTCATCTACCTCCACCGCAAGCAGACGTTCACCCAGGCGAACGAAACGATCGAGGTGCGCGGCACCCTTGAGGTCGGTTCCTGGAGGGATCCCGATACCGGATTTGTCAGTCTTCTGAGAATCCGCGACGCGGCATATCAGGGCGCGTGAACATGCTTTCCTTGCGCATAGACAATCTGGCCATGTCGTTCGCCGGTCTGAACAGCCCGGTTTTGCTGGTCGATCTTCTGACGATCGCAGCCGGCGAGCGCGTTGCCGTCACCGGCGGTTCCGGTTCCGGCAAGAGCACTTTCATCAATGTGATCACCGGCCTTGAGTGCCCCACCTCCGGCAAGGTCTTCTGGAGCGGCGAGGATATCGCCCGGCTTTCCGAGACCGCGCGCGATCGCTGGCGGGCCGAACATGTCGGCCTCGTGATGCAAGATTTCCATCTTTTCCCCGGCCTCTCGGCGGTCGAAAACGTGCTTTTGCCGGCGCGGCTGGCACGCGTCGCCGATGCGGCGTTGATCGCCCGTGCCCACGATCTCCTGGCAAGCGTAGGCCTTTCCCGCCCGGATCAGAAGATCGAGACCATGTCGCGCGGCGAGATGCAGCGCGTGGCGATCGCTCGCGCGGTTTTACGCAAGCCGGGCGTGATCGTTGCCGACGAACCGACCGCGAGCCTTGATGTAGAGGCCGGCGAGACGGTCGGCCGGCTGCTTCTGGACATGGCCGGCGAAACCGGAAGCACTCTGATCGTCGTTTCCCATGACCAGCGCCTGATTGATCGGCTCGACCGCCGCATCACGCTTGGCGCCGGCAGGATTGTCGCCGACAGCCTGCGCGAAGAGGTCGCCGCATGATCCGCTTCATCCTCGCCGATCTGCGCCGTCTCTGGGCCGGTGCCGTCGTGGTCGTGCTTCTCGTGGCGCTCGCCACCGCCCTCGGCGTCACCGTCACGCTGCAGGAGCGCGCCCTGCGGCTCGGCAGCGCCCGCGCCGCCGACAAGTTCGACCTGGTGATCGGCGCTGCCGGCAGCGAAACCCAGCTCGTGCTCTCTTCGATCTTCCTGCAGCCGGCGCCGCTGCCGCTGATGCCGGGCGAGGTGCTGGCAAAACTCTCGAAGGATCCGCGTGTCGCCTGGGTGGCACCGGTCGGGTTCGGCGATTCCTTTGCCGGCTACCCTTTGGTCGGCACGACCCGCGCGCTGATTGGCAGCACCGTCTCCGGTTTTGCCTCGGGCCGCATGTTCGAGAAAGAGGGCGAGGCGGTGGTCGGGGCGGCAGTGAAGCTGCCGGTCGGAGCGGAAATCAAGCCCATGCACGGCACGGCGGCGATGGGCGGCGAGACCCATGCGGGCGTCGTATACCACGTCACCGGCAAGCTGCCGCCGACGGGGACGCCCTGGGATCGGGCCATTCTGGTGC
Source organism: Neorhizobium galegae bv. orientalis str. HAMBI 540 (assembly GCF_000731315.1). Taxonomy (NCBI): domain Bacteria; kingdom Pseudomonadati; phylum Pseudomonadota; class Alphaproteobacteria; order Hyphomicrobiales; family Rhizobiaceae; genus Neorhizobium; species Neorhizobium galegae. The sequence goes on from NZ_HG938353.1 coordinate 4,391,721, forward strand.
CGATCCAGGCGGTCTGGCACGTCCATGGCCTCGGCCACGATCATGAGCATGAGCATGAGCATGAGGAACAAGAGCATTACGAAGGTGGAGCAGCACAGGTAACGCAGGCTGCGGCCGCTGCGGATGAGCATGCCGACGAGGATCACGATCATCACGGTTCCATCGATGCGGATGCGGCGATCGATGAGATTTTCGCAGCCGATGCGCCGGGCCTTCCGGCAGTCCTCGTAAAGCCGAAGACGATTGCCGATGCCTACAAGCTCCGCCAGGAATATCGCAACGGCAATACGCTCGCGGTTTTCCCGGGCGAGGTGCTGACCAGCCTCTATGCGACGCTCGGTGATGCCAAGATGGTGCTGAGCGCCGTGGCCGCCGGATCGCAGGGCCTAGTGGCGGCAGCCTTGGTCCTGGTCACCATCACCCATATCGGCCAGCGTCGGCGCCAGATTGGCGCGCTGCGGGCTTTTGGCGCGCCGCGGCTGTCGGTTTTTGCCATTGTCTGGTTCGAGCTCTTCCTGCTGGTCGCGCTCGGCATCGGTCTCGGCTTTCTGACCGGCCTTGCCGCGGCCCGGCTGATCGCCAACGCTTTCACGGCCAAGAGCGGCATCATCTTGCCGGTCGGCTTTACCGGCGAAGATTGGCGCATGGTGCTGATCCTGCTTGCCGCATCGGCGGTTCTGTCCGCCGTGCCGGCCATTCTCGCCTACCGCCAGTCGCCGGCGGCAGCGCTGCGGGCCTAGGCCAGCGCCCTGATCGCCGAAATCACCTCGTCCTCGACATCGAGCCCCTGCTCGATCGCCGTCCGGCGCGCGTTCTGGCCGCGCCGCCCGGGCAGGCGAACGCCCTCTTCGGAGGCCATCTCGTGGGCAAGTTCGGCGATCCGCTCGGCAGCCGAAGCGGTGCTTGCGGAAGGATCGATAACAATAAGCGTCTGACCGACCGAAGGCGGCGAACCTTTCTCGTCCATGAACGAGCTTGCTTGGTAAGAGAAGTTCGATCCGGTCAGGCCGGCCGAGAGGACCTCCACCATCAGCGCCAGCGCCGCACCCTTGGCGCCGCCCGAGGGCGCCATCAGGCCCTTGTGAGCCGCGTGCGGATCGGTGGTCGGCTTGCCGTCGGCGTCGAAGGCCCAGCCCTCGGGAATGCTTTCGCCCTTCTGGCGCGCAGCCATGATCTTGCCGGCCGCGACGGTCGAGAGCGCCAGGTCGATGACCAGCGGATCCTCGCCGGCGACCGGCGTTGCAAAGGCGATCGGGTTGGTGCCGAACAGCCGCTTCCTGCCGCCCCAGGCGGCCATGGAGGCCGGTGCATTGGCAAACATCAGCGCCACGAGGCCGAGTTCGGCAAACCGCTCCACGGTCAGCGCCATGACGCCCGCATGATGCGAACGGTGGATGGCACCGAGCGCAATGCCCTGTTCCCGGGCAATCGTCGGCAGTTCTGCAAGCGCGATATCGAAGGCCGGATAGGCGTAACCGAATGCCGCATCAACGACAAGCACCGCAGGCCGCGGCCGGGTGGCGATGGCCCTGGCCTTGCCATCCACCTTGCCGGAACGGGCCTGGCCGATATAGGCGGGAACGCGGCGGAGCCCGTGACCGTATTGCCCGGCAGCTTCCGCATGCACGAGCGCATGGGCGACGGAACGGGCGGTATCAGCAAGAACGCCATTGGCTTCGAAAACGCTCTGTACCAGCGTTTCGGCTTCATTCAGAGTAATATGCATGCAGGAGATCCAGGTGAGTTCAGTGGCGAACGCCGCGAGAAAATCAGGCGGTTATTCGCACTTTACCGGCTGGCTGAGTGAACTTGCAACACCGGAAGGCGGTGCCGGGATGGGCGAAGCGCGTCGGACAGCCGAAGCGACATAGTCGTCGATAGACGCGTTGCCCGATGACCCCGCGACCGAGACATTGCCGATGTTGCCGCTGCCGTCGAAGCTGAAGCGGACCGTAACGATGCCGGTTCCGTTGCCCGGGCATTTGCGGGCGTAGCGAGCGATCTTCGTTCTAACTCGCGTCATCCATTGCTGCGGCGAGACCGACGCAGAGAACAGGCTCGTGGAATTCTGGCTGGCGGCCGTGCGGTCCGATTGTTTGGCCTGGATCTTCGCCTCGGCCATGTCCGGCCGGGCCTGCTGCTGCTGTTGCTTCGGCTTCTGGACCTTCTTCACCGGCTCCTTCCGGGGCTCCGGCTTTTTCGGCTGTTCCGGCGGCTTTTCCGCGACCGGCGGCGGCAGAGGCCGCATCGCCGGCAACGGCACGTCGACATTTTCGAGCGCCGCCGTCATCTGTTCGTCGACCGGCTTGATCTCCTCGATCGGCTCCGGCGGCGGTTCCGCCACGGGCGGCTGCACCGGTTCGGGCTCGACCGTCTCGGCGACTTCCTGCGGCGGCGGTTCGACCGGCTGCTCGACAGGTTCGGCAACAGGCTCAGGCATCGGCTCGGGTTCGGGCTGAGGCTGCTCGACGGGCTCCGGCTGCGGTTCCTCGACAGGCTCCGCCTGCTCGCTCATCAGCTGTTCCTGCTCCTGCATGTCAGGAGAGATCTGCTCTTCCTCGGTATTGACGGCTTCCGGCTCCGGCGCGAGCTCGATCATGATCGCTGCCGGCGGTGCGTTGTCGGCGAGCACCTCCGGTTGTTCGCGCATCAGATAGGCCGCGGCGCCGAAATGTACCGTCAGCATCAGCAGTCCGGCAGCGCCCCACAGCGCCAGCTCGCCGACGCGTCCGCCCGGACCTGCCTGCGAGACGACAAGGCTCATGGATTGCCTCCGGGTGCCGGAGTGGCAGGTGCCGCTGGCGGCACCACGGCCGGAACGCCACCGGCCGGGGCGGCTGCCGGTGCCGGCGGACCGGGCAGCGTTTCGAGGCCGACGAGCGCGATCTTGAGGTAACCGGAATCGCGGAGCAGGTTCATGACCTCCATGAACTGGCCGTAATCGACCGCTTTGTCGGCACGCAGGAACACGCGGGTGTCCTTCTTGCCTTCCGTGACGCGGTCGAGGGTCGCGGCAAGCTGCTCGCGCTGCACGGAGTCATTGCCGATATTGAGGCTCAGGTCTTCCTTCACCGTCAGGTAGAGCGGCTCGTCCGGCCGCTCCGCCGGCTTTGCGGTCGAGGCGGGAAGATCGACATTGACGTCGACGGTCGCCAGCGGCGCCGCCACCATGAAGATGATCAGCAGCACCAGCATGACGTCGATGAACGGCGTCACGTTGATCTCGTGGTTTTCGGAAAGCTCGTCGCCGTGCTGTTCGCGGATGCCGCCGGCCATGTCAGCCTCCTGCCACCAGCGAGACCGGCGCCTTGCGGCCGCCCGGAGGAACCTTGCGGAAATCGAGGTCTCGGCTCACCAGCCGCTCCACGCCCGCCGCGGCATCCGCCAGCAGCTGCCGGTAGCCGGTGATCGAGCGCGCGAAGACGTTGTAGATGACAACAGCCGGAATGGCCGCGACGAGGCCGATTGCGGTCGCCAGCAGTGCTTCCGCGATACCGGGCGCGACGACGGCAAGGTTGGTGGTCTGCGATTCCGAAATGCCGATGAAGGCGTTCATGATGCCCCAGACGGTGCCGAACAGGCCGACGAACGGGGCGGTGGAGCCGATCGTCGCGAGCACGCCGGTGCCGCGCGACATGCGCCGGCCGGCATAAGCCTCGATGCGGGAAAGCGCCGAGCCGACCCGCTCCTTCACGCCGTCGCCATGGGCATGGTCGATTGCGGCTTCGGAGAGCTGCATTTCTTCTGCCGCGGATCGCAGCATCAGCGCGGCGGGACCGCCGCGGCGGCCGGCGGCGCCAAAGGCCTCCGAAAGCGTGCGGGAGGTGCGGATGACCTTCAGCGTCCGAGCGGCGCGGGTGCGGGCGCCTGCAAGCTCCAGCGTCTTGGCGAGCCAGACGGTCCAGGTGATCAGCGAAGCGAATGCGAGCCCGATCATCACGCTTTTGACGACCCAGTCGGCCGCCATGAACATGCCCCAGGGCGAAAGGTTGTGCGGCAGGTCCGAACGCTGTCCAGGCTCCAGGAACTGCGTGAACATGTCGATCGGCTGGCGCGCCGCCGGCGGCGGGGCCGGGGTCTGTGGCGGGCTGGCAGGCGTTGGCTGGGCAGCATTGCTGGCCGGCGCTCCCGTCGGAACGGCGGGTTGCGGGGCGGAAGCTTCCGGTTGCGGAGCAGCGGGGGGCGCCGACTGCGCGGCGGGCGGTACCGCAGTCGGCGAGGCTGCCGGCTCGCTTGGCGTCGTACGGGAGGTAGTAGGGGCTGCCTGCGCGGCAGGAGCGGGAGCCGCCTGCGTCGGGTGTGCACCGGAAGGTGAGGTCGCCTGCGGTGGGGGCGGCGCTTGCGTTGACGTATCCGGAGCCGGCGTCTGTGCCATCACCGTCGAAGCCGTTATTGCCAGTGCCGCGAGAGCGATCGGAAACCAGTTCCTCATCGGTTGGCGCATCGAAAAGGCGGGCTTCAGGGCAGCGGTCATGGCAGGCGATACTCCGGACTGTTCGTCATCGCGGACAGCGCTGGAGCGCCAAGTTGACGATGACGGAAACGGGGCATCGGAACGCCGCCGGCCACTGCCGCCGGGTTCGCGATGTTGCAGCTACCGGATAATAAACATGAGTAGAAATGGCAACTAATAAATCTTGAGAATGCCGATCACATTAATGCGGGACGGGACTTTTACCCCATTTGCGCTGGATCGGCATTTCGGTGCCGGAAAATCGGGCTGACGGACGCCTACCGCGCCAGCCAGCCGCCGTCGACCGGCAGTACGATGCCATGGATATAGTCGGAGGCCGGCGAGGCGAGGAATACGGCGGCTCCGCCGAGCTCTTCCGGCTGGCCCCAGTGTCCGGCCGGAATACGGCTGAGGATCGCCGCGTTGCGGTCCGGATCGTCGCGCAGTGCCTCGGTATTGTTGGTCGAGAAATAGCCCGGCGCGATGGCGTTGACGTTGATGCCTTTGCTCGCCCATTCGCAGGCGAGCAGCCGGGTGAGACCCGCGAGGCCGCTCTTCGAGGCTGTATAGGAAGGGATGCGGATGCCGCCCTGGAAGGAGAGCAGCGAGGCGATGTTGACGATCTTGCCGCCCTTGCCCTCGGTGATCAGCCGGCGTGCAAACGCCTGGGAGAGGAAGAACACGGTCTTCAGGTTCACGTCCATCACCGCGTCCCAGTCGGCCTCGGTGAAATCGATAGCATCGGCCCGGCGGATGATGCCGGCATTGTTGACGAGGATATCGGCACGCCCCGTCCACGCGACCGTTTCGCTGATGATCCGATCGACAGGTTCGAGCGTCGAAAGGTCCGCCTGGATCGACAGACTGCGCCCGCCCGCCGCGCTAACCGCTGCTTCCGTCTCGGCCATGGAGGAGCGGCCGACCAGCGCCACGTCAGCGCCGGCCTGCGCCAGCGCCACGGATATCGCCTGGCCAAGGCCCGTATTGGCGCCAGTAACGATTGCCGTCTTGCCCGTCAGGTCGAATGAAATCGGCATGTTGTCCTCCTCGGAAACTGGAAATGCGGATATGGGTAGATGCTTACCGTCGCGAGCTCTCCGGTTGAAGCTGAAAATTTTTGCCACGTCACAAGTCGATGCCGAAAGTGGGTGAAAGCGCTGGCTGCCCGGTGCGCTAGCAGCGGCGTATCAGGCCACGAACATAGCTGATGTAACGTTCGGCCGTCGTGTCGTCGGGGAAAATCCGCCGGGGCAAAAGCAGATGCCCGCCGTCGTAGAAAAGAACCAGCCAGTTACCCAGCGTTGTCAACCTCCTGAGCCGTTTGGTGTCCAGTTCGATCAGCAGACCGTCGCCCCGCGCCCGGACGAAGCCGGATCCGAATTCCGCCTTGATGGAGCGGATCTCGCGCTTTTCCGAAATGATAAGCGGAGAAGGGCCGACCTTCCGGAATCTCTTAGCAAGGGCATCGTAAAACCCCAGCAATCCCATCAGCTTCTGCCGCCTCTCGAAATGGTATCGCACGACAAGATTGATGCCGTCCTCGAGTTCCGCATCGGAAAGCACGTAGTCAAAATGCCAGGAGCCGTCCGCGAATGTCACGGACGACTCCTGTAATTGTTCGGGCTGTTTGCCGGAGGTCACAGCGTGCGCGTGATATGCTCCACGCGGAAGCATTCGATGACGTCGCCTGCGCGCATGTCTTCGTAATTCTCGAACGCCATGCCGCATTCCTGGCCCATCGGCACTTCGCTGACTTCGTCCTTGAAGCGCTTGAGCGTCTTGAGCTTGCCTTCGTGGACGACGACGTTGTCGCGGATAAGGCGGACACCCGCTCCACGTTCGACCTTGCCCTCGACGACACGGCAACCGGCGACCTTGCCGACCTTGGTGATGTTGAACACTTCGAGGATCTCGGCATTGCCGATGAAGGTTTCGCGACGTTCCGGAGACAGGAGGCCCGACATCGCCGATTTCACATCATCCACGAGATCGTAGATGATGTTGTAGTAGCGGATCTCGAGACCTTCGCGTTCGGCAAAGGCTCGCGCCTGTGGGTTGGCACGGACGTTGAAGCCGATGATCGCCGCATTGGATGCCTCGGCAAGCGAGATATCCGATTCGGTGATGCCGCCGGCACCCGAATGAACGATGCGGGCACGGACTTCGTCGGTGCCGAGCTTGTCCAGTGCGCCGATGATCGCTTCGATCGAACCCTGCACGTCACCCTTGATGACCAGCGGGAATTCCTTCAAGCCGGTGTTCTGGAGCTGGCTCATCATCTGTTCGAGCGAACCGCGTTGGCCGGACTGGCGGGCAGCCGCCTTGTCGCGGGCGAGCCGCTGGCGATATTCGGAAATCTCGCGGGCACGGCTTTCGCTCTCGACCACGGCGAACCTGTCGCCGGCCGCCGGAGTGGCGGAAAGACCGAGCACTTCGACCGGCATGGCCGGACCGGCTTCCTTCACATGGTCGCCCTTGTCGGTGACGAGCGCGCGAACGCGGCCCCACTGATCGCCGGCGACGATGATCTGGCCCGGCTTCAGCGTGCCCTTCTGGACGAGCACGGTCGCAACCGCGCCGCGGCCACGGTCGAGCTGGGCTTCGATGACGATGCCTTCGGCGGTACGGCTCGGATCGGCCTTGAGGTCGAGGATTTCGGCCTGCAGCAGGATGGCTTCGAGCAGCTTGTCGAGATTGACCTTGTTCTTGGCCGACACTTCGACGTCGAGCACTTCACCGCCGAGCGATTCCACGAACACTTCGTGCTGCAGAAGCTGCTGGCGAACCTTGTCCGGGTTGGCTTCGTGCTTGTCGATCTTGTTGATCGCCACGATGATCGGAACACCCGCTGCCTTGGCATGGGCGATGGATTCGATCGTCTGCGGCATCACGCTGTCGTCGGCTGCAACAACCAGGATTGCGATATCCGTCGCCTGCGCACCACGGGCACGCATGGCCGTGAAGGCGGCGTGGCCGGGGGTATCGATGAAGGTGATCTTCTGGCCGTTCTGTTCCACCTGATAGGCGCCGATATGCTGGGTGATGCCGCCGGCTTCGCCGGAGACCACGTTGGCATGGCGGATGGCGTCGAGCAGCGAGGTCTTGCCGTGGTCGACGTGACCCATGATGGTGACGACCGGCGGGCGCGAGACCATTTCGCCTTCGTCGTCGGCAACGTTGAAGATGCCTTCTTCGACGTCGGATTCGGAAACACGCTTGACGGTATGGCCGAATTCGCCGGCAATGATTTCGGCGAGGTCGGCGTCGATGACGTCGCCCGGCTTCATCATCTGGCCTTCCTTCATCAGGTACTTGATGACGTCGACGGCGCGTTCGGACATGCGCTGCGACAGTTCCTGAATGGTGATGGTTTCCGGCAGGATGACTTCGCGCATGACCTTTTCGCGCGTTTCCTGCATCTGGCTGCGGCGGAACTTCTCCTGCCGGCGGCGGGTCGCGGCCATCGAACGGCCACGGGCATTGCCGTCGTCGTCCGTGCTGACCGTGGTCACCGTCAGCTTGCCGCGGCGGCGTTCGTCTTCGGTCTTCGGTCGGGCCGGAACCTTGGCGGGAGCAGCGACCGGGACACGGCCACGGCCGGGTGCGCCACGCGGCGGGCCGCGATCTTCGTCTTCTTCGTCAGCGCCCTTGCGGCGACCGGCAACCGGCAGTGCCGCAGGTGCGGCGCCGGGAGCTGCAGGCCGGGGAGCCTGGGGACGGGTTTCGCCCGGACGGCCGGCAGGGGCGCCAGCGGCGCGCTCGGCCGGCTTTTCGGCAACCGCGGGTGCAGGCGTCTCGGCCGGGGCAGGGGCCTCGACCGGTTCGACCTTGGGTTCGGCAGCACGGCGGGCAGCCTCGGCGGCTTCCTCGATCTTGCGGCGTTCTTCCTCGACCTGGCGACGTGCCTCGTCTTCGGCGCGCTGCTTGGCCTCGACGACCTCGCGCGCCTGCGCTTCCATCAGAGCGCGGCGACGGGCTTCCATCTCGCCTGCGGACAGATCGTGCAGGACGGCGCCGCCCTGACGCTGCTGCGGACGCTGCGGCTGGCTGGATTGCGGACGCGGCGGCTGGCCGGACTGCTGCGGGCGCTGCGACTGATTGGATTGCGGCGGGCGCTGGCCATGCTGCGGCTGTTGCGGCCGCTGGTTCTGCGAACCCGGCTGGTGGACGCGCGGCGCGGGAGCAGCCGCCTGCGGCTGCGGCGGGCGCTGGGGAGCGACCGGCTGCTGTGCAACGGCCTCTACCACCCGCGGCGCGGGCGCCGGGGCTGCTGCAGGCGTGATTACAGGCTTTTCGTCCAGCGGTCGGGTCGGCCGCCGTTTCACTGTCTCGACGACGACGGCCTTGGTGCGGCCGCGACCCATGTCCTGGCGGACGGTACCCTGGCTCATCCCAGATGGCTTCAGTGTAAGGGTCTTCTTTACGCCGAGTGTCTTATCGTCTTTGTTGTCGGTCATTCCGTTCCTGTTCCTTCGGACAGGAACGGATGGAAGCCATCAGAACCCGTCGTTTAATCCGTACATATCGATGTGCGTCCGGCTAAAGCCGGTGACCGCGTCATTGTTTCGGCATGTCAGCGACACCTTTTGTCTGGGACAGACCGCCCATGCGGTACTGTTCAAGTAGGTTTGCGCGCTTCACTACACCCTCACCCGCCTGCCCCGCAAGCGCGCAGGCATGGATAAAAGCATTCTGGCCCATCACTTCGTCCAATTCCGCGCTGGTAAAGAGCGAAAAGGACGGAATGTCTTCCCCGGTATTCGAACCGAGCTTCCAGGCCTTGCGGGCCTGGTCTATTTTCCTCACTCCATCGGCGGCCGCATCGGCCGCATGGAACACCGCGAGCGCAGCACCTGAGCGCACGGCAGCATCGACTTTCGTTGCGCCGGTGACGAATTGGCTCGCCTTGCGGGCCATGTTCATCATGCCGACGAGATCGGCGGCGAGCAGGCGATCCACCAGCGCGCCGAGATCCGCATCCGCTTTCGCCTCGGCCTTGAGGGCCCGGGCGAAGAGCTTTTTCTGAACTGCCCGATCGACGAGCGACCGTTCAGCCTTGATCCAGCAGCCACGGCCCGGAAGCTGACGCTTCAGATCGGGCACGACCTGGCCGTTCGGGCCAGCCACAAAGCGGATCAGCGTTTCCGGTGATCCCGCCTCACGGGTGACGATGCAGGTACGGTCGTTCACGACGATCTCGCCCAGGTCATCATCGACAGGTCCGTCATCATTGTGGTCCGGCTCATTCGCGAGCGGGATCATTCCTGCTCAACGGCGTCCGCCTCCTCCGCTTCGGCTTCCGGCTCGGGGGCACCCTTTGCGAGGTCTTCCTCGGTGATCCAGCCTGCCGATAGGCGGGCCTGGACGATCATGTTTTCAGCTTCGACGCGGGAAATGTCGAACTTCGAGAACAGGCCTTCGAACTTCTTCGTCACGCCGTCCTTGCGTTCGCTCCAGCCGACGAGGTCGTCGGCGGCGCAGCCGGCAAAGTCCTCGATGGTCTTGATGCCGTCTTCGCCGAGCGCGACGAGCATCTGGCCGTTCAGGCCGTTGATCTGGCGCAGTTCGTCTTCGACGCCGAGCTCCTTGCGCTTGGCGTCCATCTCGGCTTCGATCCGCTCCAGGTATTCGCGGGCGCGGGTCTGGATTTCGGTCGCGGTGTCTTCGTCGAAACCGTCGATCGAGGAGATTTCGTCGAGATCGACGTAAGCCAGTTCCTCGACCTGGGCAAAGCCTTCCGAAGCCAGCACCTGGCCGACCATTTCGTCGACGTCGAGGGCGTCCATGAAGAGGTTGGTGCGCTCGTTGAATTCCTTCTGGCGGCGCTCCGACTCTTCGGCTTCCGTCATGATGTCGATGTCCCAGCCGGTCAGCTGCGAGGCGAGGCGGACGTTCTGGCCGCGACGGCCGATGGCAAGCGACAGCTGCTCGTCCGGAACCACGACTTCGATGCGCTCGGCATCCTCGTCGAGAACCACCTTGGCGACTTCGGCCGGCTGCAGCGCGTTGACGATGAACGACGCCGGATCCTGCGACCACGGAATGATGTCGATCTTCTCGCCCTGCAATTCGCCGACCACGGCCTGAACGCGCGAACCGCGCATACCGACGCAGGCGCCGACCGGATCGATCGAACTATCGTTCGAGATCACGGCGATCTTGGCGCGCGAGCCCGGATCGCGGGCGACCGACTTGATCTGGATGATGCCGTCGTAGATTTCCGGCACTTCCATGGTGAACAGCTTCACCATGAACTGCGGATGGGTACGCGACAGGAAGATCTGCGGGCCGCGCTGCTCGCGGCGGACATCATAGACGTATGCGCGGACGCGATCGCCATAGCGCATGTTTTCGCGCGGGATCATTTCGTCGCGGCGGATGATGCCTTCGCCACGGCCGAGATCGACGATGACATTGCCATATTCGACGCGCTTGACGGTGCCGTTGATGATTTCGCCGACGCGATCCTTGAACTCGTCGAACTGGCGGTCGCGCTCGGCTTCACGCACCTTCTGGACGATGACCTGCTTGGCCGACTGGGCGGCAATACGGCCGAAATCCATCGGCGGCAGCGGATCGGCGATGAAGTCGCCGATCTTGGCATCGACATTGCGGTCGAGCGCCAGAGCCAGTGGGATCTGCGTGCCGTAGTCTTCGGCGTGATCAACGACTTCCAGCAGGCGCTGGAGCCGGATTTCGCCGGTCTTGGAATTGATGTCGGCACGGATATTGGTTTCCGAGCCGTAGCGGGAGCGGGCAGCCTTCTGAATGGCGTCGGCCATCGCAGCCAGCACGATCTCGCGGTCGATGACCTTTTCGCGCGCTACTGCGTCCGCGATCTGCAGAAGTTCAAGCCGGTTCGCACTCACTGCCATTGTCGTTGGTCTCCGTAGGTCAAAAGATGAGGCCTTTCCGGGGGAAAGGCACAAGTCTCTGTTCGGTTTATTCGTCTTCTGCTTCTTCGTTCTGGTTCGCGGCCTGCGCCTTGGCGAGCTTGTCGGCCCGAAGCGCGTCGCGGATCAGATCGTCGGTCAGAATGAGCTTTGCCTCGGCCAGTGCCGAAAACGGGATCGTTACCCGTGGTTCCTCGCCATAGGCGACCTGGTCCCGCTCGATCGTGAAACCGTCCGCATCGCTTTCGGTGATCCTGCCGCGAAACCGCTTGCGATTGTCGATCATGATCGACGTTTCGCATTTTACCAGATGGTTCAGCCAGCGGGTGAAATCCGACTTGCGAACCATCGGGCGGTCGATGCCCGGCGAGGACACTTCGAGATGATACTCCCGATCGATGGGATCTTCTACATCCAGAACCGGCGAAATCGCCACGGATACGGCTTCGCAGCCCTCGACGTCCATGGTGCCGTCGTTGCGCTCGGCCATGATCTGCAGCGTCGCGCCGTTCTGGTTCAGCATCCTTACGCGCACCAGACGATAGTCCATGGCGGTCAGCACGGGCTCGATGATTTCGGCGACCCTGAGGTCAAGCCCGGTCTCGATGATGAGCCGCGGCTCGTATTCGGTTTGCGGCATAAGCTCTCCGGCAATCATTGCCCCATAGCTGGGCCCAATGTCTGGGTTACAGTGATCGCCTAACAAAAAAGAGCGGGTCCGGTGGGGCCCACTCTTCATCGGACGATCAAGAATATGGGGTGCATATACGCTTTCAGCCCCCCGAATGCAAGAGTCGCATATTCCGGGGCTTTGGCGGCTGGAATTTGGTTCTGCCGGGTCTATAACCGTTTGGAACGACGCACGAAAGAACGAGGATAAAAGTGCCCGATCGGATATCGACCCTGGCTCCCTTCAGGCACCCAACGTTCAGAACCATCTGGATTGCCAGCCTCGCCTCCAATTTCGGCAGCCTCATCCAGGCCGTCGGGGCGGCGTGGATGATGACCTCGATCACCGATTCCGAGGACATGGTTGCGCTGGTCCAGGCTTCGACCGCGCTGCCCATCATGCTCTTTTCGCTGATTGCCGGCGCGCTCGCCGACAACGTCAACCGCCGGACCCTGATGCTGACGGCGCAGTTCTTCATGCTGACGGTCTCGCTAACCCTGACGGTCTTTGCCTATCTCGACCTGCTGACGCCCTGGCTGCTTCTGACATTCACCTTTCTGCTCGGCTGCGGCGTGGCGCTCAACAACCCGGCCTGGCAGGCCTCTGTCGGTGATATGGTACCTCGCGAGGTCCTGCCGGCGGCGGTGACGATCAACAGCGTCGGTTTCAACATCACCCGCAGCGTCGGCCCCGCGATCGGCGGCGCGATCGTTGCGGCTGCTGGCGCTGCCGCGGCGTTCGCTGCCAATTCGATGAGCTATTTCGCCTTGATCTACGCCTTGATCCGCTGGAAACCGGAAAGCCGCGACAATGCGCTGCCGCGCGAGACGCTTCTGCGGGCGCTTTCGGCGGGCCTCGGCTACGTCGTCATGTCGCCGAACATTCTCAACGTGCTGTTCCGTGGCCTTGTGTTCGGTCTTTCGGCGAGTGCCGTCCTGGCCCTTCTGCCGATCGTCGCCCGCGACCTGGTTTCCGGCGGCCCGTTGACCTACGGCATCATGCTCGGCGCCTTCGGCGTCGGTGCCATCGCCGGTGCCATGGCAAATTCGCGGCTGCGTGAAAAGCTCACCAGCGAATCGATTGTCCGCCTGTCCTTCCTGGGTTTTGCCGCGAGCGCCGCGATCATAGGCCTGAGTTCAAGCACGGCGCTGACGGCGATCGTCCTCCTCGTGCCGGGTGCCTGCTGGGTGCTGGCTCTGTCGCTGTTCAACACGACGGTGCAGCTTTCGACGCCGCGTTGGGTGGTCGCGCGCGCGCTTTCCTTCTACCAGACGGCGACGTTCGGCGGCATTGCCGGCGGCAGCTGGGTGTGGGGTATTCTGTCCGATACGTTCGGAGTGTCGATCGCGCTCACATTGTCGAGCCTCGTCATGCTGCTTGGCGCCGTGATCGGCATGCGCCTGCCGCTGCCGCAGTTCAGCGATGCCAATCTCGATCCGCTCAACCGGTTCAACGTGCCGCTGCTGAGCCTCGACCTGCAGCCGCGCAGCGGGCCGATCGTTTCCCTGGTGGACTACACCATCGCCGACGAGGACGTGCCGGAATTCCTGGCGCTGATGTCGCAGCGACGCCGTATTCGCATCCGCGACGGTGCGCGGCAATGGGCGCTGATGCGCGATCTGGAACATCCGGAAATCTGGACGGAGACCTATCACACCGCCACCTGGGCCGATTACGTGCGCCATAACCAGCGCCGCACCCAGGCGGATGCAGAGGCCTGGGATGCGATCCGCAGTCTTCATCGCGGCGAAGAAGGTCCGCGTGTCCACCGGATGATCGAGCGACAGGCGATCCCGCCGAGCGACGACATTTTCCACAAGTCGCCGCCCGACCTGCACCACTAGATCCGATGTTTTCCTTCCGAGAAGCCCGCCACTCCGATCTCCTCGCCATTGTTGAACTGCTCGCGGACGATGCGCTCGGCCAGGCTCGCGAAGTCGTGTCCAATCCGGTCGATCCCCGCTACGAGCAGGCCTTTGCAGCGATCGAGGCTGATGGAAACCAGCTTCTCGCGGTCGCGGTGAACCGGAAAGACAAGGTGGTCGGATGCCTGCAGCTTTCCTTCATTCCCGGCCTGTCGCGCACCGGCATGTGGCGCGGCCAGATCGAAAGCGTGCGGATCGCTGCAAGCGAGCGCGGCAGCGGGCTGGGATCGCAGTTCATCGAATGGGCGGTGGGAAAGTGTGTCGAGCGCGGCTGCAAGCTCGTGCAGATCACCTCCGACAAGGCGCGGCCGGATGCGATCCGCTTCTATGAGAAGCTCGGTTTCACCCCGAGCCATGAGGGCCTGAAACGCAGCCTCTGACTACCTGATCTTTCCCTTGAGCGACGGATCGGGAAAACATGTCGGAGCCAGGCCGTTCTTCGCCTGCCAGTCGCCGAGCGAACGGCGGGTCTTGTAGCCCGGCAGCCCGTCAACATTGCCGACATCGTAGCCCTTGGCGACCAGCGCCTTCTGCATGGCGAGCACATCGGAGCGCAGCATCTTGCCGACATCGCCCCAGGGTGCCTGGAAGGGACCTGCGCCCGAGGCGATCCGGTCGGCGAGATTGCCGATGAACAGTGCGTAGAGATCGGAGTTGTTGTATTCCTTGATCACGTAGAAATTCGGCGTGACGACGAATTCCGGTCCGCTGCGCCCCGCCGGCACCAGCATCATGCCGTCCGCCTTGAGGTCTGCCGCGGGAAACGCCTTGCCGGAAATGCGGGTGATGCCGGTTGTCGCCCAGGCGGAGATCGGCTTGGCGAGATCCGGCCCTTCCTGCGCGCAGGAGACTTTTGCGGGGATCGTCACTTCGAACCCCCAGTCGCGGCCGCGCTGCCAGCCTTCCTTCTGCAGGTAGTGGGCGATCGAGGCAAGCGCATCCGGCACCGAATTCCAGATGTCCGGACGGCCGTCGCCGTCGAAGTCGACGGCATATTTCAGGTAGCTGGACGGCATGAACTGCGGCTGGCCGAGCGCGCCCGCCCAGGAACCCTTCATCGTGCCCGGATCGACATCGCCCCGCTCGATCATCTTCAGCGCCGCGATCAGCTCCTCGCGGAACATGTCCTTGCGGGTCGACATGAAAGCCTTGGTCGCCAGAACCTGCACGGCGGAATAGGGCATCCGCGCCTTTCCGAAACCGGATTCACGCCCCCAGATGGCGACGACGATTTCGCCCGGCACGCCATAGGCCGCTTCGATCTTCTTCAGCGTCGCCGAATAGGTGGAGGCAAGCCCGCGGCCGGTCTCGGCGAGCCCCTGCAGCCGCTTTTCGGAAAAATAGGCGCCCGGCGAGGAAAATTCCGCCTGGCTCTGGTCCTGCTGCTTCGGCGGCTCCGAACCCGGCGGCACCAGGTCCGGCAGGTCCCAGTTAAGTGTTATACCCTGGAAGGCGGCCTTCATCGTCTTCTCGGAGATACCGGCTTTTTTGGCCACCGGAGCCAGATCGCCGGTGATCCACCGCTGGAACTGCTTTTCGACGTCGGGACGGTTTTGGGCGAGTGCGGGGAGGGGGAGGAGGGTTGTCGCTATGACGAAAAGAAATGCTGCGATGTGCCGAAAGGCACCCCCCTCTGCCCTGCCGGGCATCTCCCCCTCAAGGGGGGAGATTGACCTGTTGCGACGCCTCGACCACAGCGATAGAAGTGATGCCGGTGCCTCTGGCCGATCTCCCCCCTTGAGGGGGAGATGGCCGGCAGGCCAGAGGGGGGCGAGCTTGCTCAACGTTATCCTCATCATCAAGGCTCCAACCAGCGAGGCAGATGGGGTACGTCTCCACATACTCAATGCCTCCTCTAAATCACCGTCCGCGCCCGAAGCGCGGCCGTCAGCGTGCCCTCGTCGAGATAATCGAGCTCCCCGCCGACCGGCACGCCATGCGCCAGCCGCGTGATCTTCACGTCGATCCCCGACAACTGATCGGTAATATAGTGCGCCGTCGTCTGCCCCTCGACCGTCGCGTTGACGGCGATGATGATCTCGCGGATGACGCCCTCGTTCACCCGGTCGATCAGTCCGCGGATGTTGAGGTCATCCGGGCCGATGCCGTCGAGCGGCGAGAGCGTGCCGCCGAGCACGTGATAGGCGGTGTTCATCGCGCCCGTCCGCTCCAGCGCCCAGAGATCGGAAACGTCTTCGACGACGATCAGCATCGTCTGGTCGCGGTGGAGATCGGTGCAGACGGTGCAGGGATCGACGGTGTCGACATTGCCGCAGCGCGAACAGATCTTCACCTTGTCATAGGCCTCGCCCATGGCGCTCGAAAGCGGCCCGAGCAGCTGTTCCTTCTTCTTGATCAGATGCAGCGCCGCCCGGCGCGCCGAGCGCGGCCCGAGGCCCGGGACCTTTGCCAGAAGCTGGATGAGTTTTTCGATTTCGGGGCCGGTGACTCGCTTTGCCATTTTCTCCCTTTAGCCCATATGCCTTAAAAACGGAATCGCGGAAGGACCGCTTATGAAACTTCTCGCCGTCTGCCTCGGGCGCCCGGAAAAGCTGCCGGGCAAGAGTTTCAAGACCGGCATCTACAAGTCGGCCGTCAATGCCGCCGTCATGCTCGACAGCCTCGGCCTCGTCGGCGATGCGGTCTGCAACACGAAACACCATGGCGGCGAGGATCAGGCGATCCTCCTCGAAGGCTCGCTGACGCTGGACTGGTGGGCAGCCGAACTCGGCCGCGATTTCCCGCCCGGTACATTCGGCGAAAACCTTACCGTCGAAGGCCTCGACAACCGCGATGTCGCCGCCGGCGACCGTTTTCATATAGGCGAGGTCGTCCTGGAAGCCAGCTGCGCCCGCTCCCCCTGCAACACGCTCGCGGTGAAGATGGGCGATCCGAAATTCCTGAAGACCTATACCAAAGCCGGCCGCCCCGGCATCTATTGCCGCGTCGTCAAGCCAGGCATGGTCTCGCCGAGCGATCCCGTCCGCCACGAACTTTATGCCGACGAGCGCGTCATGATCGCGGAAATGCTGGCGGCCGTCGGCAAGGCCTTGTCGGATGCAGAAAGAGCCCGCTTCCTGGCCGCACCGATCGGCCGCCGCTGGAGGCCGACGTTCGAGACCTAGCGCGTCGCGATCGCCGCTGCCGCACTGGCCATCGCGCCGGCCGAAACCCGGTTGGCGATCCTCACGGCCCGAGGGCTTTTCAGGAACTGGCGGGCCTTGGCGGCGAGCAGCACCCACGCAAGATCGACAATCACGAGCACAAGGAACATCGCGGCGACCAGTTCCAGCCAGCCGGTCAGCGTCACGCCGCCGAGGTCGATGATCGAAGGCAGCAGCGCCACATAGAACATCATGATCTTGGGATTGCCGAGCGTCACGGTGAGGCCGGCGAAAAACATCTTCGGCACGGAGCGATTTTCCGGAAGGTCTTCGCCGGAGCCGGCGGGTTCGGTGAACCACATCTTCCATGCGAGATAGAGGAGGTAGGCAACGCCGATCCACTTGATTGCCACGAAGACGACATGAAAACTCTCGGCGATGGCGGCAAGGCCTGCGACCGCAAACGAAAGCCACACGGCTTCGCCGACCCACATCGCCGCGAGAAACGGCAGTACGTCGCGATAACCCTTGGACAGGACGCGCGCCACGAGCGCAGCGATGCTGGGACCAGGCGAACCCGCGGCCACGAAAAGTGCCGCTGCGAAAACCAGAAGCGACGCAAGCGTCATCGGAACCTCCCTATTCCATCAACCAGGATCAGAACGGCATCTTGAAGCCGGGTGGGATCGGCAGGCCGGCGGTCAGTTCCTTGGTCTTTTCGGCGGTGATCGCCTCGGCGCGTTCCTTGGCAGCCTTGTGGGCGGCGACGATCAGGTCTTCGAGGATCTCGACGTCGTCTTCCTTGAACAGCGACGGATCGATCTTGAGGCCGAGCATGTCGCCCTTGCCGTTCAGCCGCACGGTCACCAGCCCGCCGCCGGACGTGCCTTCGACTTCAAGAGTGGCGATATCCGCCTGCATCTTTTCCATCTTGGCCTGCATTTCCTTGACCTTGCCCATCATGCCCATGATGTCGCGCATCTGTCTGTCCTCTTCCTTTATAGCTCGATGTCGTCGCCGGGCAGGATGTCGCCCTCTTCGGATTCCGCGGTCGCCGCTGCCGGCAG
This sequence comes from Neorhizobium galegae bv. orientalis str. HAMBI 540, assembly GCF_000731315.1. NCBI lineage: Bacteria > Pseudomonadati > Pseudomonadota > Alphaproteobacteria > Hyphomicrobiales > Rhizobiaceae > Neorhizobium > Neorhizobium galegae. The sequence goes on from NZ_HG938353.1 coordinate 4,409,833, forward strand.
GTCCTCGGCCTCGTTCTCATCCTCTTCCGTCACGCGGATGCGCACGTCGGTGATCCGTGCGCCGGGGAACTGGGCGAGGATCGCCGCCACGTCCGGATCGGCGCGCGCGTCGGTGAACTGCGCCTCCCGCACGCTCTTTTCGGATTCGACCAGCGTTGGCTCTCCGGCCTCGTTGCTGAGCGTCACCCACCAGGTAATCCCGGTCCATTCCTCCAGCCGCGCCTTCAGGTCGCCGGCAATGGTCTTCGGCGCGTCACCGGAAAGGTTGATCTCCAGCCGACCCGGCTCGATCTTTACCAGCCGCACGAAATTGCGCAGCAGCGCCTTCAGCCGCGGATCGCGGTTCTTGGAGCAGAGGTCGGCGATATCCGATATCGAATTGACCGGAACCTTCGGCACCGGCTTTTCGGCCGGCTGTTCTTCGGTGCGGCCGACGGGCATGTCCCGCGGCATGGTGTTCGGCACGGCCTGCAGCATGGCGGTCGGCCCGCCAGCCGGAATACGCGGGCTCGCCATCTCCGTGCCGCGCGCATTGACCGGCGACTGCGGCGGCGAAACGGGACGCCCGCCACCATTGCCGTTCGGAACCGGCGCCCGCTGGCCATCGCCATTGGAGAAATCCGCAAGCCTGCGGGCGGCATCTTCCGGGGAGGGAAGATGGGCCGCATGCGTCAGCCGGATCAGCACCATTTCCGCAGCACCCGCCGGGCGCGAGGAGTTTTCCGCTTCCGGAATGCCCTTCAGGAGCATCTGCCAGATGCGCGACAGGGTGCTGACCGCCACGCCGTCTGCAAATTCCCGGCCGCGCACGCGCTCCACTTCGCTGATCGAAGGATCGTTGGCGGCATCGGGGATATATTTGAAACGGGTGGTCAGATGGGTGAAATCGGCGAGATCGGTCAGCACCACGACCGGATTGGCGCCGGCCTCGTATTGCGCCGTGAATTCCGAAAGCGCCGCCGTCACGTCACCGCGCACGATATGTTCGAAAAGGTCGACGATGCGGGCGCGGTCGGCGAGCCCCAGCATGCCGCGCACGGTCTCGGCAACGACGGTTCCGCCGCCGTGCGCGATCGCCTGGTCGAGCAGCGACAGCCCGTCGCGTGCCGACCCTTCTGCCGCACGCGCGACCATGGCGAGCGCTTCCGGCTCGGCCGGAATGCCTTCCTTTTCCAATATTGAGGTGAACAGGTGAACCAGGTCCGCGGCGCTGATACGGCGCAGGTCGAACCGCTGGCAGCGCGACAGGACGGTGATCGGAACCTTGCGGATTTCCGTCGTCGCGAAGATGAACTTCACATGTTCCGGCGGCTCTTCGAGCGTCTTCAACAGGCCGTTGAAGGCCTGTGTCGAGAGCATGTGCACTTCGTCGATGATATAGACTTTGTAGCGCGCCGAGACCGGGCGGTAGCGCACCTGCTCGATGATCTCTCTTATATCGTCGATGCCGGTATGGGAGGCGGCGTCCATCTCGATCACGTCGACATGCCGGCCTTCCATGATCGCCTGGCAATGTTCGCCGGGGATCCTGAGGTCGATGGTCGGTTTGTTGATGTCTGGCGTCTTGTAGTTCAGCGCGCGGGCGAGAATGCGGGCGGTCGTCGTCTTGCCGACCCCGCGAACCCCGGTCAGCATATAGGCTTGGGCGATGCGGCCGGTCTCGAACGCATTGGTCAGCGTGCGGACCATTGGCTCCTGGCCGACCATCAGGTCCGAAAAATCCTTGGGACGGTATTTGCGGGCGAGCACCCGGTATCCGCTGCCTGTGGCGGCATTCGCTGCGGAAGTGCTTGAAGATGTGGGCCCGGTATCGCTCATTCAGTCCTGCCAGCCTGCGCGGGCCAATCCTGAGCACGGTCTTGACCGGGCCGGAAGCTGACCAAGATGGTAGTACAAGTAAAAGGGTGGGAGGCTGGCACGGCGACCCGTGCCTGGCTCGTTAGGGCTGCTTCCTTCCGGACCTGACCCGGTTGGCGAGTGGCTCGTCCACCACCAACCTCCCACCGTCCATATCGTCAATAACGCTTCCAAATGCAAGCCAACCCTGTAAAAAACTGCTATCGAACAGAAAAACAAGGGAGGAAAGTTTGAGCGAATTCGAACTGGACGCGAGGATTGCCCGCGATTCCGATCTTGTGACGGCGCTGGACCTCTGTCAGCTGCGCATCCAGAACGACAGCCGCTGGCCGTGGCTGGTCATGGTGCCGCAGCGCTCCGGCTTGACCGAGATCTTCGATCTCTCACCCGCGGAACAAGCGCTGCTCTCGGTCGAGGTCAACAGGGTGGCAGCAGCCCTCAAGACGGTGACCGGTGCCACCAAGATCAATGTCGGCGCACTCGGCAATATCGTCCGCCAGCTGCATGTCCATGTCATCGCCCGGTTCGAGGGCGACCCGAACTGGCCCGGCCCGATATGGGGTTTCGGCCAGTCGGTGACCTATGAAGAGCAACAAAAACAAGATTTTCTCAACAAACTGGTTGAAGCCCTTTCATGACAGCGAACCTTTTCGACACCGACGCACCCCATCCCGAACCGAGCAAGCTGACGGCTTTTTCCGGCAACAAGCTCGACCGCCGCGCCGAATACCGTGAGGACGATTGCGTCGAGAAGGCGCTCGCCGTGGAGGGCGCCCATATCCTCGCCTTCACCGGCAGCCGGCTGATCCTGAAGCACGACAGCCAGATCCTCGACCCGCTGTTCTCGCCTTACGAGCTTGCCGAACTGAAGCCGGATTTCGACAACGCCGTGCTGCTCGGTTACCACGAGACGGGCGAACCCCGCATCGCCGTGCCGATGCTGATCCCGGCGGAAGAACTGGCAAGCCACTACAAGCCAACCGAGGCCCGGGCGCTCTTTCGCGACCAGCTCATCGAGGGAGAGCTGCAGGGCGAGGTCGCGCAAGCCGTCGCGCTGCTCAACTGGAATGCGGCCAACAAGTTCTGCGGCAAATGCGGATCGCCGACCGAAACCAGGATCGGCGGTTACAAGCGGGTCTGCACCCAGTGCCAGCACATGATGTTTCCGCGCACCGACCCAGTTGTCATCATGCTCACGATCGACACGGAGCGCGACCGCTGCCTGCTCGGCCGCAGCCACCATTTCCAGGAGGGCATGTATTCCTGCCTCGCCGGTTTCGTGGAACCTGGCGAGACAATCGAGGATGCGGTGCGCCGCGAGACCTTCGAGGAATCCGGCATCGAGACCGGCCGGGTCCGCTATCACGCCTCGCAACCCTGGCCGATGCCGCATTCGCTGATGATCGGCTGTTACGCCGAGGCGAAATCGACCGAGATCAAGATCGATCCGCAGGAAATGGCCGATGTCCGCTGGTTCGAGCGGGCCGAGGCCGCCGCCATGCTCGATGCCGGCCCGGATGCCCCGCTTTTCGCTCCGGTCAAGGGTGCGATCGCCCACCGCCTGCTCCGCGACTGGATCGAGTGGGGTGACGAACGGTCAGGCGAAGCCTGAGCAATCGATCCTGTGAATCGATTGCAGTGAGGAACGCCCGGAGCGCAAGCGAAGGGCCGGGCGATCCCATCGAATCGAGATCGACTTCATCATCGGGCCGGAGGGTTTCAGCAAAATGACCGTTGCCCGCTCGGAGCGCTTGCTGGCTCTTCTCCAGACGCTCCGGCGCTACCGCCAGCCTGTCAGCGGCGCCAAACTTGCCGCCGAGACCGGCGTCAGCCTGCGCACGCTCTATCGCGATATCGCCAGCCTGCAGGCGCAGGGCGCCTTCATCGAAGGCGAGGCGGGTCTCGGCTACGTGCTGCGGCCCGGCTTCATGCTGCCGCCGATGATGTTTTCGCAAGAAGAGATCGAGGCGCTGGTGCTCGGCTCCCGCTGGGTGGCAAAGACCGCCGACCCGCGGTTGGCCGCCGGCGCCGTCGACGCGCTCGCCAAGATTGCCGCCGTGCTGCCGCCGGATCTGAAAGAGGACCTCGACAATTCGACGCTGCTTGTCGGAGCGCCGAAGCGAAACGAGGATAAGGCCGACCTGGCGCTGATCCGCAGGGCCATCCGCGCCGAGCATATTCTCGAACTGGCCTATGAGGACGAAAAGGGGGCGTTGACCCATCGAAGGGTCTGGCCATTCGCGTTGGGTTTTTTCGAGAGCGTCCGGGTCATGATCGCCTGGTGCGAACTCAGGCAGGATTTCCGGCATTTCCGGGCCGATCGCATTTCCTCTGCGGCTTGGACGGAAACGCGTTATCCGCGCCGCCGGCCGGTCTTGCTCAAGGAGTGGCGAGAAGCTGAAGGAATTCCGCCCCAGCCATGAACGCTGCTGCCATTATCTGACAGTAGGCTGCGATAATCTCCGGTCAGTCCCAACCAAGAGCAATTCTCGGCAGAGGGAATTGCGTCACAAGGAGAACTGACATGGTCCACCCCGATTTCACCATCCTCTTCGTCGACAATCCGCTGACCAGTGCGGATTTCTACCAGGCCCTCTTCGGCGCCGAACCCGTGGAAAAGTCACCGACCTTTGCGCTCTTCGTGCTGAACACCGGGATGAAACTCGGCCTGTGGTCACGACACACGGCTGAACCGCCGGTGAAGGGCGAGTGCGGCGGCGGCTCGGAAATCTGCTTCAGGCATAACGATGCCGCCGGCGTCGACAAGATCTATGCCGACTGGTCGGGCCGTGGCCTGCGCGTGCTGCAGACGCCGGTCGAGATGGATTTCGGCTACACGTTCGTCGTGACCGATCCGGACGGGCATAGGCTGCGGGTCTATGCGATGAGTGCCGAGTAAGCGCAAAAAGCGATCGGTCGCGGAGGGTGTGGCACCCCCCTCTCTGCCCTGCCGGGCATCTCCCCCTCAAGGGGGGAGATTGGCTGGAGCCTGCTCACAACCCTCCATTGAGCGTCCCATGTTTCGCGGCGGCGTTTTGGAGGCGGGGATCATGCCGCTTGTGATCTCCCCACCTGTGGGGGAGATGCCCGGCAGGGCAGAGGGGGGCTTGCTTAGGCAAATCAGTCACTTGAGGCAAAGTTACCCTCAAATCGGTCTATTTTCATCCCCGCCCGCCAAACCCCTGCCTACAATCTACCCGTCCCGTTTCGGCTACACCGGCCCGCATGACCGGCGAGACGGGACCGGTGCCTTGATGATCTGCCGTCATGCAGGTGGGTCGCCAGGGGCTGCGCAGAAAATGGTCTCCCTCTCGCCTAATGGCGGGGCGTGCGTGTGTCGCACACAACCCGGTATGGCATTCCGCAAGGACGTAAGACCATGCCGCCGCAGAGGGACCGGAGTTGCGCGGAAAAACAGACCGAACGGGACACGTCGCGTGTCATTATTAAAATTTCAATTCGAGGCACACGACGTGTCCCGGCCGAACTGAAAACCGCAAAACACCAAGGGGTTATTATGCCCAGCTGTGAGCTTCCAAGTCGATTGCATCTCCTCCGGCATGGTGCACTCCCGGCACTTCGCTTTTGCTCAGCGCGTTCGAGGCTCAAAACGCTCCACCGGAGCGTTTTGCCGGCTAAACGCCGCCGCCCCTCACCCCTTCTGCAGCGCGCCCCGCATCGGGTGGCCCTTATACGTGCCGAGAACCCGCACCTTTTCCGAAAAGAACCGCAGCTCTTCCAGCGCCCGGCGCACCGGGGCGTCGTCGGGATGGCCTTCGATATCGGCATAGAACTGGGTTGCCACGAACTTGCCGCCGAGTTGGTAGCTTTCGAGCTTGGTCATGTTGATGCCGTTGGTCGCAAAGCCGCCCATCGCCTTGTAGAGCGCAGCCGGGATGTTGCGGACGTTGAACACGAAAGTGGTGACCAGCACCTCGTCCGGATCGTTCCGCTGCACCCATTTTTCGTCGCGGGAAAGCACCACGAAGCGGGTGACGTTGTCGTCCCGGTCCTCGACATTTTCCGCCAGGATTTCAAGACCATAGAGATCGGCCGCAAGCCGCGGCGCGAGTGCCGCCATCGTGCGGTCGCCCTTTTCGGCCACCATCTTGGCCGAACCCGCCGTGTCGCCGGCGACGACGGCCTTCCAGCCGTTCGAGCGGATGATCTTGCGGCACTGGCCGAGCGCATGGATATGGCTGTGGACGGTGAGGATTTCCTCGCGGGTCACGCCTGGCAGCACCATCAGCTGGAAGCGGATCGGCATGAAATATTCGCCGATGATGTGCAGCCGCGATTCCGGCAGCAGGTGATGGATGTCAGCGACGCGGCCGGCGATCGTGTTCTCGATCGGGATCATCGCCAGATCCGCCTCGCCGTTTTCGAGGGCCTGGAAGGCGTCCTCGAACGTCGGGCAGGGAAGCGGTTCCATGGTCGGGAACATGTCGCGGCAGGCCATGTCGGAATTGGCGCCGAAATCGCCCTGGAAGGCGATGCGATTGGTGAGTGCGTTCATGGGGTTATCCGTTACGAGGAGGCACGGGCAAACAGGATCGCACGGGCCTTTTCAAGGTCGGCGGGAGTATCGACGCCCAATGGAACCGAGTCAACGATCTCGGCATCGATGCGCATGCCGGCTTCGAGCGCTCGGAGCTGTTCGAGTGATTCGCGCTTTTCGAGCGCGGAAGGCCCGAGCGACACGAATTTTTCGAGCGCCGCGCGGCGATAGGCGTAGAGCCCGATATGATGATAGAGCGGGCCATTGCCATAGGGCGCGGTGGCGCGGGTAAAATAGAGCGCCTTCAGCCGCGTCGCCGACAGCGGCGAACCGACGATCTTCACCACGTTCGGATTGGTCTTCTCGTGTTCGTCGGTGATTACGACGGTCAACGTCGCGATATCGGTCGACGGATTGTCGAGCGGCCTCAGCGAAGCGCGCACCGCTTCCGGCTCGATCGTCGGCAGGTCGCCCTGGACGTTGATCACGAAGTCCATTTTCGCGTCCGGATCGGCCTTCTGCACCGCCTCGAAAATGCGATCCGAACCGGACTGGTGATCCCCGCGGGTCATCACCACGTCGAAGCCTGCGGCGGCCACGGCGTCGTAGACATCCTGGTGGTCGACGGCGACGATGATTCGCCCGACCTGCGCTTCCTCGGCTCGTTTTGCTACCTGCACGATCATCGGCAGGCCGGCAATATCAGCCAGAGGTTTCCCCGGCAGGCGTGTCGAGGCCATTCGTGCCGGGATCAACACCAGCGTCCGGTCAAAAGCCGAATTCTTCATGGAAAGACCCTTCTATTCCCGCGTAAACAGTGTCAAAAAGTCTCACGCGCGGGACGATAATCGTGTTGCAACAACCATGCAAAAGACATAGGTTCCGCGCGATTTCAAGATGGTCCGCTTTCTCATGAGGCGGTTGCGAAGGAGCATTTGCGGATGAACCCCAATGTCAACATGGCGGCAGGCGCCCTGCTTGCTACTGTTTTCGTCATGATGTCGGTGTCCATTGCCTCGGAAGGGATTTTCCATTCGGAGGTACCCGAGAAGGCAGGTTTTGCCATCGTCGCCGCCGAAGAGCCCGCAGCTGGTGAAGCCGCAGCACCCGCTGCCGCTGCCGTTCCGATCGCGCAGCTTCTGGTGAAGGCCGACGCCAAGGCTGGCGAAGCCACATTCAAGAAGTGTCAGAGCTGTCATTCCGGCGAGAAGGGCGGACCGAACAAGGTCGGCCCCGATCTCTGGGGCATTGTCGACCGTCCGGTCGCCGAACATGAAGGCTTCTCCTATTCGGCCGGCATGAAGGATTTCTCGAAGGCCGGCGCCGAGCACTGGACCTTCGACAACCTCAACCACTTCCTCACGGCTCCGAAGGCTTTCGTGAAGGGTACTGCGATGGGCTTTGCCGGCGTCAAGGCCGATGCCGAGCGCGCCAACCTGATCGCTTATCTGCGCACGCTGGCTGATTCGCCGGTTCCGCTTCCGGACCCGAACGCCGCACCGGCGCCCGCCACCAACTGATCGGCGACTTTTTAGAGTGTCCAAATGAAAATGCCCGGCGTCAGTCGGGCATTTTCATTTTCAGCACTCGATCCGGCGCGGCAACTCAGCCGAGCAGCCAGGCCCAGAAGCCGACGGTGAAGACCCCGAATGCCGTGGTCATGCTGATCACCGATGCCGCAAGACTATGTCCGGAGCGGAAGCGCTGCGCGATCAGCCAGGCATTGATGCCGGTCGGCACCGACGCGGTCAGCACCAGCGCCGTCGCCCAGTCTTTCGGCAGGGCAAACAGATGGCTCATCAGGAAGACGAGTGTCGGGAGCAGCATCAGCTTGAGTACGGCCGCGGTGCCCGAAAGGCCGATATCGCCCCGGATCGGATATCGCGTCAGAGCCATGCCGATCGATATCAGAGCGACCGGACTTGCCGCGGCGGAAATCTGATCGACGACAATGGCGATCGCCGATGGGAAATGCAGGCCGAGGAAGTTGAAGGCGACGCCGATGATAAGCGCAATCACCAAGGGATTGCGGGCAAGGTTGGAGCCCACCTGCTTGAGCACCGCAGCAATGCCGCGTTTTTCGCCGCCGTCGACCTTGGCGGCCGCACCCTCCATCAGGATGGTGCCGGCCACCATCATCAGCGGCAGGTGGATCGCAAGCAGGATCGAGATCGCCACCAGCCCGTCCTTGCCGACCACATGCGCTACCAGCGGCAGGCCGATGAAGACGTTGTTGGCAAACGAGCCGGACATGCCGGCGATCACACCGATCTTCGCATCCCGGCCGAAAACGCGGGTGGTGAGGATGTGACCGATCGCCCAGGTCATGGCGACACCGAGAAAATAGACGGTCCACAGCCGGAACGGCGAGGCGCCTTCGAAATGCGCATCCGCCAGCGTCCGGAAGATCAGCATCGGCACGGCGATCTTGAAGACGAATTCGCCGAGCGCATCGCCGGTCTCCTCCTTCAATATCCCGGTTTTCGCCGCCATCCAGCCGATCAGGATCAGGATGAAGAGGGGCACGACATTCAGGAACACGGAGGACAAGAGGCAGGCTTTCTGTGGGGACGGTTTTATGCGTCTAACCCATGTCGCGGCTTGCCACAAATGCGTTGATGTAGAAAAGCCGCTTGAAAGCGAGGCGTGGCGACCGGCGCCGAACAAAAAAGCGGGGCAATCCCCGCTTTCCCTCCTGGTCTCGTCCAGGACATCCGGTGGTCAGCCGCCAGTTCATCCGTGGTCGGCAACACAACCGGATCGCCAAGTGTATAACCTGTGATCGTGACACCAGAGTGACGGCCCAAAATGCCCCGGATTGCCGGTATCGCGGTTATTTTCCCTTCCAATCAGTGGAAAACCCGAATACCGGTTTTCGCGACAAACTGTTTCCCGAGAGGATCAAGACCGGATGCCCAAGTTCGACGTGCTCACCATCGGCAATGCCATCGTGGATATTCTCGCCCGCTGCGACGACGATTTCCTGAGCGACAATGCGATCACCAAGGGCGCGATGAACCTGATCGATGCCGAACGTGCCGAGCTCCTCTATTCGAAGATGGGCCCGGCGGTCGAAGCGTCCGGCGGGTCGGCGGGCAACACGGCGGCCGGCATTGCCGGTTTCGGAGGCAAGGCGGCCTATTTCGGCAAGGTTGCGGAAGACCAGCTCGGCAACATCTTCCAGCACGACATCCGCGCCCAGGGCGTTCACTACCAGACCAGGCCGGAAGGCAGCAATCCGCCGACCGCCCGTTCGATGATCTTCGTCACGCCGGATGGCGAGCGTTCGATGAACACTTATCTCGGCGCCTGCGTCGATCTTGGCCCGGAACATGTCGAGAAGGACGTCGTCGCGGAAGCCAAGGTCACCTATTTCGAGGGTTACCTCTGGGACCCGCCGCGCGCCAAGGAAGCGATCCGCGAATCGGCCCGCATCGCCCATGAACATGGCCGCGAAGTGTCGATGACGCTGTCCGACCCTTTCTGCGTCGGCCGCTACCGTGCCGAGTTCCTCGACTTGATGCGCTCCGGCACGGTCGACATCGTGTTTGCCAACAAACAGGAAGCGCTGTCGCTCTACGAGACCGAGGATTTCGAACTGGCGCTGAAGAAGATCTCGCAGGATTGCAAGCTGGCGGCGGTGACGCTCAGCGAGGAAGGCGCGATCATCGTTCGCGGCGACGAACGCGTGAAGGTCGCGGCCTATCCGATCAGGGAACTGGTCGATACGACCGGCGCCGGCGATCTGTTCGCGGCCGGTTTCCTGTTCGGTTACACGCAGGATCGTTCGCTGGAGGATTGCGGCAAGCTCGGCTGCCTCGCCGCTGCCATCTGCATCCAGCAGATCGGCCCGCGCCCGATGGCGTCGCTCACCGAAGCTGCGGCGCGCGAAGGCCTCATCTGAGGCTTCGCAGGAAAAATCTTATTTGAACGCCTCGCCGGGATAAGCGCCCCAGACTTCGGCCTGGGCGACCCAGCCCTCGGCGCCGTTGGTCTCGACCCGGCACCAGTCGCCGTTGCATTCCTTGATCTGCAGCACGACGCCCGGCTCCAGCTTGGCGAGGACGGCGGCGGTACCTTGCGGGTCACGGCGCACGTTGACGTAGATATCCTTGCCCTTGCCGCGCATCCAGGGGGCTGCGACCGCAGTCCGCTCGCCTGAAAGCAGAGCCTGGTTCACCCAGCCCTCGGTGCCCTCGGCATCGCGAACCCGCCGCCAGTTTTCATATTCCTGGATGATTTCCATCGGCGTGCCGGACTTCATATACATCCAGGACACCGCGTAGTCTGTGCTTGGGCCGATGCGGATATTGACCTTCCTCGACTTGAGGCTGACGAAACGCGGCAGCGGCAGGCCGCTCGGACCCTTGGCCGCACCCTGCGCAAAGCTCGGGGCGGATGCAGATAGGGAGGCGACAAGCCCGAAGGAAAGAGCGATGAAAGAGCTGAGAATGGCGCGACGCATGTGTTTGGTTCCGGCTGAGCGATCTCGGGCTTTCGGGAACCTCGCGAGGTTTTGTTTGTCTTCGCTGACGGGTCTGGTAGAAAACGCCCTGGATGAACTGAATATCGCGCGACTTGGTTAAGGACCTCCTAAAGCAGGCCACCTGAAAGTGGTACGGGTTTCGGGATAACGACAAGCGTCGAACAAAAGCTTGAAGCACGAAACCCGGATACATCCAGGTTTCGTGCTTCAAGGCGTCAGGCAGAGAGTTTCATGACGGCGAAGAAGAAACCCAAGGTCTATATCACCCGTAAGCTGCCGGATGCGGTGGAAACCCGCATGCGCGAGCTGTTCGAGGCCGAACTCAATATCGACGACACGCCACGTTCGCGCGACGAACTGGCGGCCGCCATGAAATCGGCCGACGTGCTGGTGCCGACGGTGACCGACCGTATCGACGAGGCGCTGATCGAGCAGGCCGGCCCGCAGCTGAAGCTGATCGCCAGCTTCTCCAACGGCTTCGACCATATCGATGTCGATGCCGCAGCCCGGAAGGGCATCACCGTTACCAATACGCCGAACGTGCTGACCGAGGACACGGCCGACATGACCGTGGCGCTGATCCTTGCCGTCAACCGGCGGCTCGCGGAGGGTTCGCGCATCCTGACCGACAAGCCCGGCGAGTGGACCGGCTGGAGTCCCACCTGGATGCTCGGCCGGCGGATATGGGGCAAGCGTATCGGCATCGTCGGCATGGGCCGCATAGGCACCGCCGTCGCTCGCCGCGCCAAGGCTTTCGGCCTGTCGATCCATTACCACAACCGCAAGCGCGTCAGCCCGGCGACCGAAGAGGAGCTCGAGGCGACCTATTGGGACAGCCTCGACCAGATGCTCGCCCGCGTCGATATCGTCTCGGTCAATTGTCCCTCGACGCCGGCGACGTTCCATCTCCTGTCGGCGCGGCGCCTGGCGCTGATGCAGCCAGGCTCGATCATCGTCAACACCGCCCGCGGCGACATCATCGACGAGGCGGCGATGATCCAGCTTTTGCGCGACAACAAGATCGCCGGCGCCGGGCTGGACGTCTACCAGAACGAGCCGGCGGTGAACCCGAAACTGGTCAAGCTCGCTCATCAGGGCCGGGTCGTGCTGCTGCCGCATATGGGCTCGGCGACGATCGAGGGCCGGATCGACATGGGCGACAAGGTGATCATCAACATCCGCACCTTCTTCGACGGCCACCGCCCGCCGAACCGGGTGCTTCCGGGCCGCAACTGATCAGTCGAGACGCTTCTGCATCTCAATCGAGGTGGCGCGGGTAAAGCCCGGATGGGAGTTCTCCGCCGTCCTGGCGAAACCCCATCTTGCGAAGGTCGCGTGATTGGCGGTGAGTTCGATGCGGGTTTCGAGCCGCAGTGCCGGCAAGCCTTTTTCCCGGGCAATCCCTTCCGCGACGATCAGCAGCCGGCGGCCGATGCCCTTGCCTTGACTGGCCGGGGCTATGGCGAGCTTGCCGATATAGAGGAAGCCCGGCTCCGGTTTGCAGAAGACGCAGCCGGTCAGCCTGCCGCTCTCGATTGCCGCAAACGCGATCTCATCGCGAGCCTTCTGGGCGAGTGACGCGAGCGTCAGGCGATGTGCCGAGGAGGGCGGGTCGATGACGTCGTCCATATAAGCGAAGGAGGAGAGGATAAGCGCCAGCAGCTCGTCCCAGCGTCCGAAATCCTCGTCGATGCGGACAATCTTGATCCCTGGCTCGATCAAGGGCTCGATTGCAGGCGGCTCGATCACTCGGCGGCTGCCTTGGCCGTGCGGCGCTTGTATTTGATCGTGTCGAAACGGGCCGACAGCGAATCGTAGAGCATCAGCCGTCCGACCAGCGGCTCGCCGATGCCGGTGACGAGCTTGATCGCCTCCATCGCCATCAGCGTGCCGATGACTCCCGTCAGTGCACCCACGACGCCGGTCTCGGCGCAGGAGGGGATAAGCCCCGCTGGCGGCTTTTCCGGAAACAGATCGCGATAGCCGGGGTTGAGAACGCCGTCCGGCCCCGCCTCATAGGGTTTCATCACCGTCACCGACCCGTCGAACCGGCCGACAGCGCCGGTGACCAGCGGTATCCGCGTGAGTTCCGCAGCATCGGCCGCCGCGTAGCGGGTATCGAAATTATCGGATCCGTCGATCAGCAGGTCGAAAAGGGCGAGCTTCCGCGCTGCCCATTCGGCGGAAAAGCGCTCCTCGAAATCTACCACGCGGACATGCGGGTTGAGACGGGCGATCGCCTCTCGGGCGCTCCTGGTCTTCATCTCGCCGATCGTGCCGGTATCGTGGATAACCTGCCGCTGCAGGTTGGAGAGGGAAACCAGGTCGTCGTCGATGATGCCGAGCGTGCCGATGCCGGCGGCTGCCAGATATTCGAGGATCGGCGCGCCGAGCCCGCCGGCGCCGATCACCAGCACGCGGGCATTCTTCATCCTCTGCTGCCCCGTGCCGCCGATTTCCGGCAGCAGGATATGGCGGCGGTAGCGCTCGATCTCGTCTTGGCTCAGTTTTTCCGGGGTCAGGCTTTCCATGGCGCAATCATATCACCGGCCGCCGGGCCACGTAAGGTGGATTTCAAACGCTGATGCCGCCATGCGCGACGGTAAAGAACTGCGCCCGGTCGGCGAGCGCGGAAAACATTGCCCGATCGGTGCCGGTCATGAAGGACTGGCCGCCGAGACCGTGGACGAGATCGAAAAGAGCCGCCCTCCGGCCTTCGTCGAGATGGGCGGCGATCTCGTCGAGCAGCAGGATCGGCGCGTAACCGGTCATGTCGGCCGTCAGCCGCGCGTGGGCAAGCACGAGGCCGATCAGCAGCGCCTTCTGTTCGCCGGTCGAACAGCGCGCGGCCTCCATGTCCTTTTCGCGGTGGCGCACCAGCAGGTCGGTACGGTGCGGCCCGTCGAGCGTGCGGCCGGCTGCGGCATCGCGACCGCGGCCATTGCGCAGCATGTCGAGATAGTCTTCCTCGAGGTCGGCTGCCGGGCGGTCCATTGCACCGTCCATGAAGCCTTCGAGTGTCAGGACCGGCGTCGGGAACGGCGTCTCGCCGGAATTGCCAGATAGGGCCCTCAAAAGCCCGAGCATCTCCTGCCGGGCGGCGGCCATGGCGATGCCGAGGCCCGCCATCTGCGCCTCGATGGCCGACAGCCAGGAAGGGTCGAAGCGGCCTTCCGACAGCAGCCGGTTGCGGCTCCTCATGGCGCGCTCGAAATCGCTCGCCCGCCGGCCATGGGCGGGATCGAGCGACAACACGAGGCGATCGAGGAAACGGCGGCGGTCTGAGGAGGCGCCGGTGAAGAGGCCGTCCATAGCCGGCGTCAGCCACAGGACGCTCAGGTGGTCGGTAAGCTCCTCAGTCGATCTGGCCGGGGTGCCGTTGATCCTGAGCTTGCGGGTAACGCTTTCGCCTTCGCCCGGCTCGATACCGGTGCCGATCGAGACCTCGCCGTCCATGCCGTCGACATCCGCAAAGATGGTGAACCCGGCGGCAGCGCCGACGCGCGTCACGTCGGACAGCACGGCGCGGCGCAGTCCGCGGCCGGGTGACAGGAAGGAAACGGCTTCCAAGAGATTGGTCTTGCCCGCGCCGTTCTCGCCGGTCAGCACCACATGGCGCCCGTCGAGCGACAGCGCCGCTTCCGCATAATTGCGGAAATCGGTGAGCTTCAGCCGGGAGAGGGAAGTTTTCTGCGCCATCGGGAATCTTAAGGTTTCGTGAAACAGGAGCTAAGGGCTCAAGGCCCGGATGGCAAGCGCTTGCTTTGGTGAGGCTTTGCAACTGTCCTTGCGCCGGACGCCGTCGCTCAGCCTTGCAGCCTATCCGGTTGCCCACAATCGAAGGATCGCATTGATTGAAAAGACGAATCCCAGTCCGTGCCATCCCTGCCAGAGGTTGTCCCGCCGAGAATTTCGCGCCCTGCCTTCGACACCGAAACTTCTCCAATGCAACACCAATTTATGATTACCCAAAAACTAGGGGGTATGGCTAACAGCCCGTTAAAGCTTGGCTCCTAGAGATGCCTGAGCACGCATACGCATCTTATATCCGGATGGCCGCGTGGATCCTTTTAACTCCGGAGACTTGTCATGAAAGACCAGAACCACAAAGCCGATCTCGCCGAGCGCCTTGACTTCATCGGCCTTGGCCAGGAGCAGCGCCGGTCTCTGGCCGAGATCCGGCCGGCCATCAAGGACGCGATCGGCGCCTCGCTGGATGCCTTCTATCGCAAGGTCAAGGGCAACCCGCAGACGGCGAAGTTCTTCTCCAACGATGCTCATATCGCCCAGGCCAAGAGCCGCCAGGCCACCCATTGGGATGCCATTGCAGCTGGCAAATACGATGACAATTATGTGGACGCGGTTTCCACGATCGGACGCACCCATGCCCGGCTCGGTCTCGAACCGCGCTGGTATATCGGCGGTTACGCGCTGATCCTCGACGGAGTCATTCGCGCCGTCGTCAGCCGGGAGCTGTCCGGCTTCTTCCAGGAGAAGAAGGCGAAGGTGCTTTCCGAACATCTCTCCTCGGTCGTCAAGGCGGCCCTGCTGGACATGGATTACGCCATCTCGGTCTATCTCGAGGTGCTGGGTGACCAGCGCAGAGAGGTCGAAGCCAAACAGGAAAAGGCCAAGGCCGAACAGGATGCAGCCCTCGCGGCGCTCGAAGCGGCACTGACGAGCCTTTCCGGCGGCGACCTGACATCCGAACTCTGGCAGGAACTGGCGCCGAGCTTCGCCAAGCTGCAGCAGAACTACAATTCCTCGATTTCCGAACTCGACACGGCAATGCGCGGGATCAGCAGCTCGGTCGAACAGGTGCGCGCCGAAGCCGGCGGCATTTCGGCGGCTTCCGAAAACATGGCCAGGCGCAGCGAGCAGCAGGCTTCGGCGATCGAGCAGACGGCTGCCGCACTCGAAGAGATCACCACGATTTCTGGCCAGGCGGCGCAGCGGACCCGCGAAGTGCAGGAGATCGTGCGCGAATCGGCCTCGGAGACCGTTCGCTCCGGCAAGGTGGTCGAGGAGGCCATTGCCGCGATGGGCGACATCGAGCAGTCCTCGCAGAAGATGACCCAGATCATCGGGGCGATCGACGAGATCGCCTTCCAGACCAATCTTCTGGCGCTGAACGCCGGCGTGGAAGCGGCCCGCGCTGGAGAGCAGGGCAAGGGTTTCGCGGTCGTCGCGCAGGAAGTCCGCGAACTGGCGCAACGCTCTGCCGCTGCCGCCAAGGAAATCAAGGAACTGATCGACCAGTCTTCGACAGACGTCCATCGCGGTGTCGAGCTCGTCAACAAGACGGGGCAGGCGCTGGTCGGCATCGGCGGGCGCGTCAAGTCGATCGACGAACATATCTCGTCGATCGCCCGTTCGGCTCAGGAACAGGCTTCCGGCATCGAAGAGATCAATTCCGCGATCCGCAGCATGGACCAGATCACCCAGCAGAACGCGGCGCTGATGGAAGAGACCAATGCCTCGACCCAGAGCCTGGTCGGCATCAGCAGCCGGCTGGCGTCGCTGCTCGGCCGCTTCAAGACAAGGGCTGTCCGCGAAACCCGCACCGAGCGCCCGCGCCTACGCGCTTGATCCTCGGCTTGAAACATGGACCGGGCGGTTCCGGTCGGCTAGTGTAGCTCCGCTTTCAGAGGAGCAGCACATGACCGACCAGGACCGCCCTTCCTGCATCACCCACTGGAGCGACATCGAAAGGCCCGATACGCGCACCTATCGTGGCGATGACGAACTGATGTCGATCGGCGCTGCGCTTGGCCGGCATTTCGGCCTGACGCGGCTCGGTATCCATCACGAGCGCCTGCCGCCCGGCCGCCGCACCTCCTTCCCGCATGCCGAGAGCGCCGAGGAAGAGTTCGTTTATGTGATCGAGGGTACGCCGGATGTCTGGCTGGATGGCGAGCTCCATCGGCTAAAACCTGGCGATTCGGTCGGATTTCCCGCCGGAACGGGGCTGGCACATACGTTCATGAACAATTCGGAGGCGGAGGTCCGGCTGCTGGTGGTCGGCGAACCGAACAAGCCGGAGAACCGCCTCTATTATCCCACGCGCCTCGACTGGCGCGAAACGCGCAGCGACTGGTGGGACGACGTGCCGAAGCGGCCGCTCGGTCCTCATGACGGCATGCCGGATGCGGTGCGTGCCGAAAAGGCCGCGAAGAATGCAGCAAAGGACACGACAGGTGAGTGACGAGGAAAGACTGGTCAAACTCGAGGAACTGGCCGCCCATCAGGCCAAGGTGATCGAGGAATTGTCCGACCAGCTCGCCGAGCAGTGGAAGGTGATGGAACAGACGCGCGCCAAGCTCGACCGGCTGACCGAGCGGTTCCTCTCGCTGGAGGAATCCTCGCTGGACGCGCCGGCCATCACCAAGCCGCCGCATTATTGACGGGTCCTGTCGTCCGTCAGGCGGCACGAGCATGCGCTGTTTGAGCGCGAAATATTCCCTTGGTCGCTTGGCCGTGGCCGTACGAATGTTCCAAAGACCTACTGTACCTTGAAACCCTCGACGAGGTGCCGAACCACGAGGCGCAGCTCTTCCGGCGTAATGTCCAGCCGGTCGGTCAGCAGTCGTTTCCACGCAAAGCTCGTGATGATCTCCATGGCGAGCTCCGGTGCGACCCAGTCGGCCACTTCGCCCCGGGCCTTTGCCCGGCGGAATATCTCGCCGCCCTGCTGGTATCGGTCTGCCATGTAGGCGGCGATCGCCTTGCCCGCTGCCGGATCGGTCTGGGCCTCGGCGATGACGGAGCGAAAGACGGCGCCTCCATGACCGGCGCTCCAGAACTCGAGCAATCCGCTCAGAAGCTGGAAAATATCGGTCTCGATCGTGCCGGTGTCCGGTGCTATGTCGACATATTTCTGGCGGTGGTAGACATCCAGAAGCAGGATCGCGCGCGTGGGCCACCACCGATAGATCGTCGGCTTGCCCGCATGGGCTCGCCGGGCGACCGCCTCGATCGAAAACGATCCCAGCCCGCCTTCGACAAGGATTTCTTCTGCGGCGCGGAGAATGGCATCCTGGCTGTCGGGATTGCGTTGTGCGCCGATCGACGTGCGGCGGGTCTCCGCAGCCTTTTTCGCCGTCATGCAGGTCTCCCAAGCAAAATTTTAATCGACATAACACGAATCCTACTTGAACGAAACGGACCGTTTCGTTATATCACCTCCATCGAAACGGATCGTTTCTATGGAGGTCCGATGACCACGACAACTTTAATCCTCAATCCCGATAGGGGAAATCAAGCCTTGGAGGCGCAATTGCAGCCCAAACCCGCCCGCGTCAATCCTTCGAAGGCGCGACTTGCGATCGTGATGATCCTCGCTGTCTATCCGTTGATCACGATGCTTCTTTATATCCTCGCGCCGCTCACCGAAGGCTGGGCCGTGTGGCATCGAACGATCCTGATCGCGCCGATCATGGTGCTGTCGATCGTATTTGTCGTCTCGCCGGCAATCCAGAAATATCTCGGCTGGTTTGTGGCCCGCATGCCTTCGCCGACAAAATAAGCTGATTTGACGGGTGTCAATCGGCGTGCCGAAAATGCTGATAGAGAGGAAGAGCCGGACCATGCCGGTTACTTCGACAGGCAGTTGCATGACCCTTCCGGAATTCACCGGCGCCATCCTCCTGCTTCTCTGCACGCCGGGGCCGACCAATACGCTGATGGCGCTCGGCGGATACTCGCGCGGCTGGCTGACGAGCCTGCCGTTGATCGCCGGTGAACTCGGCGGTTATCTGCTTGTGATCGTGCCGGTGGCGACGCTTGCGGCGCCTTTCTTCGACGCCTATCCGCAGGCTTCGGTCTGGGCGAAGCTCGCTGCGGGCGTCTGGGTGCTCTATCTGGGCTATCGGCTGTGGACGTCCGAAAAGCAGGCGAAGGACGCGGTCGAAGTTTCCGTCCGGCAGGTCTTCGTCACCACGGTGCTGAACCCCAAGGCGCTGATCATCGCGCTCGTCATCATGCCGCATGGCGGCCTCACCGAACTCGCGCCCTGGCTTGCGCTGTTTGCCGGGCTCGTGCTTTTGGCCGCCAATGGCTGGATCGCTTTCGGCAGCCTGATGCGGCGGACCGAGCTTTTCGAGGTGAAACCGATCATCATACGTCGCGCCGCCGCCGTCTGTCTCCTCCTCTTCGCAATGATCCTCGCCAGCGCGTCGATCCAGTCGCTGGCCTGAAATAGACGGTCTCCACCCGAGTTGACGAATCAAGGCGTGATTGGCATCTTTTGCCTTGCGTGGCCTACGCCGAACCTCCCCGGACCTTCCCCAGCATGGTCCTGAAACGGAGGCAAAGGGACTTCAGTCTCGGGTCGCTCTCTTGGTCCGACCGTTTCGGATGTGGTTGCTGGGGAACTCCGTCCGGGACGTGAAAGGCTCAAGATGACCCAGAACGGAAATTTCAAGCGCCGTGTCCGTGCCCGTGCCGAAAAGACGGGCGAATCCTATACCGCAGCCTTCAGCCACATCCGCGAGAGTGCCCCGAGCGATCCGGGGCCGCAGGCCCGGTCGGTGCGCCTGGCGGTGGCCCAAACCACGCCCTATGTCGATCCCCGCAGCGCAGCCGAGCTTCGTGCAAGCGGGGAGGAGATGCGCCGCCTGATGCGCGAAGCGCAAAAGGCGCGCGCGCGGATGATACACTTCCCCGAAGGTGCGACCTGCTCTCCCAACAAGCGCATCATGTCTTCGACCGGCCGCGATCCGGTCGGGCCGTCCGACTGGAGCCGGTTCGAATGGACCGTCCTGCGCGAAGAACTGGATGCCACGCGGGAATTGGCGCGGGAGCTTGGGCTCTTTGCGGTGATCGGTTCCGTGCACCAGCTCACCGAGCCGCATCGGCCGCACAACAGCCTCTATATCGTCTCCGACCGGGGAGAGCTGGTAACGCGCTACGACGAGCGCCTGCTGTCGAACACCAAGATCTCGTTCATGTACACGCCGGGTTCGACGCCGGTGACCTTCGAGGTCGATGGGGTGCGCTTCGGCTGCTCGCTCGGAATGGAGACGCATTTTCCCGAAATCTTCAGGGAATACGAGCAGCTCGACGTCGATTGCGTGCTGTTCTCGACCACCGGCGCGACGCCTGCCTTCGCGGCCGAGGCGCTGGGACATGCGGCGAGCAACAGATACTGGGTGAGTTTCTCGGTCCTGGCCTATCCCGGCTTCATGCCGCCTTCCGGGATTGCCGCCCCGAGCGGCGAATGGGTGGCCCAATGCCGGGCGGATGCGACGCCTTCGCTGGCGATCGTCGATGTCGACCACAATCCGGGAGAGATCGCCCGCCCCTGGAGGCGAATGGCGCGTGCCGGCATCTATGAGCCGCATATGGTGAACGACCCGCGTAGCGGCGGCCGCGACACGTTTTAGGTGCCAATGAAAAAGCCGCCCGCAACGATCTGTTGCGGGCGGCTTTGAAGTCTGGGCTCCAGAAGCTCAGTTCTCGAAGAATTCCTTCATCCGGGCGAAGAAGCCCGTCGATTCCGGGTTGTTCTCCTTCGAGGACAATTCCTCGAATTCCTGCAGCAGTTCGCGCTGCCGCTTGGTGAGCTTCTGCGGCGTCTCGATCTGGATCTGGATGTAGAGGTCACCCGTCTGCGAGGATCGCAGCACCGGCATGCCCTTGCTCTTCAGGCGGAACTGTTTGCCGGGCTGGGTGCCTTCCGGCACCGTCACGCGGGACTTGGTTCCGTCGAGCGTCGCTACGTCGAACGTGCCGCCGAGGGCGGCCGTCGTCATCGAGATCGGCACGGCGCAATAAAGGTCGGCGCCGTCGCGCTGGAAGAACTGGTGCGGCTTGACCGACAGGAAGATGTAGAGGTCTCCCGCAGGGCCGCCACGCGTGCCGGCTTCGCCTTCGCCCTGCAGGCGGATGCGCGTGCCGTCCTCGATGCCGGCCGGGATGTTGACCGACAGCGAACGCTCTTCGGTGACGCGGCCCTGGCCGTGGCACTTGGAGCAGGGATCGGTGATCGTCTGGCCGCGGCCGTGGCAGGTCGGGCAGGTGCGCTCGACCGAGAAGAAGCCCTGGCTTGCGCGCACGCGGCCAGAGCCCTGGCAGGTGCCGCAGGTCTTCGGCTGCGTGCCGGGCTTGGCGCCCGAGCCGGAACAGACGTCGCAGGTGATCGAGGTCGGAACCCGGATCTGCGCCGTCTTGCCGGCAAACGCTTCTTCCAGCGTGATTTCCATATTGTAGCGAAGATCGGCGCCGCGTTCACGCCCGCCAGAGGATCGGCGGGCGCGTCCGCCGCCCATCATTTCGCCAAAAATGTCTTCGAAGATATCGGAGAAGCCGCCGGCGCCTGCGCCCGAGAAACCACCGCCACCGCCGCCCATTCCGCCGTGTTCGAAGGCGGCGTGGCCGAAGCGGTCGTAGGCCGCACGCTTCTGGGGATCCTTCAAGGTCTCGTAGGCCTCGCCGAGCTCCTTGAACTTCTTTTCGGCTTCTGCGTCGCCCGGATTCTTGTCGGGATGATATTTCATCGCGAGCTTGCGGAAGGCGCTTTTCAGCTCCTTCTCGTCGGCGGTCTTGCCGACACCCAGCGTTTCGTAAAAGTCTGCTTTTGCCATGGAGGTAACCGGCTCCGGAAAGGATTCCGGCTGCACGAAGGCAGCCGGATACTCTAGTCAACTATGGTCGAGGTCTGGCCATCAGGCAACCGGCGGATCAGGCGGACTTCTTGTCGTCCTTGACTTCCTCGTAGTCGGCATCGACGATATCGTCCTTGCCGCCCTCGGAACCCTCGCCTTCGGCCTGCTGGGCCTCATAGATGGCCTGGCCAAGCTTCATGGATACTTCCATCAGGACCTGCGTCTTTGCCTGGATGTCATCGGCATCCGGTTCCGGAGCTTCGATGGCGGTCTTCAGCGAAGCGATCGCATCCTCGATCGCCTTGCGGTCGGTCTCGGAAACCTTGTCGCCATATTCCTTCAGCGACTTCTCGCTGGAGTGAACGAGGCTTTCGGCCTGGTTCTTGGCTTCGACGCCGGCACGGCGCTTCTTGTCGGCTTCGGCATTGGCCTCGGCGTCCTTGACCATCTTCTCGATCTCGGCGTCGGAGAGACCGCCGGAAGCCTGGATACGGATCTGCTGTTCCTTGCCGGTGCCCTTGTCCTTGGCCGAAACCTGGACGATGCCATTGGCGTCGATGTCGAAGGTCACTTCGATCTGCGGCATGCCGCGCGGCGACGGCGGCAGGCCGACGAGGTCGAACTGGCCGAGCAGCTTGTTGTCCTGGGCCATTTCGCGTTCGCCCTGCGATACGCGGATGGTCACGGCCTGCTGGTTGTCTTCGGCGGTCGAGAAGGTCTGGCTCTTCTTGGTCGGGATCGTCGTGTTACGGTCGATCAGGCGGGTGAAGACGCCACCGAGCGTTTCGATGCCGAGCGACAGCGGGGTCACGTCGAGAAGCAGAACGTCCTTGACATCGCCCTGAAGAACGCCGGCCTGGATGGCGGCGCCGAGAGCGACGACTTCATCCGGGTTGACGCCCTTGTGCGGCTCCTTGCCGAACAGCTGCTTGACGACTTCCTGGACCTTCGGCATGCGGCTCATGCCGCCGACGAGAACCACTTCATCGATTTCGGCTGCGGTGACGCCGGCATCCTTGAGGGCTGCCTTGCACGGCGCGATGGTGCGCTGGACGAGATCGTCGACCAGGCTTTCGAACTTGGCGCGGGTCAGCTTCAGCGTCAGGTGCTTCGGACCGGAAGCGTCGGCGGTGATGAACGGCAGGTTGATTTCGGTCTGCTGCGAGGACGAGAGTTCGATCTTGGCCTTTTCGGCAGCTTCCTTGAGGCGCTGCAGAGCGAGCTTGTCGTTCTTCAGGTCGATGCCGTTGTCCTTCTTGAACTCGGCCGCGAGATATTCGACCAGACGCATGTCGAAGTCTTCACCACCGAGGAAGGTGTCGCCATTGGTGGACTTCACTTCGAAGACGCCGTCGCCGATTTCGAGAACCGAGATATCGAACGTGCCGCCGCCAAGGTCGTAGACGGCGATCGTCTTGCCGTCCTTCTTGTCGAGACCGTAGGCGAGAGCGGCAGCGGTCGGCTCGTTGATGATGCGGAGAACTTCAAGACCGGCGATGCGGCCTGCATCCTTGGTCGCCTGGCGCTGGGCATCGTTGAAGTATGCCGGAACGGTGATGACGGCCTTTTCGACCTTTTCACCGAGATAGGATTCGGCAGTTTCCTTCATCTTCTGAAGGATCATCGCGGAAATCTGTGCGGGAGAATAGGCCTTGCCCTGAGCCTTGACCCAGGCGTCGCCATTGTCGCCTTTGACGATGTCGAAGGGGACGAGACCCCTATCCTTCTCGACGGTCGGATCTTCGTGGCGGCGGCCGATGAGGCGCTTCACAGCGAAGAGGGTATTGGTGGGGTTGGTCACTGCCTGGCGCTTGGCCGGCTGGCCGACGAGGCGTTCGCCGTCATCGGAAAATGCGACCATGGAGGGCGTGGTACGCGCGCCTTCGGCGTTCTCGATCACCTTCGCATCTTTGCCGTCCATGATGGCGACGCAGGAGTTGGTGGTACCGAGGTCGATGCCAATTACTTTTGCCATTTTCTTCTCTCTCCTTTAAGCGAACCATCGGAACCCCTCAAAGGCATTCCACTGACAGTTCCTCGACTGGGATGGTGCGCAGCATCGGCTGCGGTCATGCGGCGTATATAAGGACGGGTTTTTAGGACTGCAAGGCGAGAAATCGCCCGGATCCTAGCAAAAAGAACAGTTTGCCGAGCAATACTGTGAATACGCTTCACTGCCCCATGATCAGGTCGAAAAGCGTGGTCTGCCGGGGCTGGCCTCTGGAGCCCGCAACGCCCACGTCGCCGGGCGGAACGGGGCCGCCGCCGATCGCTCCCGGGGGCACCGGAGTGGGCGAATCATAAGGGCCGCGATACTGGCGATAATCACGGGCCGGAACGTCGCCGGGCGGTATCACGTCGCCATGGCGGCCGCGGTCGCCATAGACCGGCCGATTGTCGTAAATCTGTCTGTTGTCCCTGTTGTCATAGCCCTGATTGTCGCCATAGACGGGCCGCACGCGGGCGGGCTCCCGTTCGATCGAGGCGGAATCCTGGACAGGAGGGCGCGGCGCCGGCGGATAATCGGCGGGAAGCTCTTCCTGGGTTCGGCGGCCGCCGGGCAGGATCCCGGAAATAATATCGCCAATCGTCGTCGACGGTGAATCCGGTTGGACTGCGGCAGGCGGCAAATCGAGGCCGCGGCCGGTGCCGAACAGCGGCGTCGGCGTATAACCCTTCATCGCCGACGTCATATATTCTTTCCAGGCTTTTGCGGGCAGCCCGCCGCCGGTCACCTTTTTCATGAAGGCGCCGTCGTCGTTGCCGAACCAGATGCCGGTGGTCATGATGCTGGTATAACCGACGAACAGTGCGTCGCGGAACGACTGGGTGGTGCCCGACTTGCCGGCTGCCTGCCAGCCGTCGATCCTGGCGGCCTTGCCGGTGCCCTCGTTGATGACGCGGTTCATCATGCCGTTCATCGTCGCCGCCACCGGCTCGCTGAGCACGCGCGGGGGGTTGGCATAATCGGCCTCGTAAAGCACCTTGCCGTCCGGATCGGTGATGCGCTTGACGATATGCGGCGTCGCCTTGTAACCGCCGTTCATGAAGGACGCGTAGGCAGACGTCAGCTCGACCAGCGAGACTTCCGAGGTGCCGAGCGCGATCGAAGCATTTGCCTGGATGTCGGAATCGATGCCGAGCCGGTGGGCGAGGCTCACCACCTTGTCGGGGCCGACCTGCATGACGAGCTGTGCGGCAACCGTATTGAGCGACTGCGCGAAGGCCGAGGCGAGCGTTACGGGACCGCGGTATTTCTCGTCGAAATTCTCCGGCGACCAGTTACCGATCTTGACCGGCGCATCGTTGACCATCGAGTCCGGCCGGGCGCCGGCTTCGAGTGCCGCGGCATAGACGAAGGGTTTGAAAGCCGAACCCGGCTGGCGTTTCGCCTTGACGGCGCGGTTGAACTGGCTTGTCGCATAATCGCGGCCGCCGACCAGCGCCCGGATCGCCCCGGTCGCATCGACCGAGACGAGGGCTGCCTGCGAGGCGTTGAGCTTGCCGCCTTCCTTCTTGAGAATATCGTTCAGCGACTTTTCGGCGGCGGCTTCGAGGCGCATGTCGAGCGTCGTTTCGACAGTCACGTCGACCTTCGGCTCGCCGATCAGGCTCTTCACCTCGTCGACGACCATGTCGGCGGCATAATGCTGGGCGCCGGTCCAGTAGCTCTTTGCTTTGGCCGGCGGTTGCGACATGGCGGTCTTGAGGTCGCTGTCGGTGACATAGCCCTCTTCGCGCATCGTGCCGAGCACGATCTGGGCGCGGGTTTCCGCAGCCTTCGGGTCCCGGGCCGGCGACAGGCGGGACGGAGCCTTGAGGAGGCCGGCAAGTGTTGCCGCTTCGCCGAGGTTCACGTCGCGGGCGGACTTGTTGAAATACCGCCGCGAGGCAGCCTCCACGCCATAGGCGTTCGAACCGAAGAACACCCGGTTCAGGTACATGGCGAGGATCTGGTCCTTGGTAAACTTGTGCTCCAGCCAGAAGGACAACAGCACCTCCTGGATCTTGCGCTCGAAGGTGCGGTCCGGCGACAGGAATAGGTTCTTGGCGAGCTGCTGGGTAATCGTCGAACCGCCCTGGATCGGTTGGCCGGTCAGGTTGTTGACCACGGCGCGCGCCAGGCCGAACGGATCGACGCCGAAATGCGAATAGAAGCGCCGGTCCTCGATGGCGATGACCGCCTGCGGCAGGTAGGGCGACATTTCTTCGAGCGCCAGCGCCTCGCCGCCGGTGGAGCCGCGATTGGCAACGACCGAGCCGTCGACCGCGGTGATCTTCATGTTGGGGGGGCGATCCGGGATCGCCCAGGTGCTGGCGGCCGGCATTCTCGCACCATAATAGAGCACCAGCCCGCCAACGGCGATGCCGGCCCAGATGCCGAGCACGAAACACCAGTAGATCAATCTGCGGAGCGGCGCGAAAAACCCGCCGCCCTGGCCGCGTTGAGGAGCTTTTTTGTTGCGGGAAGGACGGGCACGTTCCGGACGCTCGGAACGCTCGTCGCTTTCGGCTCTCGATGGACGTCTGCCAGGCCGGCCGTTGCCGTTGCCCACGACCCGTTCATCCGCGTCGAGGCGGAAATCGTCGCTCGGTCGCGAACCCTCGAAGGACGGTTCAACACGTTTGTCTGATCTGCCTCTGGCTGCCATGGTGAGCCGGCATACCCCCGTTACGCGCCTGTCAAAACAGGCTGTTACTCGAATGTCTGATCGCCCAAGCTTTGGCTGGACTCTAAATGCGGCGATTTAAGGAGGCGTAAAGGAATGGTTTATCGGACAATACTTATTGAACCGCTTGACTTTCATCTCCATTTATGAGAACAAATAGAGAACATTTGGAGGGTGCTGATGAGCAGAACCGAACATGTGATCGAACGTGCAATGGCCGCAGTCGCGGCATCGAAGGCTCTGCGCGAGGCCGAAGCGCAGCGTCGGCGCGAGACGTTCCAGAAGATACAGATCGCCAACCAGCGACGCCCGAACATCCCCAAGGGTATCCAGCTGCCGCTGGACCTTCATTGAAAGGCCGCAACGCCCTGCAATGCCGGGCGTTGACCTGTGTCACAAAAGCTGCCCGATACCATATCAGACCTTAAAAAAATCCGATTCCTGATGGAACAAGGAGGCAAGATCCGCGTTACGACGGATTCCACCTTGGAGGAGGGGAGGATATGCAGAAAATCGTCGAGGCAGTGATCCGCAACGGCGACCAGCGTGTTCCGGTCGGGCTGGTCAGTGTCAAGCAGGCGCTTGAAATGCCTGAAAGGGGGATGCTGGAGTTCAGTCATCCCGCCTATGAGGCCGGAAAGACGGATATTTTCGTCAATCGCGAAACCCTTTCGAAGCTGATGTAATCGCGGCAGGCGGCGAAAAACCGGCAGTTTGAGACGACCCGAAACGCGAATTCGTGATTTCGGGTTCATCGCTTTGCGGGTTACGTTATGCCTGCAACCACAGCGAAAGGAGAATGGCATGAAGACAATTCTCGTCATCGCCGCCGTGCTCGGCCTGTCGTCGACCGCAGCTCTTGCGGAATGCGCCGGCCACAACGTCACGGCTTCCGACAAGGTGGACAAGGAAGTCACCACGGCAAGCATTGCGGCTCCGAAAATGGATCCGCGCGAGGAAGCCACCGTGCTGAAACAGTCCGAAGGACAGGCTAAAGCCACCGAATAATCGTTTTGCCCGCGCCGGCTTCCCGCCGGTGCGGGTTTTCATTTTGCTTCAGATAGAGACCCGCCCTCTCGGATAGATCGAGCAACGGAACCTCGCGTTCCGCTTGGTGTTGTTTCCGAAAAGGAGACTCCCATGGCTAAAAAATCTCTCGCTGCCGGCTTTACCGGCGACGTCGCCGAAGAGACAGGCGTTAGCGCTCGTACGAAATCTGCTGTTCATCATGTCAAGGACGAGGCGGGTATGGTTGGCGCTCATGCCGTCGATCATCCGGCGGCTACCGGGTCGGCAATTGCCGTTATCGGCCTGCTCGGCCTGGCGATCGGCTACATGCTCGGCATGTCGTCCGCGTCCCGCGACCGGCGCTGGTATCGCCAGAGGTGAGTGAGGTTTTCCTCAGAATCCTGTCCGCTCCTGGAACAGTGGCGGGCCTCAGTCGTTGGTTTCCTGACAGGAAAAGGAGGCCATCATGCCCAATCGAGACCCTATCCCGACTCCGAGCCCTCAGCCGCGCGGGCCGACACCGGCGGGCGGAGTTCCCGATCGCACCCAGGAAAAGCCGCCATTGACGCCGGCGCAGGATCCTGGCGACAGCAAGAACCCGCAGGATCCGACGCTTGATCCTGCACTCCTGCCGACCGGCGATCCGGCCGGCATGGCGTAACCGGGCCGAACCTTCTGCCCAGCCCGCGGACACTCGCGACGGACCCGTATAGGTAGTAACCCGTACGGGTCCACCCTTATATTGCACCCCTCTATTATTGTTATTGTCAATTTATTAGCCAAGGCTCAAAATCCCCTCTCCTGTGGCTTGCAGACCTTTTTCCTCGGGCGCCGACAAGGCCGGCGCAAGACTGTCGCAATAAAAGGCCGCTGGTAATTTTCTCCGGCCGCCATTGCTGAATGGGGCGAGGGGAGTGGTCCGCCGGTCGGGCACCGTATGATCGGGAGGGTTATATGCCTACACAGATGGTTCGAAATCCGGTCAATCCCGAGCAGCTCAGCCTGCTGCAGCAGGTCTTTGACCAGGCTTGTGCCGAACACCAGATCGACAAGGCGAGCCCCGATGCGGAGGCGCTCGCACTGATCCTGGTGAACTCGCTTCAAAAAGGCTCGGATGACAAGCAAAAGCTCTCGGCGCTCGCCGAGGCGCTGGCGAAAAGCCGATAGCTTCTCGCCTAAACGAGGAACCTATCAGTCCTTCGACAGTTGAACGGTCTCTCGATCAACTCAAGGAGGCCGGTAATGGCAGAGCCCATCAGAAACCTGAATACACCCGCGAAGTCGGATACGCCCTCTTTCGATCACGAGCCCAGCGAAAACGTCAAGGCCGAGATTGCGACGCTTCGTTCCGAGATCGCCAATCTGCGCGAGATGCTCGCCGAAAAGACCGGCGCTGCCTATGGTAAGGTCGCCGAGCGTGCCGGCAATGCCGCGCATTACGTCCAGAATGAAGCAAGCTCGGTTGCCGGCACCATCCGCGAGCACCCTGCCGCCACGACGACGCTGTTCACCCTGATCGGCGCCATCGGTTTTGCGATCGGCTATGTGGTGGCCACCGCTTCTGCCGACAGCAAACATGCCTGGTATGACCGCTATCTGAGCGGCCGCCTTTAGGCGGCGCCATCTGGTACCGGATCCTGACCGACATCGACCCAGGTCGCTGCGGTCAGGTCCGCCATACGGTCGGGGCTGATACGCACCGCGGCATTGACGGCGCCGGCCGCGGGCACGACTTCCGGAAATTTTAGAAGAGATACGTCGCAGTAGATCGGCGTCGGCGCAGGCAGCCCGAACGGGCATACGCCGCCGACAGGATGCCCGGTGATCGCCACGACGTCGTCGCCGCCGAGCATGCGCGGCTTTGCGCCGAACCGATCCCGGAATTTGCGATTGTCCAGACGGCTGGTTCCTGACATGACGACCAGCGCGATAATTTCGCCGGCGCGCACGCAGATCGTCTTGGCGATCTGTTCGGGCGCCACCCCGTGGGCAGCAGCGGCAAGCGGCACGGTCGCCGAGCTTTCCTCGGTAATGATGACGTGGATATCGGGGGCGTTGGTGGCGAAGAAGGCGCGGACGGATTCGAGGCTCATGGCCGCAAAATTGGCGCAGGATCACGCCCGCCGCAAGAGAACAATAGAGCTATGCGAGAATTGCAATGCTGCACTGCGATATCGTGACTGTTTTTTGAGCTTCGATCCTGTATGTTCAATTCATCGACGGGCGCACTCCTCCTCCCAGCGCCCTTGATGGGACCGACAACACCTCCTCCTCCCAGTTGTTGGTCAGTTTCAGAAACCCGGCGCACCTCCTCCCGCGCCGGGTTTTCTGTTTTATATGCCTTGAAATCGCTGGCGATTTCGCTTTTTAAGGCAAGCCTGAATTTTCCCGATCTTGACCTTTTTGCGCGAAGACCCTATTTGCTTCGCCATCGATATTTGTTTGATAGCCAGCACTATGCGCCTCACGGCGTTTGCGACGATCTCTCTTCAAATACGAAACTTCAACGTTCCAAGCGCTCGAGCGTGGAATAGTCGGTCATATTTGCAAGGGAAAGGCATCGTTATGGCTACCGGTACTGTAAAGTGGTTCAACGCAACCAAGGGCTACGGCTTCATTCAGCCTGACGACGGTTCGCAGGACGTATTCGTTCACATCTCTGCCGTTGAGCGCGCCGGCCTCGGCCAGCTCAAGGATGGTCAGAAGATCTCCTACGAACTCGTCAGCGACAAGCGTTCGGGCAAGGTTTCCGCAGACCGCCTCCAGGGCGCATGATCTGCTGAAGACTTCAGGTCTTTAAGATTGCGAAAGGCCGGCTCGTCCGGCCTTTCTGCTTTTGGGAACCTAGGCTTCATTATTTAGAGCAATTCTAAATTTGAGCCCTTGTAAACGGAAATCCAGCTCCCATCTAGGGTACAATAGCGTTTCCGACGCACCGCATGGTCGGGCTCCAAAAAGCTTCAGCGACCATGTGTGTTACGGCAAATACGGGCGACCGTGCCGTCTTGAGGCAGTTTCCATATCCGCGTTAACGGAATGTTTACCTCACCGAGAGACAATGACCGCTAGAGCCGTGGTGATCTGAAAAGGTCGAAAGCGGCCGCGTCGGAAATGCTTGTCCCATTTAGAGTGACCACGGATGTACTGGCACCAGTGAATGGGAGTGGAAAGGTCGGGCTTGCCCCGGCCTTTTTGTTTTTAAGGGCCTGATGCGAGCACGCGTCAGGCCCTTTTAGTTTTAAGCGTCAAGTTCAGGCAGCCAGCGCCGCGATGATCCGTGCCCAGGAGCGTATGCCCTTGTGGAAAGAGCGCAGGTCGTATTTCTCGTTCGGCGAGTGGATGCGGTCGTCGCTGAGGCCGAAACCGACCAGCAGCGATTCCATGCCGAGCGTCTTCTGGAAATCGCCGACGATCGGGATAGAGCCGCCGACGCCGACGAGCAGTGCTGGCTTCGGCCACTCTTCGGAAAGCGCGGTCTTCGCCTTGGTCAGCACCGGCGAGTCGTAGCCGAGCTGGATCGCCGGCGAGCCGCCGTGCTTCAGGAATTCCACCGAGCAATCGGCAGGGATTTTCGAGCGTACATAGGCGCGAAAACTTTCGCGGATCTTTTCCGGATCCTGGCCGCCGACGAGACGGCAGGAGACCTTGGCCGATGCCTTCGAGGCGATGACGGTCTTGAAGCCCTGGCCTTCGTAACCGCCGCTGATGCCGTTGAATTCGCAGGTCGGCCGTGCCCAGATGAGTTCGAGCAGCGATCGGCCCCTCTCGCCGGCCAGTTCCGACAGCCCCACTTCGCCGAGGAAATCGTCGCGTCCGGCGACCAGGCTTTCCCAGGCCGCCTTGATGTTGGACGGCGTCTCCTCGATGCCGTCGTAAAAGCCTTCGAGCGTCACGCGGCCGGTATCGTCATGCAGTCCGGCGAGGATCTTCGACAGGATCTGGATCGGGTTTGCGGCAGCACCTCCATACATGCCGGAATGGAGGTCGCGATTGGCGGCGGTGACGATGATTTCCTCGCCCACCAGGCCGCGCAGCGACGCGGTAATCGCCGGCGTATCGGCGTCCCACATGCCGGTATCGCAGACCAGCGCATAATCGGCCTTCAACTCGGCAGCATTGGCATCGAGGAAGGGTTTGAGCGACGGTGAGCCGGATTCTTCCTCGCCTTCGAAGAGAATGGTGACGCGCACCGGCAGCGAGCCATGTACATCCTTGTAGGCGCGGCAGGCTTCGACGAAGGTCATCAACTGGCCCTTGTCGTCGGCAACGCCGCGGCCCGTCACCACTTTGCGGCCGGGACCGAGTTCCTTGACCTTGGGATCGAAGGGATCATCCTCCCAGAGCTCGATCGGATCGATCGGCTGGACGTCGTAATGGCCATAGAACAGCACATGGGGCGCATCGGCGCTGGCGCCCGGATGATGGCCGACAACCATCGGATGGCCAGTCGTATCGCGAACCGACGCCTCGAAGCCGAGATCCTTGAGTTCGGCCACCAGCCATTCTGCAGCCTTGCGGCAATCCGGCTTGAAGGCGGGGTCGGTGGAAATCGACTTGATGCGGACGAGGCCGAACAGGCGCTCGAGGCTTTCGGGAAGATTGCGGTCGGCGCGGTCGAGGACGGAGGAAAGATCGGTCATGGGGAATCCTGTCTTTGAAGTGCGAGACCCTTGAGCCCAGGAGGCGAGAAGCGGCCCATCGTTTCGAATGCCCGACCTTGTTAGCAAGTCCAGGGTGGAAGAGACAATGGCAAAGAAGTCCATGGCACGCGGGATGGGCGTCCTAGCTGAAACGCCTTCCGTTTCGGACGAGCCCATCGATGGCGCGGAAGGCGAGGACGGCAACAGCGCCAAGCGCCGCCGTGATCGAAAGCGACCAGATAAAACCCAGCCGCTGCATGGAAAGCGCCAGGACGAAGGGGGCAATCGCCGAGACGATCAATCGGGCCGACATCATCTTGCCCTGCAGTTTGCCGTAGCCATCGCTGCCGAACAGCGTCAGCGGAAGGGTACCCGTCACGATGCTCAAAAGTCCGTTACCCATGCCGAAGATGACCGCAAACAGCATCGCTCCGGGTACCGATGGCGCCGTGAGGACGAGAACGACAACGCCGGCCGGAAGCAGCGCCGCCGCAATCAGCGCGAGCCGAAGGGGCTGCAGGTTTCGGCCGAACGTCATGTTGATGAGCCGGCTAAGAACTTGGGAAGGGCCGAACAATGTGCCGACCAGGGCAGCACTCGTGCCGAGACCGAGGCCGGAGAGGAGCGGCACCATATGGACGAGCACGGCGGAGCTCACCAGCGACTGCAGCGAAAACCCGGCGACCATCAGCGTAAAGCCGACGAACCGCAGGTCGGGCGTCAAAATGCCCTCGGTGCGGGTGGGGAGGGCAGAAGACGCCGTCTTTCGTCGCGCGGCTCCATAAGACAGCCAGGCATGCAGCGGCAGGCAGACCAGCAGATTGAGCGCCGCAAAGACGAGATAGACGTGCTGCCAGGAGAGATAGGCATGCAGCGCGGCGGTGATTGGCCAGAAGATCGTCGAGGCGAATCCGGCGATCAGGGTGAGATAGGTGATGCTGCGTTGCGCGACCTGTGGCCGAAGCTGCACCAGAAGGGCGAAGGCGGCGCCATATTGCACGAGATTGGCGGCCACCTCGATCGCGATCAGCGCCACGACAAAGGTGGTCTTGCCGGGCGCCATGGCGCAGGCGACCAATGCGACAGCGGCCGCGGCAGAACCGATTGTCATGACGCGGCCGGCGCCGATCCGGTCGAACAGCGCGCCGAGCCATGGAGCACTGAGCCCGCCGATCAGAAGCGCGACCGAAAGCGCCCCGAAGATCCATTCGCTGGACCACGAGAAATGCGCCGCCATATCGGGCGCAAGAATGCTGAAACTGTAGTAGAGGGTGCCATACCCGATGATCTGCGTGACGCCGAGCGCCACGACGGCGGCAACGGGCATGCGTTCAGACAATGCGTTTACCTTCAGCATCGAGCACCTGCTCGCCGTCTTCCTTGGCGAACGGACCCTGGTGGGTATCCGGCAGAATGTCCAGCACGGCCTCCGACGGCCGCGCCAGGCGCGTGCCGAGCGGCGTGATGACGAACGGGCGGTTGATCAGGATCGGATCCTTCAGCATCGCGTCCAGCAATTGATCGTCGGAGAGAGCAGGATCGTCGAGACCAAGCTCCGCATAGGGCGTGCCCTTCTCGCGGATCGCCTCTCGCACGGTGAGATCCGCATCCGCGATCATCCAGACGAGCTGGTCGCGCGCCGGCGGTGTTTTCAGATATTCGATCACGGTCGGCTCGATGCCGGCATTGCGGATCATGGCCAGCGTGTTGCGCGAGGTGCCGCAATCCGGATTGTGATAGATGGTGACGTCGATGGTCATTCTGCGCCCTTCATGTGTGCGAGCGGTTGGGTGAGGGGTTTTGTCTCCACCAGCAGCCAGCCGGCCAGCAGCAGGGCCACGAGGGCGCCGACGATCTCGGCCAGGATGAAGCCGGCAAGATCGTCCGGCCGGATTCCGGCAAAGGTGTCGGTGAGCGATCGCGCCAGCGCGACGGCGGGATTGGCAAACGAGGTCGAGGCGGTGAACCAGTAGGCGGCGGTGATATAGAGGCCGACCAGCCACGGGATAGCCTCGGAACGGAACCGGATTCCAGCGAGGATCGTCAGAACGAGGCCGAAAGTGGCGACCACCTCGGCGAGCCACTGGCCCGGTCCTGTCCGGATCGTGGTGGATACCTGCAGCAGCGGCAGATCGAACATCGCATGCGCCAGGATAGTTCCCGCGACGCCGCCTGCGAATTGCGCGGCGAGATAGAAGAGCGCCGAGCGGACATCAATCTCGCGTCTCAGGGCAAACACCATTGTCACCGCCGGATTGAAATGCGCTCCGGAAATCGGCCCGAGCAGGGTGATCAGGACAACGAGAATCGCGCCGGTCGGGAGGGTATTGCCGAGCAGCGAAACCGCCATGTCTACTGAGAGCCGGTCAGCCATGATGCCGGAACCGACCACGGTGGCGACCAGCATGGCGGTGCCGAGAGCTTCGGCGGTTAGTCTGCGGGGCAGGTCGAACATGGCCGTCAGCCCTCCAACGCGGCAGGTGCAGGGGTGCAGCAGGCGGCCACCTCGGCGGCTGGCGCGCAGATTTCCGGATGTCCGGCGCAGCAGTCTTCCATCAGGAAGCGAACGAGGCCGCCGAGCGCTTCGTAATCGGCGGAATAGATGATCGAGCGGGATTCCCGCTGCTGGGAGATCAGGCCGGCCCGGTCCAGTTCCTTGAGATGGAAGGACACGTTTGACGGCGATACGTCCAATTGCTCGGCGATCGTGCCGGCCGCCATGCCGGAGGGGCCGGCAACAACGAGCATCCGGACAATCTGCAGGCGGGTATCCTGCGAGAGTGCTCCGAATGACGCGAGGGCTTGACGTTCATCCATATTTCAACAATCCTTGAATAATTGAAATAAGGAGTAACCGAAATGAACGTGATAGACAAGCCGGTTCTGCAGGACGACATCAGCCTGGGCTTCCTGCTCGACACATTGGCGGGTGCCAGCGACCAGCCGCTGGTGTTTCACTACGATGGCCGGCCGGTAAAGCCCGGCTACCATGTCACCGAGGTCAAGGCGGGACAGTTCTCGGCGCTCGACTGTGGTGCCAACCCGGAGGCCTGGTCGGAAATTTTCGTGCAGCTCTGGGACATCGAGGAAGGCGACCGCACCCATATGACGGCGGGCAAGTTTTCGGCGATCATCCGCAAGGTCTCCGAACATGTGAAGATCGAGGGCACCGCCAAATTGACGTTCGAAGTCAGCGACGGCATCCGGCCGATGCAGCTCTATTGCGCGTCGACGCCGGTCCTTGAGGGCGGGGCATTGCATGTGGAACTGGCCGCGCGCCCGGCGAGCTGCAAACCCCGCGACCGATGGCTGGCGGAGGAAACCCGCGCGGCGGCAGCATGCTGCGGACCGTCCGCCGAAGCCAGCGCCTGCTGCCTCTAACGACGAGGTCTGACGAAAGGCGCGGCCTCAGTCAAACCTTGCGGGCGTTCTCGACGATCATCCGCATATATTCGATCATCAGTTCACGCTCGAAGCGGCGGAAGCCTGAAAAAAGCGCTGCATCCGCCTCGGAAGCGGCTTCGACGGCCTGGATTTCCAGCTCGCGGCCGAGCGGGGTGAGGGTAATGATCTGCGCTCGCCGGTCGTTCGGATGAGGGGTGCGCTGGATCAGCCCATCCCGCTCCATGCGGGCGAGCGTATTGGCGAGTGTTGCCTGTTCGACTTCCAGCTTGTCGAGGAGCTGCTTCTGCGTCAGCCCGTCTTCCTGCCAGAGTTCGAGCAGGACAGGAAACTGCCCGGGAGAAAAGCCAAGCACCATGGCACGCTTCTGCAAGGAGCGCGCAAAGCCTTTGGCGAGTTGGCCCGCCAGGTATGTCGCCGAATGCGAGCGGTCGAATCCCATGGCTGGTCTTCATCCCTCCCTGAACGAGCCCGTTTGCGAGCGTTATCTACCAGATATATCGCACGCCATGCTTTCGCCAAGCCTGTGCGAAGATGGGGAAAATGACAAGTCTTTCCTGCAAAAGGGCAATAAAAAACCGCCACGGCAGGGAGGGGACAGCCGTGGCGGTTCTGATGGAGGGACAAAGGCCCGGAGAGGGGGATAGGCCTTTGTCCGGTCTGGGTGCGGCGGGGGACAGGCCGACTGCCAGACTGCGGCGTGATCAATCGCCGGTAACAAGGAAATGTGGAACCGAGACGGGCTTTTCAAGAGAAAGCATATTACAAATCGGTAACGTTCCGGTGAGGCGCGCGCGGCCCCGCGGGGCGAAGTTTTCGTGGACGGATCAAATGCCCCACGCTATTCCTTGCGCCATGAAAAAAGGCGATCATCTTTTCCTTATCGACGGTTCCGGCTTCATTTTTCGCGCGTTCCACGCGCTGCCGCCGCTCACCCGCAAGTCCGACGGCCTGCCGGTCGGCGCCGTCTCCGGCTTCTGCAACATGTTGTGGAAGCTGCTGACCGATGCGCGCGACACCTCGGTCGGCGTGACGCCCAGCCATTTCGCGGTCATCTTCGACTATTCCTCCAAGACCTTCCGCAAGGATCTCTACGACGCCTACAAGGCGAACCGCTCGGCGCCGCCGGAAGAGCTGATCCCGCAGTTCGGCCTGATCCGCCAGGCGACCCGCGCATTCAACCTGCCCTGCATCGAGACCGAAGGTTTCGAGGCGGACGACATCATCGCCACCTACGCCCGTCAGGCCGAGGCGACCGGCGCCGATGTGACGATCGTCTCGTCCGACAAGGACCTGATGCAGCTCGTGACGCCGAACGTCCACATGTATGACAGCATGAAGGACAAGCAGATCGGCATTCCCGACGTCATCGAG
Organism: Neorhizobium galegae bv. orientalis str. HAMBI 540; assembly: GCF_000731315.1. Lineage (NCBI taxonomy): Bacteria > Pseudomonadati > Pseudomonadota > Alphaproteobacteria > Hyphomicrobiales > Rhizobiaceae > Neorhizobium > Neorhizobium galegae. Next base: position 4,446,372 of record NZ_HG938353.1, read on the forward strand.
AAATGGGGCGTGCCGCCGGAGAAGATGATCGACCTGCAGGCAATGGTCGGCGATTCGGTTGACAACGTGCCGGGCATTCCGGGCATCGGCCCGAAGACGGCAGCCCAGCTTCTCGAGGAATTCGGCGATCTCGACACGCTGCTCGCCCGCGCCGGCGAAATCAAGCAGGTGAAGCGCCGCGAAAACATCGTCGCCAATGCCGACCTCGCCCGCCTTTCGCGCCGGCTCGTCTCGCTGCGGCTCGACGTGCCCTTGGACCTCGATCTCGATGCGCTGGTGCTGGAGCCGCAGGACGGCCCAAAACTGGTCGGCTTCCTGAAGACCATGGAATTCGGCACGCTGACGCGCCGCGTCGCCGCCGCTTGCAACTGCGATGCCGATGCCATCGAACCCACCGTCGTCAACGTCGAATGGGGTCAGGCCGCTCGCGGCCCGGATCTCGATGCCGGCGGTACGGCAGCGGTCGACACCGGCGAGGCAGCGGCGGAAGCGCCCGCCAAGGCGCCGGTCGCCAAGGGCATGGAGGCGGCAACGCCGGCCGCACTCGCAGAGGCCCGCATCGAAGCCTTTGCCAAGGCCAAACTCGATCCGAGCTGCTACGTGACCATCCGGGACCTGACGGTGCTAGACGACTGGATCCGCGCGGCGCAGGAAACCGGTCTCGTCGCCTTCGATACGGAAACCACGTCGCTCGATCCGATGCAGGCGGAGTTGGTTGGTTTTTCGCTGGCGCTTGCGGATAACATCGCCAACCCGTCCGGCCTCGAAGTCCGCGCGGCCTATGTGCCGCTGATCCACAAGACCGGCGTCGGCGATCTGCTCGGCGGCGGGCTTGCCGAAAACCAGATCTCGACCAGGGAGGCGCTGGCGCGTCTGAAGCCGCTGCTGGAGGACCAGTCGGTCCTGAAAGTGGCGCAGAACCTGAAGTTCGATTACCTGCTGATGAGGCGTCACGGCATCACCGTCGAGGGTTACGACGATACGATGCTGATGTCCTACGTGCTGGAGGCCGGCAAGGCGAGCCATGGCATGGACGCGCTGTCGGAGCGCTGGCTGAACCACAAGCCGATCACCTTCAAGGAAGTTGCCGGCAGCGGCAAGGCGGGCGTCACCTTCGATTTCGTCGACATCGACAAGGCGGCCGCCTATGCCGCGGAAGACGCCGACGTGACGCTGCGCCTGTGGATGGTGCTGAAACCGCAGCTGGCGGCAGCGGGGCTGACGCGCATCTATGAACGGCTGGAGCGGCCGCTGGTTTCCGTGCTCGCCCGCATGGAAGAACGCGGCATCACCATCGACCGGCAGATACTGTCCAGACTTTCCGGCGAGCTTGCCCAGCGGGCCGCCGCCTTCGAACACGAGATCTACGAGCTGGCGGGCGAAAAATTCACCATCGGCTCGCCGAAACAGCTCGGCGACATCCTGTTCGGCAAGATGGGCCTGCCGGGCGGCGCCAAGACCAAGACCGGCCAGTGGTCGACCTCGGCCAGCGTGCTGGAAGACTTGGCCGCCGAAGGTCATCCCCTGCCGCGCAAGATCGTCGACTGGCGTCAGCTCACCAAGCTGAAATCCACCTATACCGATGCGTTGCCGGGTTACGTCCATCCCGAGACCAAGCGGGTGCACACCTCCTATGCACTGGCCTCGACAACGACCGGCCGCCTGTCCTCCTCCGAGCCGAACCTGCAGAACATTCCGGTGCGCACGGGGGAAGGCCGCAAGATCCGCACCGCCTTCATCTCTACGCCCGGCCACAAGCTGGTTTCCGCCGACTACAGCCAGATCGAGCTGCGTGTGCTTGCGCATGTGGCCGATATTCCGCAGCTGCGCCAGGCCTTTGCGGATGGGATCGACATTCACGCGATGACGGCCTCGGAAATGTTCGGCGTGCCGGTGGAAGGTATGCCCAGCGAAGTGCGCCGCCGCGCCAAGGCGATCAACTTCGGCATCATCTACGGCATTTCCGCCTTCGGACTAGCCAACCAGCTGTCGATCGAACGCTCGGAAGCGGGCGACTACATCAAGAAGTATTTCGAGCGCTTCCCGGGCATCCGCGATTACATGGAAAGCACCAAGACCTTCGCCCGCGAGAACGGTTACGTCGAGACGATCTTCGGCCGCCGGGCGCATTATCCGGAGATCAAGTCCTCCAACCCTTCGGTGCGCGCTTTCAACGAACGTGCGTCGATCAATGCGCCGATCCAGGGTTCGGCCGCCGATATCATCCGCAGGGCCATGGCGAAGATGGAATCGACGCTCGAAACGGCCGGACTGAACGGAAAGGCCCGCATGTTGCTGCAGGTGCACGACGAACTGATCTTCGAGGTCGAAGACGAAGAGATCGACAAGACCTTGCCGGTGATCATCTCGACCATGGAGCACGCGGCCATGCCTGCGATCTCGATGCGGGTGCCGCTGAAGGTCGACGCGCGCGCTGCCAGCAATTGGGACGAGGCCCATTGAGCTTGAGGCTCAGTGTTCCTGCGGGTAGAGGGACATAAGCGCGGTCGAAAGCAGCTCGTCGGCATAGGTGCAGGCGGTGAGCCGCGCATCCTCCGGCATGTTCATCTCGTGACAGCGCTGGTGCACGGCTTCGAGAACGAGGTTGCTGATTCCGCGGGCGTGTTCGACATCCGCATTTTCGGACGTGTCCATGGCAAGCGCCAATGCCGTCATGGAGACGATTTCCAGAACAACGACGCGCGCTTCCAGATCGATGGCGGTTGCTCCATCGGGACGTTGCACTTCGCGCGGCTTGCTCTGACCCATGATTTTTCCTTTCCTGATATAAGGAAAGACAAATAGAGCCGGATCAGGGACTTTAAAGAACGATCGAACGTTTTTCGCTAACTAATCTGGTGGCTTGTAAAGCAACCGTTGAGAGCGTCGACCAGGGCCCTGCCGGCATCTTCGAGCGATCCGCTATTGTCGATCGTCATCACCTGGTAGTCGCCGGTCACGGCAAGCGAACTGCGTTCGAGACGCCGAAGTATCTCCTCGCGCGTTTCCCGTCCGCGCGCTTCGAGCCGGGCCGCGAGCACGTCCAGGCTGGCGGTGATGTTGATGACCACGAGCGACGGATAGACATCCTTGAACCGGGCAAGCGCGGAACGCGAGCCGTTGGCGACGACCAACTGGCCTTTCGCCATGGCCTCTTTGGTCTCGGCGGGAATGCCGTACCGCAGGCCGTGGGCACCCCAGGAGACCGCAAAACGGCCGGCCTTTTCCAGAGCCTCGAATTCCGCTTCGGAAACGCCGTCGTGATCCTCGCCGCCGGCGGCGGCATTGCGGGTGATAATCCGCCGCACGAAGACGACGTCATCGCGGCCTTCGAAGAACCGGGCGGCATAGGCCATCAGCGTGTCCTTGCCGGCCCCGCTCGGGCCGACGACGGCGACCATGCAGCCGCTTCGCTCCGGTTCCATTGTTGTCGGCCTGGCGTCCATCAGGCGACCCGCCGGCCTTCCCGCCAGACGGCGCGGGAGACGGGAACGCCCTCTTCGTGATGGACGCGGACGATATCGGCGCGCAGGCCCGTCGCGATCCGGCCCCGGTCGTCGAGGCTGACGGTGCGGGCAGGGGTCGACGTCACCATGGCGAGCGCCTTCGGCAGCGAGATGCTTTCGACCTCTGCGGCGAGCACGAAGGGCGCATGCAGCAGGCTGAGCGGCACGTAATCGGAGGAGAGCACGTCGAGCACGCCGCGTTCGGCCAAGTCGCGAGCGGCGATATTGCCGGAATGCGACTTGCCGCGAACGATGTTCGGGGCACCCATCAGCACGCTCATACCCGCTTCGTGCGAAGCCTTTGCCGCATCGAAACTGGTCGGGAATTCCGCCAGCCGGACACCGTTGTCGACCGCTTCGCCCACATGAGAGAGCGTCGCGTCGTCATGGCTTGCGATCGTAATGCCACGCTCGGCGCAGACCTTCGAGATGGCAGCGCGGTGCGGTGTCGCGTTGCGTGCCGATTCTCCCTGGCGTTTGGCCACGAAGGCGGCGAATGCCTCGTCGCTGAGACCGCGCTTCTTCTGGTAGTAGAGCGTGTACTGATCCATCGTCTGGAACTGCCGCTGGCCCGGCGCGTGATCCATCAACGAGACGAGCCGGACATGCGGATCATTCTCGAAATCGACGAAATGCTCCATGCAATTGTCGGCGGAGACTTCGCAGCGCAGATGCAGGAAATGTTCGGAGCGCAGGCGGCCGTATGCGCCGGCGGCGGCAATCGCATCCGCCATGGAGCGCATTTCGCCATGGGCAAAGCCGCCGTCCTCGTCGGCGCCCATGCGCAGGCAGTCGAAGACGGTGGTGATGCCGGACGTGGCAATCTGCGCGTCATGGGCCTGGATCGCTGCCGTGGTGTTCCAGCGCACGCCCGGACGCGGCGAATAATGCTGTTCCAGATGGTCGGTATGGAGTTCGACAAGGCCCGGGATCAGGTAGTCGCCCTCGAAATCCTCGCCGGTATGGACATTACCTTCCGAGATATCGGTGATCTTGCCGTTCCGGATCTGGACGGAGCCGGAGATCACGCTGTCCTCGAGCACGATGCGGGCATTGGTGAGCACGAGTTCGGCGGTCATGATGCGGTCTTTCTATTTTCGAAGGCAGACGCCAGCGGAAGCCAGCGATGAGCAATGAAGGGTGCGCCGCGCTCGGGCTCGACAAAGATGGCGAGGCCATCGATGGTCAGCGGCGCGTTGGCGAAATCGGCGAAGCGGCGGTCGAGCTCGCGGCGCATGGCAGGCGCCTCCTCGGCCGGGACTTGGCCCGTCAGCGTCATGTGGAAGCGGAACTCATCCATGACATAAGGATAACCCCAGCGATCGAGATTGGCGCGCTGCGCTGAGCTCAGCATATCAGGTTTACGCCGCGCGACATCGGCTTCCGACAGCGGCGCGCGGAAATGTTCGAACTCTTCGACGACGCGTCCGGCGAAATGCTGGAGCTCAGGGTAGATCGTGTCGGGCACCAGCGCGAAGAACCGTCCCAGCTGGCCGACGATGACGTTCGGGATGTCGAACGCCGTGGTCCCTGCGGCAAAGCGTTCGGCGGCCCTGATCAGCTCGGCTTCCGTCCGGTCTGGATGCAGCTCGAACGGCGCCTTGAGCGTCGCGTGAAAGGCGTAGCGGCGCGGATCGGCGGTCAGTTCATGGACGGTGTCGCGGGACAGGCCGTCGACATCGGGCGTCGGAAACGTCTCGCCGGTAAAGGCGTCACGGCCGAGCCAACGCGCTGCCGCCTTCGTCAGCGGATGGTTTTCGGCGGGCGAAAAATAGAGAGCGTAGCGCAAAACGGGATTCCGGAATCAGGAGAAGGCCGGCCGACCTTACCTGTCCGCCGGCCCGCAAAACAGGACCCTCGGCTAAAAGATTTCCGTGACAGAATGATGATAATCCGGCCTGTTAGTGACCCTTTTTGCCCATGACCCGCGAACGCAGCGCATTCGAGAGGTTGTCGAAGACGAAGACCACGAGAAGGATCAGCAGGACCATGTAGGCGACCTTGTCCCAGTCGGCATTGGTCTTCATGGATTCGAGCAGCTTGAGGCCGATACCGCCGGCGCCGACAGCGCCGATCACGGTCGCCGAGCGGGTGTTGGACTCCCAGAAATACAGCGATTGCGAGATGAAGATCGGCAGGACCTGCGGCACGACGCCGTAACGCTGCACGATGACCGGCGCGGCACCCACCGACTTGACGCCCTCGCGCTGCTTGTCATCGACATTCTCCAGCGCTTCCGAATAGACCTTCCCGAGCGCGCCGGTGTCCGTGAAGAAGATGGCGGCGATCCCCGGCAACGGCCCTGGCCCGAAGGCGCGGGTGAAGAACAAGGCCCAGATCAGCATGTCGATGGAGCGCAGGAAGTCGAAGAAGCGCTTCATCCCCCAGTTCATCGGCCGGCTTGTGGTGATATTGCGCGCCGCGACGAAGGCGAGCGGGAAGGCGAAGAGGGTGGCGAACAGCGTGCCGACAAAGGCCATGACCAGCGTCTGCATCAGCTTGGAGAGAATGTCGCCGTGCTGCCAGCTGCCATTGTTCAGGAAATTGTCGAGCGCCAGCGAGGCATTCGATTGAGCCGGATCGAGCCGCTCACCGAAGAGCACAAGCCCGGCGACGCCGGTGACGCTGCGGCCCCAGAACGGCGAGTGCGTGTCGAAGAAGAAATTCGCCCAGCCGAGAAAACGCCGCTGGATATAGACTTGGTTGCTGCGGATTTCCGCCTGGCCGGCGAAGCCGAACCGGACATTGACCTTGCTGTCGTCCTGCTCCATCCGCGCCGGGGCGCCTGCCGGCAGAGACGCCCGGTCCCCGTTGATCACTACGGGATAGAGCTTGCCGTCGATATAGACGTCGACCTGGCTCGGGGTCACTTCCAAGCGGTTTTCGCCGCCGAAAAGGACCGTGTAGCCGCCGTTCGAGGTCGGCTTCAGCCAGTCGATTGCCGCACCCTCGGGATATTGGCGGCGGCTGGTCCATTGCGGCACGACCTGGCCGTTCTGGAAGCGCAGACGCGGCTGGGCGCGCCAGGAATACCAGTCCTGGATATAGATCGCCGCGCGGTCCCAGTTGCCGTTCACGAAGGTCGGGATGACGTTGAAGAAGGAAAAGCAGAAGGCGAGGTAGACGAACACCGTAACGGCGGCGATCGCCAGGCCCCAGCGCTGCATGAAGCTGCGGTGAAAGACCTCCGGATAGGCGGCGAGCAGGCGTTCGCGATCGGCGGCGTTGACGGCGAGAGTGGACATCAGGCAGCTCCCCGGCCGAATTCGAACGATTGCCTGCCGATCAGCCGGCGGCGCAGCCAGGCCGAGAACTGGTCGACGCAGATGACGGTGACCAGCAGAAGGATGATGATCGCATAGGTCTTGGCGGCGTGGTCGCGGCCGATCGACAGGCTGAACACCTCGCCGATGCCGCCGCCGCCGACGGCGCCGATAATGGTCGAGGCGCGCACGTTGATCTCGGTGCGCAGCAGTGTGTAAGACACGAAATTCGGCAGGACCTGCGGCAGGATCGCGAAACGGACGCGCTCCAGCCAGCTGGCGCCCGCGGCTCGCAGGCCCTCGTCCGGCTTCATGTCGGCATTCTCGACCACTTCGAAGAACAGCTTTCCAAGCGCACCGATGGTGTGGAAGGAGACTGCGATGATCGCCGCGATCGGACCGATCGATAGGATGGCGGCGAGAAGCCCGGCGATCACGATCTCCGGGAAGGCGCGCATGATTTCCATGATCCGCCGCACTCCCCAGCGCACCGCCCGCGAGCCGACGAGGTTGGAGGAGGCGAAGAAGCAGAGCAGGAAGGCGCCGGTCGAGCCGAGAATGGTCGAAACGATGGCGATATTGAGGGTGATGGCAAGCTGGTAGAAGAAATTCGGAATGTAGAAGCTGTCGGTGATCCAGACACGGTCGCTCGTATAGTCGAACTTGATCGAGCCGTCCGCATAGGGCGACGGCAGGTCGAACATGGCGCGGAAGATCTCCAGCGGGCTGTTGGGCACGAAGCTCTTGATGAAGTCGAAGAAATACGGAAGGCGTTCGAAGAACTTGCCGGAATTGGCTTCGTTGGCGAAATCCAGCGACGCACCGAGAACGATCAGGAAAACGACGATGGAGACGACGGTGTAGATCCGGCGCGTCCGCACCTGGCTCTGGTAGTGGTCGAGGATGGTGCGGGAGCTTTCCTGCAGCCCGCTGAACTGAGCGGTTTCGGCCACGTGCGCCATTCTGGGCATCCTTGTTGAACGAGCGGCGGCATCGTCATGATGCCGCCGCAAGATATTGATCAGACGTTGGATCAGCCGCCGATGACAGCCTTACGAGCGTCGATGATAGTCTGGTAGAACTTCTGGTCGACCGGCGACCAGTCGACGTAACCGCCGCCCGTGAAGCTCTCGAAGCAGGCCTTGTCCTTCTTCGGCAGCTCGGCGAAGTAAGCGGTCACCTTCTTCTTCATGTCGTCCGAAAGCTTGTTGGAAACCATCAGCGGGCCGTTCGGGATGAGCGGCGACTTCCAGACCTGGACGATGTCGTCCATGTCGAGCAAGCCCTTGGTGACCATGATGTGCAGGTTGCCGGACGAGTAGCCCTGCGCCCAGTCGCCGACGGCCGAACCGAAGGTGGTGCCGACGTCGAACTTCTTGTCGAGAATGCCGAGAACGAGGTTCTCATGGCCGCCGCCGAAACCGGTTTCGGAGAAATACTGCTTGACCGGCATGCCGACATCCTTCGGCAGGGCGACGTTCGGGACGAGGTAGCCCGAGGTCGAGTCGGGGTCGGCGAAGCCGATCTTCTTGCCCTTGGCGTCGGCGAGCGTCTTGATGCCCGAATCCTTGCGGGCAACCATGATCGAGTAGTAGCCGGTCGAACCGTCGGCCTGCTTGGTGGTCAGGACCGGGGTAACGGCATTCGGGTCCTTGATGTAGATTGCTGCGTAGGAAGCAGCGCCCATGACGGCGAGGTCGATCGTGCCGCCGAGCAGGCCCTGGATGACGCCGTTATAGTTCGGCGACGGGAAAAGCTTGACGTCCGAAGCGCCGGTCGCGGCGATCAGGCCCGGCTTGACGCATTCGGTGCGGCGAACCTGGTCGGCTTCGTTTTCGCCGCCATCGAGACCGATGCGCAGAACGGGTGCGCTCTGGGCGTGGGCCTGGCCGGCGACGGCAGCGATGGCGATCGTCGCCATCAGGATCTTGCGGAATGCAGACATGGAAGTCTCCTTTGGTGATTGGGGTGGTCAACCCGGAAAGGGCGTCAGTCTTCCGGCCGCGGGTCGGCAGCCGGAAACGGGTCAGCGCATGGCGGCGGCTTCGGCCATCATGCCGGATGTGTCGATCGCGACCGGAGCCTCGCCGCGACGGGTGGAGGCGAGGCTGGTCGATGTCATCGTCTCGTCGATCCCGGCGCCATCCCTGTCGGAGCCGTAGATCTCGCGCACCGCATTGGCATTGAGCTCCTGCGGCGGTCCGTCGAAGACGACGCGGCCGCCCGCCATGCCGATAATCCGTTCGCAATAGCTGCGGGCGGTATCGAGGGTGTGCAGATTGGTGATGACCGTGATGCCTTCGCGCTCGTTGATGTCGCGCAACGCATCCATGACGATCTTGGCATTGAGCGGATCAAGCGAGGCGATCGGCTCGTCGGCGAGCATCATTTTCGGGGCCTGCACCAGCGCACGGGCAATCGCCACGCGCTGCTGCTGTCCGCCGGACAATGTTCCGGCCGCCTGCAACGCCGTCTGTTCGATGCCGAGTCGCTCGAGCGCCGCCATCGCCATGACGCGCTCGTCACGGCTGAAGATTTTCAAGAGGCTCATCGTTGTCGAGCGGTGATTGAGACGGCCGAGCAGCACATTGGTCATCACGTCGAGGCGTGGCACCAGGTTGAACTGCTGGAAGATCATCGCGCAGTCGCGCTGCCAGTTGCGCAGTGCCCGGCCCTTGAGGGAGGAGACTTCGGCGCCGTTGAAATAGATGGAGCCGGAACTCGGCTCCTGCAGGCGGTTGATCATGCGCAGCAGGGTCGACTTGCCGGCGCCGGAGCGGCCGATGATGCCGACCATCTGGCCCTGGGGAATCTCGACGTTCACGGCGTTCACCGCGATACGATCGCCGAAACGGCGGGTGATGTCCCTCAACTCGAACTTCATGCTCTCTCGCCAATTCAGCCTTTTTCTGAGAGCTCGATAGCGATGGTTGATGAAGTCTGAATGTCGGTTTTATGTCGGTTTTATTATATTCCGAAAGCGTCCGTCACGCTTTCGTTATGTGGCATGACGTGACACGAATTCCTCTGCCGAAAGTGCCCGGAAATCATCGAGAGCAGCTCTCAGTTTCAGGTGATCCCAGTCCCACCAGGCAAGCCGGTCCATCGCCTCGCCGACCGCTTTTGTGAAACGTTCGCGGATGAGTTTCGCCGGCACGCCGCCGACGATCGTATAGGGCGCGATGTCCTTCGAGACGACCGCACCGGCGCCGATCACAGCGCCATTGCCGACGGTAACGCCCGGCAGAACGGTGGCGCCATGGCCGATCCACACGTCATGGCCGACGGTGACGCGATGGTCGCGCCGCCATTCGAAGAAGCTCTTTTCGTCTTCCGCGTCGTCCCAGTAGTTGGCGGCGCGATAGGTGAAATGATGCAGCGTCGCCCGCCAGGTCGGGTGGTTGGTGGCGTTGATGCGCACCGAGGCCGCCATGTTGACGAACTTGCCGATCGTCGCGCACCAGATCGAGCCGTCCTGCATGATGTAGGAATAGGCGCCGATCTCGGCCTCGCTGATGCGGCAGCGTTCGGAAACTTCCGTATACGGGCCGAGCGTGGAATTGCTGACGTTTGCCGTTTCGTGGATTGCGGGCTCGAGCCCCACCTTGACGCTCATGCGGCTACTGCCTTTCGCGGAGAAAATTGGGAGACGTCGAGAACGCGGTCTGCCACCGCCTCGCGCACTTCCTCGTCGTGGAAGATTCCGAGAAGGGCGACGCCCTCGCGTTTCTTGTCCGCGATCATATCCACGACGACGCGCCGGTTGACCGCGTCGAGCGACGCGGTCGGCTCGTCGAGGAGCAGGATGCGGTGGCTGGTGATGAAACCGCGGGCGATGTTGACCCGCTGCTGCTCGCCACCCGAAAACGTCGCGGGCGGCAGGCTCCAGAGCTCCCGCGGCAGATTGAGCTTGGCCAGAAGCTCGGCCGCCTTGTCGCGCGCTTCCGGGGCTGCGATACCGCGAGCGACCAGCGGTTCGGCGACCACGTCAAGCGCGGAGACACGCGGCACGGTGCGCAGGAACTGGCTGACATAACCGAGCGTATGGCGCCGCACGTCAAGCACGGTACGCGGATCGGCGCGGGCGATATCGACGAGCCGGTCCTTGTGATCGACGAGGATCTGCCCGGCATCGACGGCGTAGTTGCCGTAGAGCATCTTCAGGATCGAGCTCTTGCCGATGCCTGACGGTCCGCCGAGCACGACGCATTCGCCGCTCGCGACCGAAAAATTCACATCATTGACGACCGGCAGCTTGATGCCGTCGCGCAGATGCATGGTGAAGCTTTTGAAGACCTCGGAAACGACGAGGGGAGTTGCCATGATCGTTTTTCCTCAGACCTGAAGAATGGAAGAGACGAGGAGCTGGGTATAAGGCTCGCGGGGGTCGTCGAGCACCCGGTCGGTCAGCCCGTGTTCGATCACATGGCCATCCTTCATCACCATCATCCGGTGCGACAGGAGGCGGGCGACAGCGAGATCGTGGGTGACGACGATCGCCGACAGGCCGAGATCGTTGACGAGGCCACGCACGAGATCGAGCAGGCGCGCCTGAACCGAGACGTCGAGGCCGCCGGTCGGCTCGTCCATGAACACGAGGCGCGGGCCGGTGACGAGGTTGCGGGCGATCTGCAGGCGCTGGCGCATGCCGCCGGAAAAGGCGCGGGGCTGGTCGTCGATGCGGTCGGTGCCGATCTCGACGCGGGTCAGCCAGTCGCTCGCCGTCTCGCGGATCTTGCCGTAGTGACGGTCGCCGACAGCCATCAGCCGCTCGCCGACATTGGCGCCGGCCGAGACCGTCATGCGCAGGCCATCGGCCGGGTTCTGGTGCACGAAGCCCCAGTCTGTGCGCATCAGGAAGCGCCGTTCGGCCTCGCTCATATGGTAGAGGTCGCGGAAATTGCCGTCGCGCATCCGGTATTCGACGCTGCCGGTCGTCGGCATCAGCCGGGTCGACAGGCAATTGAGCAGCGTCGTCTTGCCGGAGCCGGATTCACCGACGATGGCAAGCACTTCGCCCGGCCACAGATCGAAGGAAACATCCTTGCAGCCGATCCGGCTGCCATAGAATTTCGAGACGCCGCTGACTTTGAGAAGAGGGGTGTCGGTCATGGCGTTTTGTCCTTGAATGTCGGCGCGTGGGGTTCACCCCCCTCTGTCCTGCCGGACATCTCCCCCTCAAGGGGGGAGATCGGCAAGCGGGTAAGCCTCAGCCCCAAATGGGATCGGGCAGTTCGATAAGCGGTGTCTTCAAGAGGGATCGAGCGGGCGCGTCTATCCAATCTCCCCCCTTGAGGGGGAGATGTCCGGCAGGACAGAGGGGGGTAAGCCACAACCAGTGTCATTCCGCTGCCTCCTTGGCAGGCGCCAGCAGGGCGCCGACATGGCCGTGTTCGCGGCGGTCCTCGCAATTGTCGGTGTCTGAACAGACGAACATGCGGCCGCCCTTGTCGTCGAGTACCACTTCGTCGAGATAGACATTCTCGGCGCCGCAGAGCGCGCAGGGTTTGTCGAACGTCTGGATCTCGAACGGATGATCTTCGAAGTCGAGGCTGACCACGTCCGTATAGGGTGGCACCGCGTAGATCCGCTTTTCGCGGCCGGCGCCGAACAGCTGCAGCGCTTCCGACCGGTGCATTTTCGGATTGTCGAATTTTGGCGTCGGCGACGGGTCCATCACGTAGCGGCCCGCGACCTTCACCGGATAGGCATAGGTCTTCGAAATCCGGCCGTTATGGGCGATGTCCTCGTAGAGTTTTACATGCATGAGGCCGTATTCTTCCAGCGCATGCATCTTGCGGGTCTCGGTCTCGCGCGGCTCGAGGAAGCGCAAGGGCTCCGGGATCGGCACCTGGTAGACGAGGATCTGGCCCTCGGCGAGCTTGTGCTCGGGAATGCGATGGCGGGTCTGGATGATCGTCGCGTCCTTGGTGTGGGTGGTGACGGCGACATTGGCGACCTTCTGGAAGAAGGCACGGATCGAGACCGCATTGGTCGTGTCGTCTGCGCCCTGGTCGATCACCTTCAGCACGTCTTCCGGGCCGATGATCGCGGCCGTCACCTGCACGCCGCCGGTGCCCCAGCCGTAGGGCATCGGCATCTCACGGGAGGCGAAGGGCACCTGGTAACCGGGGATGGCGATCGCTTTGAGGATCGCGCGGCGGATCATCCGCTTCGTCTGCTCGTCGAGATAGGCGAAGTTGTAGGTGGCGAGGTCCGTCATCTTGGAGTATCCTGTGACTGCATGAACCAACTAGAAGGAAAGGCTGTCATGGACGCCATCACTTCGAACGGATTGCTGGGCGTGGCCGTCTTCGCGGCCTTTGTCGCCTGCGGGATCATCATTCCCTTTTATGTCATCAAACCCCCGAAAGACGCCGGGATGGCCAATGCGGGCAGCGACGGCGGCTGGGCCGGAGGCTCTGCGAGCAGCTGCGATAGCGGCAGCGCGGGCGGCGCCTGCGATGGTGGTGGTGACGGGGGAGGCGGCGGAGGCGATTGAGCCGCCCCTGAACTGCGGCCGAACCGGCATGGCGGTCATTCGGCGGCCTCCTGCAGGCCGTTGCTGCCATTGCGCGCCGCCTCGATGTCCGAGCGCATCTTGCGCACCAGCGCAAGCTCGGCCTGGAAGTCGACGTAATGCGGTAGCTTGAGATGCTCGACGAAACCCGTCGCCTGGACGTTGTCCGAATGCGAGATCACGAATTCCTCGTCCTGCGCCGGCGCGGTAATATCCTCGCCGAACTCCTCGGCCCGTAGCGCCCGGTCGACCAGCGACATCGACATCGCCTTGCGCTCGCTCTGGCCGAAGACCAGGCCGTAGCCGCGGGTGAACTGCGGCGGCGCCTTGGACGAACCCTTGAACTGGTTGACCATCTGACATTCGGTGATCCGGATGCGGCCGAGCGAGACGGCAAAGCCGAGTTCTGCGACCTCGATCTCGACTTCCACTTCGCCGATGCGGATTTCGCCGACGAACGGGTGGTTGCCGCCGTAACCGCGCTGGGTGGAATAACCGAGCGCCAGCAGGAAGCCCTCGTCGCCGCGGGCGAGCGCCTGCAGGCGCAGATCGCGGCTCATCGGAAATTCCATCGGCTCGCGGGTGATGTCGCCGGCCTGATGGTCCTCGGAAAACTCGCCGTCCGGTTCGATCAGACCTTCATGGGCGAGAATGTCCGAGACCCGCATGATTTGCTCTTCCGGCGCGTCGCGGCGCTCAGGCTCATCGACCGGACTGTCGGTGAGCAGCGAGGGATCGAGCAGGCGGTGGGTATAGTCGAATGTCGGGCCGAGAAGCTGGCCGCCCGGCAGGTCCTTGTAGGTCGCCGAAACGCGCCGCTCGACCTTCATGGCGGCCGTATCGACCGGAACCGAAGAGCCGAAGCGCGGCAGCGTGGTGCGATAGGCGCGCAGCAGGAAGATCGCCTCGATCATGTCGCCGCGCGACTGGCGGATGGCAAGCGCCGCGAGCGCCCGGTCGTAAAGCGAGGCCTCGGCCATCACCCGGTCGACAGCGAGGCCCAGCTGCTCGACGATCTGCTCGATGGTGACAGAAGGAAGTGAGCGATCACCCCGACGCCGGTCGGCCAGCAGCCTGTGAGCGTTGTTGATGGCGGCCTCGCCACCCTTGACGGCAACATACATGGTTCATTCTCCTGGCCATCACCGGCATTCCATGGAAGACGCGGGCGGGGTTTGGTCGTTCGGCCCCCATTGGCTGCCCCAAGCGGGCGGCCCCAAGGCTAAAAAGTCTGGCATCCGTTCATTGCGTTGCGATCCGTACCGTCCGCGGCAGGCATAACAGGCTCTTGCCGGCTGTCAGGATGACATCGACGCCGCGCGGGAAGAGCGCCCGGTTATCGGCCCAAAGCCGCGGAAAGACTTCCGGCAGACCCTTCACCATGACGGTGGTCGCATGCGGAATGCCGGGGCCGGTCAGCGTCAGCGGCAGGCCTTCGCCAAGTGCTGAGACTTCGATGACCAGCGTCGTCGAACGGTCCGGATATTCCTGGGTGCCGGCCGAAAACAGGCCGAACGAGGCGAGCGTCGCACCGGCTTCAACGAAGGCGAAGCGGGCCTCCGCTTTTTCGCGGGTGATCGGGGCTCCGGTGTGGAAACCGATCCATTCGCCGGTGGCCGATTTGGCAAGGCCGGCGCTCAACCAGACGGGCGTTTCATGGTCGCAGAGCGTCACGGCGATCGCCCCGGCTGCTCCTCCAAGCGGCTCGGGCTGACCGACATCCGGTCCGACGATGCGGATCGTTCCCGGACGGGCCATGCCGTCCATCAGCATGCGGAACACGCCTTGGGACTCGAAAACCGGCTCTCCGAACCCGCCGGAAAGCGCTTGCGTCTTGATGTTCATCAGTCGTCCCCCCGTACCATGGTGAAGAAATCGACGCGGGTCGCTGCCGTCTCCTCTGCCTTTTGTTTGTCCTCCACCGCGATGCGGGCCTCGATGGGGCCGAGCAACGTGGTCTCCACGAAATCGCGCGTGTCGGCCTCCTGCCAGAGCGCGTCGAAAATGGCTGCAAGCCGGACATTGTTCTTGGCAGTGCCGAGCGCCTGCGCATGGCCGGCCGTGCCGGATGCGAGGAGCACGGTCGCCCGCGTCACCGTCGCCTCGCCAAGATTGAAGGGTGCGCCTCCGCCGCCGATGCGGCCGCGGACCATCACCAGTCCGGTCTCCGGCCCGCGCACGGGCTTGACCTCCGGTTTGGCCGGAAGCTTGTCCCAGGCGGCACGCAATTCGTCTGTCATCGCCCGCGCAAGCAGGCCAACCGCACGGCGGCGTCCGTTGGTTTCTGCGTTCGGCCCGATTTGTTTCGCCAGGTCCATTGCCAAGCTCCAAAATGTCTATTAATATAGACAACCATACAAGTTACCTATACTACTAACTTCCGCATATAACAAGCGTGTGACATGGATACGGGGCAGACAAACGTTCACCGGCAAAACGGGGTGGCGCTCTGGCGGCAGATCGCCGACCGCATTCGCGCCTCGATCGCCAACGGCGACTACGACGCGACCGGCAAGGTGCCGCCGGAATTCACGCTGGCTGCGCAATTCGGCGTCAATCGCCATACCGTGAGAAGCGCGCTTGCCGCCCTCGCCCAGGAAGGCATCGTCCGGTCGGTGCAGGGACGCGGTACGCTGATCGAGCGCAAGGAACGGCTGAACTTCCCGATCACGCGGCGCACCCGGTTCAGCGAGGGTATCGGCGATCAGGCGCGGGAAAAGGAAGGCCTGCTGCTTCATTCGGCACAGGAACCGGCTTCAACCGATCTGTCGGCCCGGCTTCGCCTTCCCGAAGGCGCGCCGGTGATCCGGCTGGAAACGCTGAGGAAGGCGGATCACCGCCCGGTCTCCCGCTCGACGACCTGGTTTCCGGCCGAACGTTTCGGCGGCATCGAGGAGGCCTATAGCAAAAGCGGCTCGATCACGGTCGCATTCCGGATGCTCGGCCTTTCGGATTATCTGCGTGTGTCGACGGAAGTGACCGCGACCCATGCGGACGGCGCGGATCTCGTCGACCTGCAGCTATCGCCGGGAGCCATTATCCTTGTCGCCCGCGCGCTCAATACCGATACCGAAGGCGTGCCGGTCCAATACGCCGTCAGCCGCTTTCCGGCCGATATGGTGCAGTTCACGATCGAGAATTGAGCTCTAGCCAGACGTCAACAATCATGTGGAGCAAAATCCGAGATTTCTCGCTGGCACTCGTTTCAGTGGTACGATCCCAAAGCTCGAAACTGGTGATTCCCGATGTCGACCTCTGATTGGATGATTATCCTCGCAACGCTTGCAGGCCCGATTTTAGCAATACAGGTCCAAAAGTTTTTGGAGCGTGGCCGTGAAAATCGCAATCGGCGTCTTCAGATATTTCGGACGTTAATGGCTACTAGAGCGGCATCCGTCTCTCCAGCCCATGTAGAAGCTCTTAATTCAATAGCTTTGGAATTTTACGGCAGAAAGAGATCTTCTAAAGCAGTAGTCGAGGCCTGGAAGCATTACCTCGATCACCTGTCTCAAGATAATGCTAATTTGGCAATTTGGGGCCAAAAGCGTGTTGATCTATTTATAGATCTTCTTCATAAAATGGCACCAACTGTAGGCTACGAGTTTTCAAAAGTTGAAATTAGTAGGGAAATATATTCTCCAAAAGCTCACGAAGAACTTGAGGCACATCAGCACATTATCCGCGAAGGAATTGTTCGCATACTTAGCGGAGGCGCCGCACTCCCCGTGGAAATCCACCATGGGCCGCAAGGAGGCGGTGAGATTTTACCGAGTCCACCCCATCCCTAGGAAGGGGTGGACTCGGCAGAAGCAATTGCCTCAGTGCGCGCCGGACATGTCGCCGAGAACGTCCTTTGAGGCGACAGTCGAGTCGGCCTTGAGCGTGTAGACCATCGGCACGCCAGTCGCGAGATTGAGCTTGAGGATCTCTTCCTTGCTGAGTCGGTCGAGCACCATCACCAGCGAGCGAAGCGAGTTGCCGTGCGCGGCGACGAGGACCTTTTCGCCGCGCAGCACGCGCGGCAGGATTTCCGTCATGTAGTAGGGCCAGACGCGGGCGCCGGTATCGCGCAGGCTTTCGCCGCCCGGCGGCGGAATGTCGTAGGAACGGCGCCAGATATGCACCTGTTCCTCCCCCCATTTGGCGCGTGCGTCGTCCTTGTTGAGGCCGGATAGATCACCGTAGTCGCGCTCGTTGAGCGCCTGGTCGCGGATCGTCTCCAAGTCCGGCTGGCCGACCTTGTCGAGGACGATCTTCAACGTGTCCTGGGCGCGCTTCAGCACCGAGGTGAAGGCAATGTCGAACTTGATGCCCGTTGCTGCCAGCGCTTCGCCGCCGGCCTCGGCTTCCTGGATGCCGAGCGGCGTCAGATCCGGATCGCGCCAGCCGGTGAAAAGGTTCTTGAGATTCCAGTCGCTCTGGCCGTGGCGAACGAGGACGAGAGTTCCGCTCATGGGATGAATTCCTCCGGGAAGATTTTCAGGAAAGCCCGAGCACGTCGAGCATGGAGTAATGGCCGGGCTTCTTGTCGCGCGCCCAGAGCGCTGCGGCAACCGCGCCGCGGGCGAAGATCGAACGGTCGCGCGCGCTGTGTGAGAGCGTCACCAACTCGCCTTCGCCGGCAAGCACGACTGAATGGTCGCCGACGACCGAGCCGCCGCGCAGCGTCGCAAACCCGATCGTGCCGGTCGGGCGGGCGCCCGTATGGCCGTCGCGCACCCTGACGGACTGGCTTGCGAGATCGATGCCGCGGCCTCGTGCCGCCGCTTCGCCGAGCAGCAGTGCCGTTCCAGATGGCGCGTCGACCTTGTGCTTGTGATGCATTTCGAGGATTTCGATATCCCAGCCGGCGGCGGGCAAAGCCTTCGCCGCCTGCGCGACAAGCACACCCAGCAGGTTGACGCCGAGGCTCATATTGCCGGATTTGACCAAGCGCGCATGGCGGCCGGCCGCCTTGAACTTTTCCTCGTCCTCAATCGAACATCCGGTCGTGCCGATGACATGGACGATCCGTGCCTGCGCGGCGAGGATGGAGAAGGCGACGCTGGTCGCGGGTGTGGTGAAATCGAGCACGCCCTCGGCATCGAGAAAAGCCTGAAGCGGATCGGCGGTCACGGGGACTCCAAGCGTTCCGACGCCCGCGAGCTCGCCTGCATCCTTGCCGATGAACGGCGAACCTTCGCGCTGGACCGCTGCGTGCAATGTTACACCGTCGGTTTCATGAATAACCCGGATCAGTGCCTGGCCCATCCGACCCGCTGCGCCGACCACCACGAGTTTCATGTCATTTGCGGTCATGTGCGGCGTAGTCCCTGCTTTTGTCGGTCGGTCTTTTCGAGCGGTTACAGCTTGTTGGGGCGAGCGTAAAGGCCGCTTCCGCGCTGCGCAAGCATCTCTTGCAGGCCGTCTCCAGGAAACCGGCCTCGCCCGCGGCGATGGTCTCGGTCCGGTCCTAGCGTTGCCAGCGGCGGCCATCCATGGAAAGGCCGTAGGCGGAGGGCGTGCGGGCAAAGCTTGCAAGGCCGGCGAGTGCCGCCTGCGGGTGGGTCACCACGAAGGTCGGGATCGTGCCCATCAGCTCCGTATGCGGCGCTTTGTCTTCGAAGGCGGCACGGAACTCCGGGCCTTTCAGCGCCGGAATGATCTTCTGCGAAATGCCGCCGGCAAGATAGACGCCGCCTCGCGCCATGAAGATCAGTGCCATATCGCCAGCGACACGGCCGAGATAGGTGGCAAATAGCGAAAGCGTTTCGACGGCCTGGGAATTCGAGCCACCTAAACCGTGGGCCGTGATATCCGCCGGATCGGAAAACGCAGGCTGCAGACCGTCGGCCGCGCAGACGGCCTGGTAGATGTTGACGACGCCGCGGCCGCTCAGGATTTCTTCCGCAGAAACGCGGCCCTCGATGCGCTTGAGATGCGGAAAGATCTCGAAATCCCTCTCAGAACGCGGGCCGACATCCACATGTCCGCCTTCGCCGGGAACCGGAAACCACATGTGCCGCGCATAGACGAGGCCGGCAACGCCGAGGCCGGTACCCGGACCAAGCACGACGCGCGATGCCATATGCGGCTGGTTATTGGGGCCAAGCGTCTCGCGGTATTCGTCGGGCATGGCCGCGACGGCAAGCGCCTGGGCTTCGAAATCGTTGACGACCAGCACGTCCTCGAAGCCGAGTTGGGTGATCATGCCTTTCGGCCGCACCACCCAATCGCAATTGGTCAGATCGATCTCGTCGCCGTCGATCGGTCCCGCAATGGCAAGGATCGCCGAGCGCGGCTGAACGGAACTCGAATCGAGCACGATTTTCTGGATCGCGTCGTCGATCGTCGGATAGTCGGCGGTGCGCACGTTCGGAAACGGCTTAGGTTCCGCATAGGCGTCGAGGAGGATGGAGAAGCGGGCATTGGTGCCGCCGATATCGCCGATCAGGATCGGAAACGGCAGTTTGTCTGTCTTCATGGTATCGGCCATCGGGAAGCTTAGTCCTTCTGAAAGTCGATGAGTTTTTCGGCGGTGGCGCGGTTGAGTGCCATGGGAATGTCGTAGACGGTAGCCAGCCGCGTCAGCGCCTTGACGTCGACATCGTGGGGAAGCGCGCTCAAGGGGTCGATGAAGAACACCAGCATGTCGACCTCGCCGGTTGCGATCATCGCGCCGATCTGCTGGTCGCCGCCGAGCGGGCCGCTCTTCAGCCGCGTCACTTCAAGTCCGGGGCAGGCATCCTGAACCCGGCCGCCGGTCGTACCGGTGGCGACGATGCGGAACCGCGACAGCGCCACCTGGTGATGGCGGGCGAAATCCGCCATATCATTCTTCTTCTGGTCGTGTGCGATCAACGCGATGCAGGGCTTGGCCGACATGATTGGGTGTCCTCGCCAGAACGATTTTCAATCGATTTGTGATGCGTTCTAGCGTGCCGCTTCGGTCTTGGGAAGGTGGCGTCGAGACCGGCGTTTTCGATCGCGGGCCTCATCCGGAAACTATTGCAGCGGACGCGGCGTCGGGATCGGCATGTCATCGGAAGCGGGCGGCGGATCGTTGACGATCGCTTCGACAGTCCTTGCCGATGCCGACGCGGCAGGCTGAGCCGTGTAGGCCACGGCGCTGCCGCCGAATGTCGCATCGTCTTCGGAACGTGAGGGGGCCGCAAGCACGGCCGCACAGGCCTTCGGCAGGTCCGAGAGCATCACCTGACGCGGTTTTACCGGTTTCTTGTTCGGGTCCGGCTTGGGCGGCGGTGCCCAAGGCTCCTTGGTGAACCACCAGGCAAATCCCTTGCTGCTGCAGTCGTCGCCCTTCGGCACTGCGGCCTGCTTCTGGCAGGTGGTGGAGCCCGGCGGGCAGGAGATGCGGATATGGAAATGTTCGTCATGGCCGTAGATCGGCCGCACCTTGCCAAGCAGGTCACGGTTGCCGGTCCAGGTCTCGCAGAGCTTCTTCTTGATGGCAGGATTGACGAAGACGCGGTCCACCTGCGGATAGCTCGCCGCCTGCATGACGAGCTTGGCATGGGTGCTGGTCCAGCGGTTGGAATCGACGGTCAGGAACTTGCTCTTGTCGAGCATGGAAGTGAAGGGATAGCTTTCGCGCTGCTGCACGCTCAACGGCTGGGTGGGCTTCGGGGTGAACCAGATATCTGCATCGAGGCCGATCTGGTGCGAGGAATGGCCGTTGATCATCGGGCCGCCGCGGGGCTGCGAAATGTCGCCGATGAGAATGCCGGAACCCCAGCCGAGCCTTGCTGCGTCACCGGAAAACCGTTCGAGCAGCGCGATCATTTCGGGATTGCCCCAGCGGCGATTGCGCGAAAGGCGCATCGCCTGCCAGGTCGGCCCGTCGGTCGGCAGTGCCACGGCGCCGGACATGCAGCCCTTGGCATAGAAACCGAGCGGTTCTGCGTCCGCCTTGCTCGGGAGTTTAATGCCTCCGAAAAGCTGTTTCGCTGGCGTGCCTTCCTGCGCCGCTACCGAACCTGCGAAACTTCCGCATAGGAGTGCCGCCGCCGTCAGCCGCAGAATTGTACCCGAAATCGATCTCATGCCCATCCGCCGCAAATCACCTGATCGCTTCCAAACTACCGTGAAACAGGATTTTGGTGAAATGGAGATGGTGGAAGCCTTGCCGATTTTCAGGAACATAACGCCGGATAAAACGGATGTGAGTTTGGAACTCCTGTTTTTCGCCGCCTTTTGCCCTATGCTTCACCGCAACAAAGAAACTCACAAGGGGTAACGTATGCTCTTGGCCCGCCTGAAGACAGCTTTCGTGATCGCTCTCACTGCAATGTCCCTCTGGACATCCGCGGCGACCGCCCAGGAGCCGAAATGGCGGCATGGCATGGCTGTCGTCGGTGACCTGAAGCTGCCGGCAGACTTCAAGCAGCTCCCCTATGTCGATGCGAACGCGCCGAAGTCCGGTGAACTGCGCCTCGGCGACGAAGGAACGTTCGACAACCTCAACCTCGTGATCGACCGGGGTACCGCGGCTTCGGGTGTCAGCCTGATCTACGACACGCTCATGAAGCGGTCGGAGGACGAGGTTTTCGGTACCTACGGCCTTTTGGCCGAGGCCGTGTCCTATCCGGACGACGTGTCTTCGGTGACGTTCCGATTGAAGCAGGAGGCGAAATGGGCGGATGGGCAGCCGGTCACCCCGGAGGACGTGATCTTCAGCCTGGAGAAGCTGAAGGAGCATAGCGCCCTCTATTCCGGCTACTATCGGCACGTCACGGGTGCTGAAAAGACCGGCGACCGCGAGGTGACCTTCCGCTTCGACGAAAAGGACAATCGCGAACTGCCCTCGATCGTCGGAGATTTTCCGATCCTGCCGAAGCACTGGTGGCAAGGCAAGGATGCACAGGGCAACCAGCGCGACATTTCCCGCACCACCTTGGAGCCGCCCATGGGGTCCGGCCCCTACAAGATCAGCGCCGTTCAGCCGGGCTCCGGCATCCGCTACGAACTGCGCGACGACTACTGGGGCAAGAACCTGCCGATCAATCTCGGCCAATATAACTTCCGGACGATCAGCTACACCTATTTTTCCGATGCCGACGTGGAATTCGAGGCTTTCCGGGCTGGCAACATCGATTACCGCCAGGAAAACAGTTCGAGCCGCTGGGTCACGCGGTACGATTTCGATGCGGTGAAGGATGGGCGGGTCATCAAGGAAGCTCTGACCAACCCGTTCAAGGCCGTCGGCGTCATGCAGGCTTTCGTGCCGAACATGCGGCGCGACATATTCAAGGATGCGCGGGTCCGCGAGGCGCTGAACTATGCCTACGACTTCGAGGATCTCAACAAGAACCTCGCCTATGGAGGCCTGAAGCGGGTCGACAGTTTTTTCTGGGGCACCGAGCTTGCTTCGTCCGGCCTGCCGCAGGGAAAAGAGCTGGAGATCCTCAACGGGTTGAAGGACAAGATTCCGGCGAGGGTGTTCACAACTCCGTACACCAACCCCGTCGGCGGCGACCCGAACAAGGTGCGCGATAACCTGCGCACCGCCATCGGCCTGCTGAAGGAGGCCGGATGGGAACTGAAGGGCAACCGGATGCTCAATGCCAAGACCGGACAGCCCTTGGGTTTCGAAATTCTCCTGAACAGCCAGTCGCAGGAGCGCACCGTGACGCCCTATGTGACAAGTCTCAAGAAAATAGGCATCGATGCCCGGCTCCGGATAGTCGACGCATCGCAATATATCAATCGAGTCCGCAGCTTCGACTACGACATGATGTACGGGGTTTGGGCCCAGACCATGAACCCCGGCAACGAACAGGCGGACTATTGGGGATCGGCGTCCGTTAGCCGGCCTGGATCGCGCAATTATGCAGGTATCGCCGATCCGGCGGTGGATCAGTTGATCAGCATGATTACCGCTGCCCAGAGCCGGGAGGATCAGGTGGCGGCCGTCAAGGCGATGGACCGGGTGCTGCTCGCCAACCACTATGTCGTTCCGATGTTCTATTCCGGCGAAGCGAGGATCGCCTACTGGAACCGCATCACGCATCCGCAGAGACTGCCGGAATACAGCATAGGTTTCCCCGAGACCTGGTCGGCCAAAAGCCCTGCCAAATGACGCAGTAAGCGCGGACTTGCGCCGCCGACCGGCACCTGTTCCAAATGAGCCCGTATGATTCGCATCGGAAAAGAGGAAAGAGCCATTTGATCGGCATTGGGATATGTGGTGAGACAAGCCCCGTGACGACAGGCAGGGAGCTCTGATGGGCGCCTATATTCTTCGCCGTCTCCTGCTGATGATACCGACGATCGTCGGCATCATGGCGATTTCATTCCTCGTCGTGCAGTTCGCGCCGGGCGGACCTGTCGAACAGGTGATCGCCCAGATCCAGGGTCAGGACACCGGTGATCGGCTTTCCGGCGGTGGCGGCGACATACTCCAGCAACAGGGCGGAGGCGAGGAAAGCCGTTACCGTGGCGCCCAGGGCCTCGATCCGGAATTCATCAAGAAGCTCGAAAAGCAGTTCGGTTTCGACAAGCCGCCGGCGACGCGCTTCCTCGAAATGATGTGGAATTACATCCGCTTCGATTTCGGCGAGAGCTTCTTCCGCAATACCTCGGTCCTCGACCTGATCATCGACAAGATGCCGGTATCGATCTCGCTTGGCTTCTGGATCCTGATCGTCTCCTATCTGATCTCGATTCCCTTAGGCATCCGCAAGGCAGTCAAGGACGGCTCGACCTTTGACGTCTGGACCTCCGGCGTGATCATCATCGGTTATGCGGTGCCGAGTTTCCTGTTTGGCATCCTGCTGATCGTGCTCTTCGCAGGCGGTTCCTTCTTCGACTGGTTCCCGCTGCGCGGCCTGGTTTCGGACAATTTTTCAGAACTTTCCTGGTGGGAAAAGGTCATCGACTATTTCTGGCACCTGACATTGCCGTTGATCGCCATGTCGCTGTCGGCCTTCGCCACCACCACGCTGCTGACCAAGAACTCGTTCATCGACGAGATCAAGAAACAGTATGTGACGACGGCGCGTGCCAAGGGCCTCAACGAGCGGCAGGTGCTCTACGGCCACGTTTTCCGCAACGCCATGCTGATCGTCATCGCGGGCTTTCCCGGCGCTTTCATCTCCGCCTTCTTCACCGGCTCGCTGCTGATCGAGAACATCTTCTCGCTGGATGGACTGGGGCGTCTCGGTTATCTCGCGATCGTCAACCGCGATTACCCGATCGTTTTCGGCACGCTCTACATCTTCTCGCTGATGGGCCTGTTCGTCAGCCTGATTTCCGACCTGATCTATACCTGGATAGATCCGCGCATCGATTTCGAGCGGAGGGATGTCTGATGGAGGCAACCGCCGCAAAGACCGCCGTGCAGACGCCGCAGAAGCGGCCCTGGATCACGCCGACCAACCGCCGCCGGCTCGCCAATTTCCGTGCTAACAAACGCGGTTACTGGTCCTTCTGGCTGTTCATGGTCCTTTTCGTGCTCAGCCTGTTTGCAGAATTCATCGCCAACGACCGGCCGATCGTCGCCTCCTACAAGGGCGAGATCCTCTACCCGGTCCTGGTGGACTATCCGGAAGAGAAGTTCGGCGGCTTCCTGGCAACGACCGATTACCGCTCCGATTACATCCAGCAGGAAATCGAGGCGAACGGCTGGATGGTCTGGCCGCCGATCCGCTATTCCTACCAGACGGTCAATTCCAACATCCCCCATTCGGCGCCGACCGAACCCTTCTGGCTGATGGAGAAGGCGGATCGCTGCGCCGCCTATCCGCAGAAGGATCAGGACCCGAACTGCATCCTCGGCAACCTGAACTGGCTGGGCACCGACGACCAGGCACGCGACGTGACCGCCCGCATGATCTACGGCTTCCGCATCTCCGTCCTGTTCGGCCTGGTGCTGACGATCTGCTCGGCAGTAATCGGCGTGACGGCCGGCGCGGTCCAGGGTTATTTCGGCGGCTGGACGGACCTGCTGATGCAGCGGTTCATCGAGATCTGGTCATCCATGCCGGTTCTCTACATCCTGCTGATCATCGCCTCGATCCTGCCACCGGGCTTCTTCGTCCTGCTCGGCATCCTCCTGCTTTTCTCCTGGGTCGGTTTCGTCGGCGTGGTGCGCGCCGAGTTCCTGCGGGCTCGGAATTTCGAATATGTCCGCGCCGCCCGCGCGCTCGGCGTCGGCAATTGGACGATAATGTCCCGGCATCTTCTGCCGAACGCCATGGTCGCGACGCTGACCTTCCTGCCCTTCATCCTGTCGGGTTCGATCGCGACGCTGACCTCGCTCGACTTCCTGGGCTTCGGCCTGCCGGCAGGCTCTCCGTCCCTCGGCGAGATGATTTCGCAGGGCAAGAACAACCTGCAGGCGCCATGGCTCGGCTTCTCCGCCTTCTTCACCATGTCCATCATGCTGTCGCTGCTGATCTTCATCGGGGAAGCGGTGCGCGATGCCTTCGATCCGAGAAAGACGTTCGGATGAGCGCGGGTCGTATTCCGGCGGAATTTGCGCTAGATTATCGGAACGATGGGACGCGAGCGTGAAACGATGAACAAGATCGTCAGAGAGCATTATCCGGTCGCCAACCTTCCCGAGGATTTGCGGGAGGGACTGGCGGTTGACGCGACCGTGAAGATCGTCGTTGAGGTGGAAGATGCCGCGATACAAAACGACATCGACAGATATCCCGGTTTCAAGGATTTCCCGATGGTTGAGCGAAAGCCGATGAGCATTGCAGATACGCTCGAAGCCATCAGGAAATACAAGGCTGAAGGCAGGCCGTCTGTTAGCGTCGAAGAAGCCGTCTCCCGCATACGCGAACTGCGCGATGAATGGGACGATTGATGCGCGGGCTCGGAAAAATCTATCTGGATACCAATATCTTCATTCTGGCATTTGAGAACAACAGCGAAATCAGCACCGCGTTGGCCAACCTCCTTTCGATAGACCACCATTCCCGGCGTTTCGCCACCAGCGAACTGACATTGTCCGAGTTGTTGGTTAAGCCGTATCGAGACGGAAATGATAGCGCCATCGACAGATATGAGGGGCTGATTCAGACAAATGAATGGCTCGAAGTGCTCCCCGTTGGCAGGCAGATGTTGTGGTACGCCGCGATCCTAAGGTCTCAAAACGTGGGGCTGAAACTTCCGGACTCGATCCATATTTCCACCGCGTTCGGTGCCGGCTGCACGCACCTGCTCACCGCCGATATGGGACTGAAAGACATCTACGAAATTACGCATTTTCGCTACGGTCTGACGAAGGGTAGCTCACCCTTAACAGTCCTTCGCCCAGACGAAACGACGCTTAGTTCCCTCATCGAAAGCCTTGGCCGATGACAGAGCCGCTTCTTTCCGTCCGCGATCTCTCCGTGGCCTTCCACCAGGGCGGCGATACCTCGATCGCCGTCGACAGGGTCTCTTTCGACATCCACCCCGGCGAGGTGATGGCGCTGGTCGGGGAATCCGGCTCCGGCAAGTCGGTGACGGCCAATTCGATCCTCAAGCTACTGCCGTATCCTTCGGCAAGCCATCCGTCCGGCGAGATACTGTTCGACGGCAAGGATATGCTGAAGGCATCCGAGCCGGAACTCCGGAGGGTGCGGGGCAACGATGTGACGATGATCTTCCAGGAGCCGATGACCTCGCTCAATCCGCTTCATTCGATCGAAAAACAGATCGGCGAAATTCTTGAGCTTCACCACGGAATCAACGGCCAGGCAGTGCGCATCCGCACGCTCGAACTCCTGAACCAGGTCGGTATACGCGAGCCGGAAAAGCGGCTGAAAGCCTACCCGCACGAGCTGTCCGGTGGCCAGCGCCAGCGCGTGATGATCGCCATGGCGCTTGCCAATCGACCCAAGCTGCTGATCGCCGATGAACCGACCACGGCGCTCGACGTCACCGTGCAGGCGCAGATTCTCGATCTTCTGCGCGGGCTGAAGGGCGAGCACGGCATGTCCATGCTGTTCATCACCCACGACCTGGGCATCGTTCGCAAGTTCGCCGATCGTGTCTGCGTCATGACCAAGGGCAAGATCGTCGAGACCGGAACGGTGGAGGAGGTCTTCACCAATCCGCAGCACGCCTATACGCGCCATCTGCTCGCCTCCGAACCGCGCGGCGAGCCGCCGCCGACCGATCCCTCAAAGCCGGTGGTGATGGAAGGCAAGGACATCCGTGTCTGGTTCCCGATCAAGGCGGGCTTCCTGCGCAAGGTGGTCGATCATGTGAAGGCAGTCGATGGCGTCGATCTCGAACTGCGGGCCGGCGAGACGCTCGGCGTCGTCGGCGAATCCGGCTCCGGGAAGACGACGCTGGGTCTGGCGCTCGCAAGGCTCATCTCCTCGCAGGGCCGCATCGCCTTTATCGGAACGGACATAGACAAGTTCTCCTTCAAGGAGATGCGACCGTTCCGCGACCGTCTGCAGGTGGTCTTCCAGGATCCCTATGGGTCGCTTAGCCCCCGCATGTCGGTCGGCGATATCGTCGCCGAAGGGCTCAAGGTCCACGAAAGGTCGCTCTCCGCCGATGGCCGGGACGAGCGCGTCGCCTGGGCTTTGACCGAGGTCGGCCTCGATCCCGCCACCCGCTGGCGTTATCCGCACGAATTTTCCGGTGGCCAGCGGCAGCGTATCGCGATCGCCCGCGCCATGGTGCTGAAACCGCGTTTCGTGATGCTCGACGAGCCAACCTCGGCGCTCGACATGACGGTACAGGCGCAGGTCGTCGACCTCCTGCGCGACCTGCAGAAGAAGCATGATCTCGCCTATCTCTTCATCAGCCACGATCTGAAGGTCGTAAAGGCGCTCGCCAACCACGTCATCGTCATGCGGCTCGGCAAGGTGGTGGAAGAAGGTCCAGCCGACCAGATCTTCCAGGCGCCGAAACAGGATTATACCCGCGCGCTGATGGCCGCCGCCTTCCATCTCGAAGCGGTCGAAACCGAAGCCCTCAATCAGTAGTTCCCAATAATCAAGGTCAATCCGTCCATGCCCGCCAAACATCCGGTCGTCATCGACCTCAAGTTCGAACGCCGCGAGATCGATGCAGCACTTGCCGACGCTTTCGCCGGTCGCCAGGTGCTGCGCGCTTCCGATCCGCGTATCGATCTTTCGCAAGCCCGATACGCGGTGATCTGGAAGCCGGATCCGAACCTGTTCCAGCGGGCGCCGAAGCTGGAGGTCCTGTTTTCCGGCGGCGCCGGGGTCGACTATATCCTCACCATGCCCGGCCTGCCTGACGTCCCGATCGTCCGTTTCGTCGATGAAAGCCTGACGACGCGGATGAGCGAATGGGTCGTGTTGCAGGCCCTGAGCCACCTCCGGCAGGTGCCGGCCTATCTCGGCCAGCAGCGCGAACGCCAGTGGCGCGAACTCTCCCAGCCGGAGGCAAAGGACCTGACCGTCGGCGTCATGGGCCTTGGCGTGCTCGGCCTGGATTCGGTCCGGAAGCTGAAGGTCATGGGTTTCGACGTGATTGGCTGGTCGCGCAGCAAAAAGACGATCGAAGGCGTCGAGACTTTCGATGGCGGCGAACTCGATGCTTTCCTTGCCCGCACCGATATTCTGGTCGGCCTTCTGCCGCTGACGCCGGAGACGGGCGGCATCTTCAATGCCTCGCTGTTTACAAAGCTTCGCCAGGGCGGCGCCCTGGGCAAGCCGGTCTTCATCAATGCCGGACGCGGCGGCAGCCAGGTGGAGAGCGATCTTGTTGCTGCGCTCGACAGCGGCATTCTGGGTGGCGCGTCGCTGGATGTGTTCGAGAAAGAACCGCTCGGTGCGGATAGCCCGCTCTGGACGACGGACAACGTCATCATTACCCCCCACGCGGCTTCCGCGTCCGATGTAAGGGCGCTGTTTCGCAATGCGGAGACCCAGATGGAACGCTACGAGGCGGGCGACCCCTTGCAGCACGTCGTGGATCGCCGGGCGGGCTACTGACCCCTCCTGCCGGAACATTCGTTTCCGCCGGCCGTTTCTTGTGCATGAGCCGGGCATTCCGGCCGAACAAGGAGCGAAATCATGAACACTCGTTTCGATCCCCAGGAAGCCGAGCCCCGTCATCCGAACCCGATCGGTTCGCCGCCGGTTGTTGAGACCGCTACGGAAGCGCGTCAGGGAAGCTGGGGTGCGCCGGTGTTGAAGATGCTGATTGCCGGCCTTATTCTGGCAATGGTGGCCTGGGTCGGCGCCGAATGGTGGGGTGAAAGCACCGCACCGCCTGCCGACCGGACGGCAACCCCGCCGGCTGGCAGCACGACGCCGGCCAATCCGAATGCGCCGCCGACCGCCAATCCTTCCACTCCGCCCGCTGCCACGCCGCCGGCGACCAACTCGCAGTCCGGCAACTGAGGTGCATCACTCCTGATTTTTTCGGCCGCGATCCTTCGCGGCCGAATTGCGTCTGGACTTACTCTGCATTTTTTTCGATAAAAATGCCCGGAGGTTGATCAGCCGTTGCCTCCATATGCATCGAAATCGGCGGAGCCGGCCCGGAACGGCCGGGGCAGGGGCAGGCATGACCAAGACCGATATCGCGAGCAGGGTTTATAACCACACCTGGAAACTCGACCCGATCATCCGCAGTCTGATCGATACGGATTTCTACAAGCTCCTGATGCTGCAGATGATCTGGAAGCTCTATCCGGATGTGGACGCCACCTTTTCGCTGATCAACCGTACGACCAGCGTCAAGCTGGCGCAGGAGATCGACGAAGGCGCGCTGCGCGAACAGCTCGACCATGCCCGCACGGTGGGTTTGTCGAAGAAGGAGATGATCTGGCTCGCGGGTAACACGTTTTATGGCCGCAAGCAGATCTTCGAGCCGGAATTTTTGAACTGGCTGTCGACCTACAAGCTGCCGGAATACGAACTTTCGAAGCGTGACGGCCAGTACGAACTGACTTTCCACGGCAAGTGGATGGAAACGACGCTCTGGGAAATCCCGGCACTCGCGATCATCAACGAGTTGCGCTCCCGTTCCGCCATGCGCTCGCTCGGCTTCTTCACGCTCGATGTGCTTTATGCGCGGGCCAAGGCCAAGATGTGGGAAAAGGTCGAGAGGCTGCAGGCATTGCCGGGCCTGCGCATCTCCGATTTCGGCACACGCCGCCGCCACAGTTTCCTGTGGCAGCGCTGGTGTGTCGAAGCGCTCAAGGAAGGCATCGGCCCGGCGTTTACCGGCACCAGCAACGTCCTGCTGGCGATGGACTCCGATCTCGAAGCGGTGGGGACCAATGCGCACGAGCTGCCGATGGTGGCTGCGGCACTCGCCGAGACTGACGAGCAGCTGCGCGCCTCCCCTTACCAGGTCCTGAAGGACTGGAACCGGCTTTATGGCGGCAACCTTCTCATTGTCCTGCCGGACGCTTTCGGCACGGCGGCGTTCCTGCGCGACGCGCCCGACTGGGTGGCGGACTGGACCGGTTTCCGCCCCGACAGCGCTCCGCCGATAGAAGGCGGCGAAAAGATCGTCGCCTGGTGGAAGAAGATGGGCCGCAACCCCAAGGAAAAGCTGCTGATCTTTTCCGACGGGCTGGACGTCGATGCGATCATCGATACCTACCGGCATTTTGAGGGCCGCGTGCGCATGAGTTTCGGCTGGGGCACCAACCTCACCAATGATTTCGCCGGCTGCGCGCCTCACGAGATTGCCGGTCTGATGCCGATCTCCATCGTCTGCAAGGTGAGCGAGGCGAACGGCCGGCCGGCCGTAAAACTCTCGGACAATCCGCGCAAGGCGACCGGAGACCCGGCCGAGGTGGAGCGTTACCTGAAATTCTTCGGCCAGGAAGACCGCGTCGACCAGGTCGTCCTGGTCTGATTGAAAGGCTCAAATGACAGCAGGCCCCGCTGGAAGTCGACGGAGCCTGCTTTTGTTGGTTGGCTGAAGCCGCTGATGCCTGGCCTATCGCAGGACCTGAACCACTGTATGGGTCTGCGGATCGACGATCACGCGCTGGTTATTGACTACCGTGTAGGCATATCTCGGATTGCTTGGCACCGGGGTCACGACCACACTCTGCGGGATTGGCTTGCCGACAGCTATCGGCTGTTCGACCACCACGGATGTGGTCGGGGCAGGCTGCTCCTGCACATAGGTGACGACCTCGCGCGGCGGCGGATCGATGGCAGTGCCGGCAACGGCGCCGACAACACCGCCGACTGCAGCGCCGACAGGGCCGCCGACGATTGCGCCGGTCACCGCACCACCGGCGGCGCCGTTGACGGTGCCTTGCTGTGCGCCGGCCTGGGTTGCGAAGGAAGCGGCAAGAATGGCGCAGGACGCCAGGATGATCTTCTTCATGGGTATTCTCCTTTTCGTTGGACTTCCGAAAAGCTAACCCCCCAGTTTTCGACTGGTTCCTGTCTGGCAGTCACCTTTCGTAAGGAGTTGAAATCTTGGGCGAGGAGATATTCAGGACAGAAAGCCGGTGCGTAGCGGGCAGGAAGGGACTGTCCCCGGAAAGCCGCCGCTTATTCCGCTTTCTCGCCTTGTCGCAACTAACGCTCCGTTCATGGTGTTGGCGAACAAGCTTGGCGGACCTCACGCTATTTAAGCCTTTCTTTGTGAGACACGCTCACGCTTCGCTAAAACAACAGCCGGATCGGCAGGGGCGGCAACGTGAAAGCGACGGACAAGAAGATCGATACCAGGCATGGCCGCATCCGGGTCAGCGATACCGAGGGGGCAGGCTTACCCCTGCTTTTCCTCCACGGCGCCGGCACCTGCCGGAAAGTCTTCGAGCGGCAATGTCGCCCTCATCTCCTTGAGCGAACCCGCATCATCGCCCTCGACTTGCCGGGGCACGGCGATTCGGATGACGCGGAGGATCCGGAAATCGCCTATTCGCTTACCGGCATGATCGACACGATCGACGAGGTACTTGTCAGCCTCGGTGTACGCCAGCTGGCAATATTCGGATGGGGGCTTGGTGGCCACCTGGCCATCGAGATGCTCGGCCGAAGCCGTCTGGTCGAGGGCTTGCTGCTCTCCGGCACGCCGCCGGTCTCTCGAGGCTTGATCGGTGCCCTGCGCGGCTTCCATCCTTCCGTCGATCTCCTCTTTGCCACCAAGCAGCACTGGTCCGAGCGCGAGTTCAAGCGCTTCGAGCAGCTTTGCCTCGGCCACAGCGCGACGCCGGATATCCGCAATGCCATCGCGCGCGCCGACGGCCAACTCCGGTCGATCTTCTCCCAGAGCATCATCCGCGGTGACGGCCACGACCAGCGGCGCACCGTGCTCCATGCCGAGGTTCCGGTCTTCCTGGTCAACGGCGCGGACGATCCCTTCATCCGCCGAGGCTATGTCGCCGGTTTCGAGGATCATGCCCGCAACCGTTTCGTGGAATTGATCGAAGGCGCAGGTCATGCTGCGTTCCGTGAAAAACCCGAGCCGTTCAACGGCCTCCTCGATCGATTTATCGATAAGGTTCTGGAAAATAGATCGGACAAGACACCCCGCGTGGCGGCTTCGCGACAAGCGGGCTAGATCAAAAAATCGATATCAGGACCTACAACCTATTGCCAAGCGGCGTTCGGAGTCTATCTGCCTCCTTCAGTCCGGGAGGATCTACCTTGGAATATCGTTTCCTGATCGTCGAAGACAGCCTGCTGGTCGCAATGGATATCGAGGACGCCATCCATCGAAGCGGCCATGACGTCGTCGGAATAGCCCCTGACATGACCGTGGCGCTGAACTATACCCGTGACACGGATATCGCCTTCGTGGACGTGCGGCTTGCCGATGGCGAGACCGGCCCGGAGATCGCCAAGACACTGGCGGAATGCGGCATTGTGGTGATCATGATTACCGGCAATCCGGGGCTGGTGGCGGCGGGTGTCTCCGGCGTTCTGGGCGTAATGGCAAAACCGCTGACCGACCAGGCTTCCATGGACCTCATCCAGTTCGCCGTCGATCGCAAGAACGGCCGGCCGGGCGTGCCGCCGGCGCGGCTGCGGCTCTTTCACTGACGGCCAGCGCGATCCCGCCGATAAAATAACTTCCCGCCGCTCGGATGACAGGGCGGGATATCCGCGCTATGGGATCGGCCGCAGAGCGATAGCGGGTCATACATGCGTTATTTCATCACCGGAACGGCAGGCTTCATTGGTTTTCACTTGGCGCGACGCCTTTTGGAGGATGGCCACGAGGTTCTCGGCTTTGACGGGATGACGCCCTATTACAGCCTGCGCCTCAAGGAAGCCCGCAATGCCGGGCTTGCTCAATTCCCTGCCTTCCGCCCGGTGATCGGCATGCTGGAAGACAAGTCGCTGCTCGACAAATCAGTCGAGGATTTCAAGCCGGATGTCCTGATCCATCTCGCGGCCCAGGCCGGCGTGCGTTACAGCCTCGAAAACCCCAAGGCCTATCTCGATTCCAACCTCATCGGTTCCTGGAACATCCTGGAGATCGCCCGCAATTACGGCGTCGGCCATCTGATGCTCGCCTCGACATCGTCGGTCTACGGCGCCAACCCGGATATTCCTTTCCGGGAAACCGATCGGGCCGACGAACCACTGACCTTCTATGCGGCGACCAAGAAGGCCACGGAGCTGATGGCGCACAGCTACGCGCATCTCTACAAGCTGCCGATCACCGGCTTCCGCTTCTTCACGGTCTACGGCCCCTGGGGCCGGCCGGACATGGCGCTCTTCAAGTTCGTCAAGGCGATGATCGAGGATCGCGAGATCGAGATCTACGGCGAAGGCAAGATGAGCCGCGACTTCACCTATATCGACGACTTGGTGAATTCGATCATCGACCTGTCCAAGGTCTATCCGGGCGAGGATAATCGCGTCGCGGGCATCGATACGCTCTCCCATCAGGCACCCTTCCGCGTCGTCAATATCGGCGGCGGCCAGCCCTCCGGCCTCATCGACTTCGTCGAGACGATCGAACGGATCATGGGAAAACCGGCCAAGCGCAAGATGCTGCCGATGCAGAAGGGCGATGTGCCGAGAACCTTCGCCAGCCCCGATCTCCTCGTGGCGCTCACCGGCCGCAAGCCGGAGATCGGCCTGGAGGAAGGCGTCAAGGCCTTCGTGCAATGGTATCTCGACCACCGCCACGAGATCGACTGAGCGGCTTTCCTGCCGAGAGGTTGCATGCCGAGAATCGGCGCCGGAAAACACTGGAGCGGTCCTGACGACTCGGCTACTCGGCGTCATGTCTTAAACCAATGGCGCGGCGATCTCGAAGGGTGCTCCCAACCTCAATTCCGAGGAAACGTACCATCCATCCCACTGCGAGAACTGCGGAAAAACGCGCGTGTAGCCGTTTCGCAGCAATAGTTCTTCGATACCCTTCTCGGTCTTGGAATTTTGCTCGACCGAGATGAGATTGAATCGTCGTCGGGCAAAATCGAATGCGGAGAGGATATCGAGTTCGCTGCCTTCCGTATCGATGGAAATATAGTCGATTTCTTTGGGAGCGTCGTATTTGTCGAGCAGATCGTTCAGAGAGATCGTCCTGATGTCCAGAGCGGTTCCGCCCTTGCGAACGTCGGCGAAATGATCGCCATCAGCGAAAGACGCGATCGCGCTAAGCTCAGGATCGACGCCGTCCATCGCCAAAAACCTCACGACTTCTTCCGACTTGGAAGACACGCATAGGTGTTCGATATGGACCATCCGGTTTCTTGCAAGCGCGGCATGCCAAACGGGATTCGGCTCCGCCAGGATTCCGCGCCAATTGAGTTCTTTCTCGAGCAACCATGTGTTGCTGTTGACCAATCCATTCGTAGCGCCGAACTCGACAAAGAACCCACCCCTCTTTTCCCCGAGCTCATAACAAACCCAGAGATCCTGCAGTATTTGCGCCTTGGATTTCCGGCGCCTCGCAATCGAGTATGCCATGAACGATAGGTCCTCGGATTGCAGCCAATCCGCTACCTCTGGGCGGTTCAACCGCACGGCGTTGAATATTTTCCTTTGAAGGGAAGGATTGTGCAGCCACGATCCGATGCTTCGCGCTGATGCAGACAACAGGAGATTCTGGGGGCGCATGCGATACCCTTTCCACTATCGGCGGAGAATCCGCCTGTTTCAGAGCTGCAAAGAAAATAACCTAACGGGCTGCCATAAACTTCCGGGAAGGCCTCAGCCTCGTCCGAACTCGTCGACGATGCGGATGATGTCGTCCTCGCCGAAATAGGATCCGGTCTGCACCTCGATCATCTCGAGCATGATTTTTCCGGGATTGGCGAGCCGATGTACCTCGCCCTGCGGGATATAGACCGATTCGTTTTCCCGCACGATCCGGGTTTCCTCGCCGATCGTCACTTCCGCTGTACCCTTGACGCAGATCCAGTGTTCCGAGCGGTGGTGATGTTTCTGCAGCGAGAGCTTCTTGCCGGGTGTCACGAACAGCCGCTTCACCTGGAAACGATCGCCGTTGAGCACCGACGTATAGCCGCCCCAGGGCCGATAGGAGGTCGGATGGGTTTCGGTCAGCGCGGCGGTCGCCTTGGTTGCGGCGAGCTGCTTGACGATCTTGCCGACATCCTGGCTGTCTTCCAGCCGGCCGACATAGACGGCGTCCTCGCTGGCGATGACGGCGACGCCATCCAGACCCTGAACGGCAAGATGGCTGGTGCGAGACATCACCAGCGAGTTCCTGGTGTTGATCAGCGTCGTCTTGCCGGAGGCGACGTTGCCGGCCTCGTCGCGGGCTCCGAGCTTCCAGACGGCGTCCCAGCTTCCGAGATCGGACCAGGTGAACGAGGAGGGCACGACCGCAGCGTTGGAGGTCTTTTCCATGAGCGCATAGTCGACGGAGATATCCGGGCTTGCGGCAAATTCCTGCGCGTCGAGGCGCGTGAAGTCGAGATCGCTCGAAGCCTTGGCAAGTGCAGTACGGGCCGCCGCCTCGACCTCGGGCGCGAAGTTGGAAAGTTCGCTCAGCACCTGCCCGGCCTTGAACATGAAGATACCGGAGTTCCAGACAAAACCGCCGGTCGACAGCATCTTCTCGGCCTCGGCAAGGCCCGGCTTTTCGACGAAACGCTTGACCGTGCAGGCGCCGGCTGGCAGCGCCTCGCCGATCTCGATATAACCGTAACCGGTGGCGGGCTCCGTCGGAGCAATGCCGAAGGTGACGAGCTTGCCGGAGAGAGCCGTCTGTTTGGCGATGCGGATCGCATCGAAATAACCGGCATCGGCGGTGATCTCATGATCGGAGGCAAGCACCTGCAGGATGGCATCTTCGCCGAATCGGCCTTCGACGAAGGCGGCAGCGGCGGCCACGGCCGGGGCCGTATTGCGAGCGACGGGCTCGAGCAGGATGCCGGAGAGCTTGATGCCGAGCTCGCGGGCTTGTTCTGCCACCAGGAACCGGAAATCCTCGTTGGTGATGACGACTGGAGCCTCATAGAGCTTCGGGTCCGAAACGCGCGACAGCGTCGCTTGGAACAGCGTCTTGTCGCCGATGAACTGGATGAACTGTTTTGGCGCGCTTGCGCGCGACAGCGGCCAGAGCCGCGTTCCCTTGCCGCCGGCCATGATGACGGGGATGATCTTGCTATTCATTCCAATATCTCCGGCAGTTCTCGCCTAATTATCGTTCAAGCTTTGCGGCCCAGGCCCGGATGAGGTTCAGCCCCTCATGCAACAGGGCCTTCGCCTCGTCTTCCGTCCCGGCCTCGACGTAACAGCGCATTTCCGGTGCGTTGCCCGATGGCCGGAAATGCACGATCCGCCGGTCCTCAAGCGTCACCCGCAGGCCATCGATATCGCTTTTGGCGGCGACTGTCGAAATCGGCGCGAGAAAGGCTGCAAGATTGTCGTCGGATTGCCTGAGATAGGACATCAGCGCGGCGCTGGTCTCGACCGGGAAATTCTCCAGCCGGTCGGCCGCCGCAAACGGCAGGCGGAAACCGGCGACGATTTGCGACAGGGGCTTCTTTTCACGGGCAGCGAGGACAAGCGTCGCCAGAACCGGCAGGAAACTGTCGCGGGTGGGAAGCGCTAAAAGCGTGGCGGCACCGGCTTCGAACGGTGAGGCGGTCAAAAGCCCGCCATTCGCCTCGAAACCCATGACGCCCGTTTTGCCGGCTTCGACTGCTGCGAGCATTCCTGCGATCACGAAAGGCGATCCGACCTTGGTGCGGACGACCTCGAAATCCCCGGCGGCCTCGATGCCCGAATTGGAAGTGACCGGCGTCACGACGATCTGAGCTTTCAGGAACTTTGCCGCGATCAGGCCCAAAAGGTCGCCGCGCAATGGCTCCCCCGTTTCGTCGGAAACCAGTGGCCGGTCGCCATCGCCATCGGCGGAGACGATTGCGTCAAGCCGGTGTTCGCGCGCCCAGCCCTTGAGGAGGCCGATCGTCTCGGCCGAGACTGCTTCCGTGTCGACCGGAATGAAATCTACCGAACGGCCGAGCGGCACCACGTGTGCGCCATAACCTTCAAGAACCCGGACCATAAGATCGCGGGCAACCGTCGAATGCTGATAGACGCCGACCTTGAGGCCGGCGAGCGCGCCTTGCGGCAACATTGCCGCATTGCGGGCAAGGAACAACGTCTCGGCTTGCACGGAATGATCAGGCGCTTCGCTACGCGTCGCATCGATCTCGCTCCTGTCCAGTTCGGCGGCGATCGCCGTGATCCGCATTTCGTCCTGTTTGTCGATCTCGCCGTCGGGCCGGTAGAACTTGATGCCGTTGCGGTCCGCGGGGATGTGCGAGCCGGTGATCATCAGCGATGCGGCCTTGAGATGAAGTCCGTAGAGCGCCAGCGCTGGCGTCGGGATGGCACCGCAGTCTATGGGCGAAAGGCCGGCTTGGCTGAGTGCCCCGATGCAGGTGGCGGCAATGTCGGGGCTCGACGGACGAAAATCGCGGCCGACCAACACTGTATCACCCAGCCGGGCAGCGCCCGTTTCCAGGAGATGCCGGGCAAAGGCCTGGGTGTAGAGGGATGAAGCTCGGCCCTCCAGATCACTCACGAGGCCCCGAAGGCCGCTTGTTCCGAATTTCATGCGATATCCATCAAGGAGACTCCAGGCACGATCGTCCTAGTTCATTTCCTATGAAAATAAAGTTGAAATTGGCAATACCCCAAATCGGCGGTGTAGCGCCATAAGCCCTTTCCGCAAAGCTTGGCGGGCCAGCCGAATTGATGCTATCATTTGCATCACGATCAGGCCTTGTCCCAGATGGTAAGGCACTGTTCTTGGGTTCGGCTGCTTCGGGTTCGAAGCTTGGGAGAGCCGTCATGGGAGCGAATGTCGTAAAGAGCGTCGCCTTCGTCGTGCCGATCGCCTGCCTGGCGTTTCTTATGGCCATGGGCGAGCCGAGCGAAGACGAAACCTGCCCGGGAAGCCTCGCATTCGAGAAGTCCCGCCAGCTCGTCGAAGAACGTCCGGATGTGGTCGACGTCGCCTGGAGCGATTTCCGCTGGATCGCCGATTGCCGGTTCTCGATTGCCGGTTATGCCGATATCAACACCGACAAAGGCCTGGACCGCAAGGATTTCCAGCTCGTGGTCGCTTTCGATCCGAAGCTGCATCGTTGGCAGCAAGTCAGTTTTTCGACCTCGCAATAATGCGAAGCGCGTGCCGCGCCCCAAACGACCCCGTCAGCCATGTCGGGGCCTGGTCGTCGAAATCGATTTACCGGCAGACGCGTGTGGTCCTGGTGACCCAACGCCCGTGATGGCGGTACTGGACGCTCCGGACCCTGCAGTAAGGCCGGTAATGGTGCCTGGAATACTGGCGGTAGTAGGGGCGGTGGTAGCGATGGTAGCCCGGCCGATAATAGTGCCCGGATGGCCGGTAGCCCCGATCGCCAATCGTTATGCTGAAACTATCGGCGAGAGTGGGGGCCGCAGTCGTGGTGAGACATCCAAGTCCTATGATGCAGGCTGCAATGAACTTCTTCATCTTCTCCTCCTTCAGATTGACCGCTGGATTGGCGGTTTCCATGAAGTTAGACTGCGGAAAATGAATGAACGCTGACAGCTGCGTTCATGTCCCCTAATGCCCGTGCCCCCCGCAACAAACGCTTCAGGCAGCCTGATTGGATCTGGCGCGGGATTGCCCTCGCTTGTCGATGCGGAACAGATTGACGATCTCGGCCAGTGCCTCCATTTCCCGGCTTGTCCGCTCGGTGGAGGCCGAAAGATCGCCGACGAGCCGGTTGCTATGGGCATTGAGCTCATCGAGATCTTTCATGGCGCTCGACAACTGCCGAAGGTTGGCACTTTGATTGTTGCTCTCGCTGGTGATCTGGCTGGAAAGCGAAGAGACGAATGCGATGGATGAGACGATCTGGGAAAATTGCTCGCTTGCCTTGCGGACCAGTTCGGCACCTGCCTTCACCTCCGCCTGGCTTTTCTGAATGAGTGCCTTCACCTCGTTGGAAGCATTGGCCGTCGACTGGGCGAGAGAGCGCACCTCGGTTGCGACGACCGCAAACCCTCTGCCACTTTCGCCTGCACGTGCGGCTTCCACCCCTGCATTGAGCGCCAGCAGGTTCGTTTGGAAAGCGACATCCTCGATGACGCCGATGATCTCGGAAATCTTGCCGGAGGAGACGGTGATCTGCGCCATGGCGTTTTCCGCGCCGCTCATGACCTGGCTGCCGTTTTCAGCCATGTGGCTGGTATCCGAAATCACGCTGGTGGCCTCGCCCGCCCGCTTGGAGTTCTGGCCGACGGTTTCGGCAACGGCGTTTGTCGTGACGGCCGTGTTCTGAAGCATCGACGACTGACGCGTGGACCGCCCGTTCAGCTCGGTCGTCCCGCGCAGAATTTCGTCGCTGGATGCCGAGACGGACGCGCAAGCAGCAGCCAGTCGCGACACGACCTCCGAGAGGCGGCTCGTCACGGCGTTCGCATTGTTCTGCAGTTCGGCAAATGCGCCTTTGTGGACACCTTCGAACCGGATCGTCAGATCGGCGTTCGCAAGTGCATCCAGAACGCGGCTGGTTTCGTTGAGCCCGCCTTCGAAGCTCGATATGACAGTATTGAGGCTCTGGGCAAGCTCGTGATGTTCGGGACGCTCGAACGGTCCGCTGACGCGACCGGAGAAATCGCCCTCGGCCGCCTTGTTGACCACGCCGCGCACCTGGCTCTGCAGCAGCCGGGCTTCCGCCGAGACATGGGCGAGGCTGGCGGTCTGGGTTCGCGCTTCCTGCTCCAATGTATCGCGCATGCGCGCATTTTCACGGAACACGGCCAGGGCATCGATCATGGCGCGAATTTCCTTGGCGCCCCGGCGCTTCGGTACGACCACCTCGATGTCGCCGCCCGCAAGCAGCTTCATCGACGCGGTGATCCGCACGATCGGGCCGGCAATTCGCTGGGCGACAAACAGCAGAATGATGACGCCCACGAGCGCGAGTGCAGCGGCGGTTGTCAATTCATTGCGAATTTCGGTCTCAAGCGCCTTCCCCGCGGACGCAACCGAGTCGGATGCCGTCTTGTCCACGAGCGTGTTGATGTCGAGGATCTTTGCCAGGATGGCCGTGCGCGAGCGCATAAGTTGCTCGGCTGTCGGAATTGCAGTTGCCGGATCGAGTCCGAGCAGAATACGTACATTGCCGCGCCACACAGCGTGCAGATCACCGAGGTTCTTGACGTTCCCGGAGACTGCGGGCGACAGAGAGTTGCGGCTAAACTCGGTAAGCGTCGTCTCCAGAGCGCCATTTGTCGCGTCAAACCGTTTCTTGACCTCTTCGACCGAAACGAATGTCGTCATCGCCAGGAGGTTTGTGACCACGCCCGACACGTTCTCGAATTGTGTTGCGGTCCTTGCAGCCAGCGTCTTGGCGGCAATCGCGTCCTGAACGACGCGCTCGATATGCGCCTGGCCATCGATCGCCTGGGAACCAACGAGAGCGGCAGCGCCGAGGCCCGCGAGGATGGAGACGACGAGGGGTAGAAGGATTTGGAATCGGACTGACAGTGCCATGGCGTGCTACTCAGTTGGGTAATGTCGGCAGGAGCAAATCCTGCTGTTCAGGGGTCAAGGTCTTCAGGAAAGCGATCAACTCTTCCCGCTCGCGATCAGTGATGAAAAATGGGGAAATGCTATCCGAGCGCGACGCGCTTTTGACCCCGCCGCTCTCATAGTGAGCAATCACGTCCTCCATGGTCGCCAGGCTGCCGTCGTGCATATAGGGACCGCGATAGAGAGTGTTGCGCAGGCTCGGCGTCTTGAAGGCATATAAGGCTTTGGGATTATTCGGTTCGAATTTGGCGCGCCCTATGTCGTCTGTAGGCAGGCCCGTATCGTGAAACTTGTTGTCGGTGAAATTCCAGCCGGTGTGACAAACGGCGCAGTTTGCTTTGCCAGTAAACAGTTCGAAGCCCCGCTTGGCGCTGTCTGAGACCGCGGTTTCGTCACCGTCCACCCAGCGGTCAAACGGCGACCAGGCGGAAACAACGGTACGTTCATACGTTGCGATCGCCGTCAGCAGCGTCTCGTTCGTGGCGCCTTTGTCCGGAAATATCTGTTTGAACCAACTGTTGTAGTCGGGAATGGCTCTCAGATCGGCGACGATCTGGTCGAGCTTGCCATTCATTTCCGCCGCTGCGGTGATCGGTCCTGCGGCTTGAGCTTCCAGCGTTGGCGCGCGGCCGTCCCAGAACAAAGGGGTGGTCCACGCCACGTTGAGAATAGTTGGCGACTGGCGGGCCAGATGCGTATTGGCCGCACCCACCGGCGTCTTGACCGGCACTTCGAACCCGAAGGAGGGATTGTGACAGCTGGCGCAGTTCATGTTCTTCGCGCCCGACAGGCGCGGATCGAAAAACAACATCTTCCCCAGTGTCGCCAACTGCAACGAATATGGCGTCACCTTGTCGAAGGGAATTG
Source organism: Neorhizobium galegae bv. orientalis str. HAMBI 540 (assembly GCF_000731315.1). NCBI lineage: Bacteria > Pseudomonadati > Pseudomonadota > Alphaproteobacteria > Hyphomicrobiales > Rhizobiaceae > Neorhizobium > Neorhizobium galegae. Next base: position 4,488,455 of record NZ_HG938353.1, read on the forward strand.
CGAGAGGTCGCTTGAAATCGGCGAGATTGCCAGCAGCCGCGCCTTGAAATGACACGACTGAGAAGAGGGTTATGCAGAGAAGCGAACGGCGCATGATTGGATTATCCAGAAGCTGATTTAGCGCTCGAAGACCGGATGAGTTCGGAGTCGAAATCATCTGGTTGTCGTCTGGAACAAACGTAACCAAAAAGAGTAAAATCTTTGTATAACGAATTTCTAACTCAACTTATTATTGAAAAATTGACAAATGAGAAGAGTAGGGGCAATCGGGCAGCCGCCTTGGCGGATCCTGTCATCCATTTGAAGGAGCTTGATATTTGTCAATTTCATAGCGCCGCCGTACTCTTCTTCAGTGACTTGCGGCTTTATCCTCCGGGCGGAAAACGCGGCTGCGGACATACAACCGATGCCGGCTGGAACAAAAACGCTTCTCGGTCATGCCGCAGGAGCGCGGAGCCGCCGCCAACCGCGTCGTTGATCAGACCCATACCGGAAATCGGCAGGCGTTGCGGCGAATGACGGCGATGACCGCAAAACACGATACTTCGCCGCAGCGTGCCAATCGAGGCGTCACCTCGCGGCCGACAAAACATGAAACAGAAGCAGCTATTTAAAAAGCCAATGGCGGACAAGGTGGGATTCGAACCCACGGTACGCTTTCACGCACACACGCGTTCCAGGCGTGCGCCTTAAACCACTCGGCCACCTGTCCTTGGTTGCTTTGCGTCGTCTGAGAAGCAAAACGTTGGAACGGCCGCGATATATACCGATCAATTCCCCGGGATCAACCCGAATCTGAACGTTTTTTGACAGTAGGCGGGAAAACTCCGTCGACCGCGTTGCCAAGCCTTAGGCCCCGGACTATTTCTTCTGCCGTAAACGCCGTCGCGCGGCAGGCGGCGCGGCCGTGATCAACGATGCGGGCTTGTTCGCAATGGCAGTCATACGGTTCGTTTTCCATCTGCTCAGCGGGCTTGCGTTGGTTGCCGCGATCGTGGCCGGCACGCTGGATGCGATCCAGTCCGTGTCCGCCTCGTCGGTGGTGCTGACCAGCCTTGGCAATGCCTGGCTCAATCTCGATCCGGAAAGTTTGACGCTCGCCGAGATCACCGCGACCACCTATCTCGGCCAGGATATCTGGCGGCCTTTCGTGGCCCCGGTGCTGGCGCAGCCGGCATTCGCGGTGTTCCTGGGGATTGCGTTGATCTTCTGGATGGCCGGATACAGCCGGCCACAGTTTGCCGGGCGGTTTTCCACCTGAAGCCCAAGCTGATCCTGCCGGCTCACGAGAACTGCTGGGGATAGTGTCGTAAGCGGAGTTGGATGCCGTCATGGGTTGCATGATGCAGATGCCTCCGGTCTCGCTCGACGAATGGACAGAACTAAGTCTCGAAGCCGTACGTTTGAGCAGTTTTTTGATAAGATTGTCGAAGTTTTCAGCAGCTTCTTTGTTTTTTACCAGTTGAAAAAAATCTCGTGAATTTTTCCGAAACCCGTGCAAGAGTGACCGAAGCCAGACCCTTGAAGAAAAAGGGCAGGTGGCCGCAGACATCACCGGGGAACGGGGATTGCGGGAGGACCTAACAGCTAAAAAACAGGGCTGCACGATGAAGAAAACCCTTTTAAGCCTCATTGCCATGGCGGCCATGTCGGCAACCGCGCTCGCCGCGGATATCAAGCCGGCGCTGGTCTACGGCACGGGCGGCAAGTTCGACAAATCCTTCAACGAAGCCGCTTCCGTCGGCGCCGAAAGGTTCAAGAAGGAAACGGGGATCGACTTCCGGGATTTCGAACCGACCAGCGACACCCAGGGCGAGCAGGCCATCCGCAACTTCGCCAGCCGCGGCTTCAACCCGGTGGTCGCCGTATCGTTCGCCTGGACCTCGGCCATGGAGAAGGTTGCGGCCGAGTTCCCGGACACCAAGTTCGCGATCGTCGACTCTGTCGTCAACCTGAAGAACGTCCGCTCTATCCTCTATAAGGAGGAAGAAGGTTCCTACCTCGTCGGCCTTCTCGCCGGCATGGCGTCCAAGACCGGCAAGGTCGGCTTCGTCGGCGGCATGGATATCCCGCTGATCCGCAAGTTCGGCTGTGGTTATGTCCAGGGCGTCAAGGCGGCCAAGCCCGATGCGCAGGTCTTCCAGAACATGACCGGCACGACCGGTGCTGCCTGGAACGATCCGGTTCGTGGCGGTGAGCTCACCAAGAACCAGATCGACCAGGGCGCCGACGTCGTTTACGCGGCTGCCGGTGCGACCGGTCTCGGCGTGCTGCAGACTGCTGCCGACAACAAGAAGCTGTCGATCGGCGTCGATTCCAACCAGAACCACCTGCATCCGGGTTCGGTTCTGACTTCGATGGTCAAGCGCGTCGATCTCGCCGTCTACAATGCCTTCAAGGACACCAAGGAAGACAAGTTCACGGCCGGCATCCAGGCTCTCGGCGTCAAGGAAGATGGCGTTGCCTACGCGCTTGACGACAACAACAAGGCGCTGATTACGCCCGAAATGAAGGCCGCCGTCGAAAAGGCCAAGGCCGACATCATCGCCGGCACCATCAAGGTGCACGACTACATGTCGGATAAGGCCTGCAACAAGTAAGGCCGGTTTTGAGGGGCGCAGGGCGATGATAATCGCCATGCGCCCTTTTTGCATATCAGGCGGAAGGGCGGACCATTGAGCTTCGATTCTCCGAAGGAGCCCGCGATCGAGCTTGTCGGCATCGACAAGAAGTTCGGTACGGTACACGCGAACAAGAACATCAATCTGACAGTCGCCAAAGGCTCGATCCACGGTATCATCGGGGAAAACGGCGCCGGTAAGTCGACCCTGATGTCCATCCTCTACGGCTTCTATCAGGCCGACCACGGCGAGATCCGCATTTCGGGAAAGCCGATGACGATCCGGGATAGCCAGGCGGCGATCGCTGCGGGCATCGGCATGGTGCATCAGCACTTCATGCTGGTCGAGAATTTCACCGTGCTTGAAAACGTCATGCTTGGTGCCGAAGGCGGCCAGCTCCTTGCCAAGGGCGTAGCGAGCGCCCGCAAGGAACTGAAGCGGCTGGAGGACGATTACGGCCTCGAGGTCGATCCGGATGCGGTCATCGAGGAACTGCCGGTCGGCAGCCAGCAGCGTGTCGAAATTTTGAAGGCGCTCTATCGCGGCGCCGACATCCTTATCCTCGATGAGCCGACCGGGGTGTTGACCCCGCCGGAGGCCGATCATCTGTTCAAGGTCCTGCGCGTGCTGCGCGATCAGGGCAAGACGATCATCCTCATCACTCACAAGCTGCGCGAGATCATGGCGATCACCGATACGGTGTCTGTCATGCGCCGCGGGGAAATGGTCGCGACCCGCAAGACCGCGGAAACGACCGTCGAAGAACTTGCCGAACTGATGGTCGGCCGCCGCGTCCTGCTGCGTGTCGAAAAGGGAGCGGCCCATCCGGGAGGGGTCCTGATGTCGGTCAGGAACCTGACGGTCAAGGATAGCCGCGGCGTCACCATGGTCGACGACGTGTCCTTCGACGTGCGCGCCGGCGAAATCGTCGGCATAGCGGGCGTCGCCGGCAACGGCCAGTCGGAACTGCTCGAAGCCATCGCCGGCATCCGCAAGCCGTCGTCCGGCGAGATCTTCATCGATGGTAAGCCCGTCGCCGGTGTCGACCCGGCAGGCCTGCGCGATCTCGGCCTCGCGCATATCCCGGAAGACCGCCACCATATGGGTCTGGTCCTGAAGTTCGAGGAATACGAAAACTCGATCCTCGGTTATCACCGCGATCTCAGATACGGCCGCGGCCCATTCCTGGATCTCGATGCGATGCGCAAGGATGCCGAGGAGAAGATCGGCAAATACGACATCCGCCCGCCGAACCCGCGGCTGCGGACCGCCAATTTTTCCGGCGGCAATCAGCAGAAGATCGTCGTGGCGCGCGAGATCGAGCGCGATCCGAAAATGCTGCTCATCGGTCAGCCGACCCGCGGCGTCGATATCGGCGCCATCGAATTCATCCACAAGCGGATTATCGAGATGCGCGACGCTGGCAAGGCGGTACTGCTGGTCTCGGTGGAGCTGGACGAGATCCGTTCGCTCTCCGACCGTATCCTGGTGATGTTCGCGGGCAAGATCGTCGGCGAGAAGTCCGGCGAGGCGGGCGAACAGACGCTGGGCCTGATGATGGCCGGGATCGCCGCATGACGCTTTCAGCAATGACCCATCCGGAGCATGGAATGATCGGACTTTCGGCGGCAGCACCGTGGACGAGGGCAGGGGCATGACCACCGCATCCGTTCCGCTTCCCGCCTGGATCAATTACGGCCTCATCCCGCTGCTCAACCTCATCCTGGCTTTCTTTTTTTCCGGTCTGGTCGTCTGGGGGATCGGCGAAAGCCCGTTCGAGGCGCTGCAATTGCTGTTGATCGGCGCGCTCGGCCGCGGCGAAGGCATCGGTTTCACCCTGTTTTATACGACGAGCTTCATCTTTACCGGCCTGTCGGTGGCAGTCGCGATCCATGCCGGCCTGTTCAATATCGGCTCGGAGGGTCAGGCCTATCTCGGCGGCCTGGGTGCGGCGCTCGTGGCGCTGGCCATGGACCACTACGTGCCCTGGTATGTAACGATGCCGTTTGCAGTGATCGGCGCCGCCCTGTTCGGTGCAGCCTGCGCCGCTATCCCTGCCTGGCTGCAGGCCAAGCGTGGTAGCCACATCGTCATCACCACCATTATGTTCAACTTCATCGTCTCGTCGCTGATGAACTACATGCTGGTGCGCGTGCTGATCGTTCCCGGCAAGATGGCGCCCGAAACTCGCACCTTCTTGCCCGGCGGCCAACTCCCCAAGCTCGACTGGCTGATCGCCATGTTCGGCGGCAAGCTCGGCGCGGCACCGCTCAACTTCTCCTTCTTGATCGCGTTGATCATGTGCTTCCTGGTCTGGGTACTGATCTGGCGCACCAAGCTCGGTTACGAGATGCGCACGCTCGGCATCAGCCCGACGGCCGCGAGTTATGCGGGCATCCGCTATTCGAAGATAGTCATGATCACCATGCTGATCTCCGGCGGCCTTGCCGGCATGATGGCGCTCAATCCGGTCATGGGCGCTTCCGCCCGCCTGCAGATCGAATTCGTCGGCGGCGCCGGCTTTGTCGGCATCGCTGTGTCGCTGATGGGCCGCAACCATCCGGCCGGCATCATCCTGGCGGCGCTGCTGTTCGGCATCCTCTATCAGGGCGGCGCTGAACTCTCCTTCGATATGCCGAGCATCACCCGTGACATGATCGTCGTCATCCAGGGCATGGTCATCCTGTTTGCCGGAGCCCTGGAATATATGCTCCGCCCGGCTATCGTCCGGTTCTACCAGCAGCTCACCGGGAAATAGGCTCATGGATTATTTCGATATTTTCATCAGCATTCTCGGTTCGGCGATCCGCCTTTCGATCCCGCTTCTGTTCACGGCGCTTGCCGGACTGTTTTCGGAGCGCGCCGGCATTTTCGATATCGGTCTCGAAGGCAAGATGCTGGCCTCGGCGTTTGCTGCCGCCTGCGTCGCCTACTGGACCGGCAATGCCTGGCTTGGCCTGCTCGGCGGGATCGGCATATCGATCGTGTTTTCCTTCGTGCACGGCTTTGCCTCGATCACCAATCGCGGCAACCAGATCGTTTCCGGGGTGGCGCTGAATTTCGTGGCCGCCGGTCTGACAATCGTGCTCGGCCAGGCCTGGTTCAGGCAGGGCGGGCGCACGGGGCAGGTACCGCCCGAAGGCCGGTTCTCCTCCATCATTCTGCCCGGCGCCGACATGATGCGCGACGTCCCGATCATCGGCCCGCTTTATGCCAACGTCATCTCCGGCAACAATATCCTCACCTATATCGCCTTCCTGATGGTGCCGATCTCCTGGTGGGTCCTTTATCGCACCCGCTTCGGCCTGCGCCTGCGTGCCGTCGGCGAAAATCCGGGCGCGGTCGATACCGCCGGCATTTCGGTTGCCTGGATGCGCTATCGGTCTCTGATCGTCGCCGGGTTCCTTTGCGGTTTCGCAGGCACCTATCTGTCGATTGCCCAGTCGGCCGCATTCATCAACAACATGTCGGCCGGCAAGGGTTATATCGCGCTTGCAGCACTGATCTTCGCCAAATGGAAACCGGTGCCGGTCATGCTCGCCTGCCTGCTCTTCGGTTTCCTCGATGCCTTCGCCAATTTCATGCAGGGCAAGTCATTGCCGCTGATCGGCGAAGTGCCGGTACAGATCTTCCAGGCGCTGCCCTATATCCTCACCTGCGTATTGCTGGCCGGGTTCATCGGCACCGCCCGTCCGCCCAAGGCCGGCGGCGTGCCTTATACCAAGGAGCGTTGATAGATGTCTCATGACCTTTTCGAAGCCGCCCGCGACGCGATGGCCAAGGCTCACGCCCCTTATTCGAAATTTCCGGTGGGCGTGGCGCTCCGTGCCGATGACGGCAATGTCTATCTCGGTGCCAACATCGAGAACATCTCCTTTCCCCAAGGGTGGTGCGCCGAGCCGACGGCGATCGGCGCGATGATCATGGGTGGGGGGAAGAAGATCGTCGAACTGGCAGTGCTTGCCGAAAAGCTGGCGCTCTGCTCGCCCTGCGGCGGCTGCCGACAGAAGATCGCGGAATTTGCCTCCTCCGATACGCGCATTTATCTCTGCGACGATCTCGGCGTTCAGAAGACCGTTACCATGGCGGAACTCCTGCCTTTTGCTTTCGAAACCGACGTGATCGGCTGAGGCGGTGGAGATGAGGAAAGTCATCGATCTGCTCGTCGACCGCCTGGACGGCCTGGTGCCGCGACACGCGATCGTACTCGGCTCCGGCCTCGGTTCGCTGGTGAACCAGGTGACGGAGGCTGTCCGTGTCCCTTATGGCGCGCTGGAGGGTTTCCCGGTGAGCGGCGTGACCGGCCATGCGGGCGAGATCGTCGCGGGTTATCTCGGAGCCGAGCCGGTCATCATGCTTTCCGGGCGAGCGCATTATTACGAGCATGGCGACGCCAAGGTGATGCGCTTTCCGATCGAGGTGATGAAAGGCCTTGGCGTCCAGTCCCTGATCCTCACGAATTCGGCGGGTTCCTTGAGGGAAGATATGCCGCCTGGCTCGGTGATGCAGATTTCCGACCACATCAACTATTCCGGCATGAACCCGCTGATCGGCGAAGAAGGCGATGGGCGATTTGTCGGTATGACCACCGCCTATGATCCAGAACTCACGCTCGACATGCGCAATGCGGCGATCCGTTGCGGTATTCCGCTGTTTTCCGGTGTCTACATGTGGTTCTCCGGACCGAGCTTCGAGACGCCGGCGGAAATCCGCCTGGCGCGTACGCTTGGCGCCGATGCGGTCGGCATGTCGACGGTGCCGGAAGTCATCCTCGCGCGCTACTTCGGGCTCAAGGTCGCGGCGGCCTCGGTCATCACAAATTTCGGCGCTGGTATGACCGGTGCGGAGCTCAGCCACGCGGAAACCAAGGACATGGCACCCGTCGGCGGGCAGCGTCTTGCGGCCATTCTGAAAGAAATGTTGGCCTGATTACACGATGTATTTCAAACGGATAACTCCCGTGTGGGTGTGTGTCCCTCCGGTGTGGCTTGCATCTAATCGTTTGAACGATAAATATGGGCGAGCCGCATGACCCAGAAATCGAGCAGATTTTGACCGGACCTGCGTCGCCTTTGAATTTACTGCGTCACTATCGGACCGATACGCGCGCGGCGCAGTAAGCAAGCCGGGGAGGCACTCGACATGGAACTCCTGAGCCCGCGTGAGGCAGCAGCCTTTGCGCTCTCGCTTCTCGACCTGACGAACCTGCGCGACGATTGCGATTACGCTGCGATCGAGAAACTGTGCCAGCGCGCCCAGACGCCTTATGGCAACACGGCTGCGATCTGCATCTGGCCACGTTTCGTCGCTCATGCGCGCCAGATCTTGGGGGCCGAACATCCGGTCCGCATCGCCACTGTCGTGAATTTCCCTTCCGGCGACCTGGATGTCGCGACCGTCGTCGGGGAGACGCGCAAAGCGATCGAAGACGGTGCCGACGAGATCGACATGGTCATTCCCTATCGCAAGCTACTCGCCGGCGATGAGGCGGCGGTGACCGAAATAGTCGAGGCCGTACGCGCCGCCTGCCCGAACGCCTGCCTGAAGGTGATCCTCGAGACGGGCGAACTGAAGGATAGCGTTCTGATCCGCCGCGCCTCCGAACTGGCGATCGCTGCCGGCGCCGATTTCATCAAGACGTCGACCGGCAAGGTCGCCGTCAACGCGACGCTCGAAGCAGCGGACATCATGCTGCAGGCGATCAGGGATTCGAAGAAGCGCGTCGGCTTCAAGCCTGCCGGCGGGATCTCGACGGTTGCGGACGCCGATCTCTACTTCCGGCTTGCCGAAACGATCATGGCCCCCAACTGGATCATGCCCTCCACCTTCCGTTTCGGCGCATCGAGCCTGCTCGATGATATTCTCGGCGTGCTGAGCGGCAGCACCACCGTCCGCGCGTCGAGCGGCTACTGACACGATGATCCCGCAGGAAATCATCCGCCGCAAACGCGACGGAAAGGTTCTCACCGGCGATGAGATAGCAGCCTTCATTGCTGCCCTGACAAAAGAGGAGATCTCCGAAGGCCAGGCGGCTGCCTTTGCCATGGCTGTCTTCTTTCGGGGCATGTCCCGCGATGAGACGGTGGCGCTGACGCTCGCCATGCGTGATTCCGGGACTGTCCTGAACTGGGACGCTCTTGACCGGCCGGTGGCGGACAAGCACTCGACCGGCGGCGTCGGCGACAATGTCTCGCTGATGCTCGCGCCGATCGTGGCGGCCTGCGGCCTTGCGGTCCCGATGATTTCCGGCCGTGGCCTTGGTCACACCGGCGGCACGCTCGACAAGCTGCAGTCGATTCCAGGCTACAACGTGATGCCGGACGAGGTTTTGTTCCGCAAGGTCGTCCGCGAGGTCGGTTGTGCCATTATCGGGCAGACGAGCGACCTCGCGCCCGCCGACCGCCGGCTCTACGGTATCCGCGACGTGACGGCCACTGTCGAATCCGTGCCGCTGATTACAGCCTCCATCCTTTCCAAGAAACTCGCGGCCGGTCTCGGCAGCCTCGTGCTCGACGTCAAGGTCGGCAACGGCGCCTTCATGGAAAGCCCGGAGGAAGCAGAAGCGTTGGCCCGCTCGCTGGTCGAAGTGGCGAATGGGGCGGGCGTCAAGACGGCAGCACTTCTGACCGATATGAACCAGCCGCTGGCAGACGCGGCGGGCAATGCGCTCGAAATCGTCAACTGTCTCGATTTCTTGGCTGGCCTGAAGGCCGGTACGCGGCTCGAAGCCGTCGCTTTGGCTGAGGCCGCGGAAATGCTGGTCCAGGCAGGCGTGGCCAGCAATCTGGCTGAGGCCGAGGAGAATGCCCGGCTGGCTCTGAGCTCCGGCGAAGCGATGGAGCGGTTCGCCCGCATGGTCCATGCACTTGGCGGTCCGGCGGATTTCTGCGAGCGTCCCGATTCTTATCTTGAACGCGCGCCGGTGCGGTTGCGCGTACCGGCGCCGCGCGATGGGTATCTCGCCGCCTGCGAGACCCGGGCCATCGGCCTGGCCGTCGTCGAACTCGGTGGAGGCCGCAAGCGGGCCGCGGATCCGATCGACCATCGCGTCGGCATCAGCGAATTGCTGCCGCTCGGTCGCCAAGTCTCGGAAGGCGAGCCGATCGCCATGGTGCATGCCAGGACAAAAGAGGATGCCGAGCGGATCGCCGAGGATATTGCCCGCTTCTATACGATCTCAGACGCTCCGGTCGCCGCCGCGCCGGTCATCTTGAAACGTATCGGCTGATCACTGGATCAGCTTCAGGTTGCCGCCTTCCACCTGGAAGGATTTCAGTTTTTTCAGAAAGCTCATGCCGATCAGCGTGCCGGCAAGCGCCTTGTCGCGCAGCACGAAGGTGTCGACGTCCTTGACGCGCACGCCGCCGATTTCGATGCGGTCGAGGACCACATGCGCCGCCTCGGTTCCGCCATTGGCGGTGTTGACCGTGTAGCGGAAATCCAGGCCGTTTGCGCTATAGCCCAGCTTGCGCGCCGTGCTTTCGTTGATCGCCACCAGCGACGCACCGGTGTCAACGAGGCCGTCGACGGATTTGCCGTTCATCCGGAACGTGCCGTTGAAATGTCCGCGGCCATCGGCTTCCAGGGTCACGCTGCCGGATGTCACCGAAACAGGCGTGGCCTTTGCCGGCGCTCCGACCGCAGCCATTGCTTCCGGCGAATGATCGGCACGCTGGATCAGCGCTGGGATCTGTGTCGCCAGCAGCGCCGTAACGGCTGCAAAAATGACGGTACGCAGAAGCATGAACAACCCTCTCGGCATGAACCGGATATCCGCTTCCTGCATAACCGACAATTCATAAGAAAACGGCCCGCGAAATCTCCGCAGGCCGTTCATTTAAAAGCTTGGTAAGCGAATTCTAAATTACTTACTTGGTGCCGTACATCCGGTCGCCGGCGTCACCGAGGCCGGGCACGATATAGCCCTTCTCATTGAGATGGCTGTCGATCGAGGCCGTGTAGATCTTGACGTCCGGGTGCGCCGCGCGGAAGTTGGCGATGCCCTCGGGGGCTGCAAGCAGGCAAAGGAAGCGGATATTGTGCGCGCCGCGTTCCTTGAGCTTGTCCACGGCGGCGATCGAGGAATTGCCGGTCGCCAGCATCGGATCGACGACGATGATCAGCCGCTCGGCAATGTCTTCCGGTGCCTTGAAGTAATATTCGACGGGCTGCAGCGTCTCGTGGTCGCGGTAGACGCCGATATGCGCGACGCGGGCCGAAGGCACCAGTTCAAGCATGCCTTCGAGAAGCCCGTTGCCGGCGCGCAGGATCGAGGCAAAAACCAGCTTCTTGCCTTCGACGATCGGCGCCTGCATTTCGACGAGCGGGGTCTCGATCGTTTCCATGGTCAGTTCGAGGTCGCGGGTTACCTCGTAGCAGAGTAGCATCGAGATTTCCCGGAGCAGCCGTCGGAAGCCCGCCGTCGAGGTTTCCTTCTTGCGCATGATCGTCAGCTTGTGCTGCACCAGCGGATGATCGATGACAGTGACGCCGTCCATGAGCTTCCCCTTGTTGTTTGCCTGTCTCTTCTTTCAGGAAAAAGGCCGGTTCCGCAACCCATCAGGCGCGTATGGCCGCCTCATCCCCAGCCTCTGACCCGCTCTGGGCGTCGAACCGGGCGATGAGCTTTGCCCTTGTCGCTTCGTCAACGAAGGCAGCCTCGATCGCCGTGCGCGTCATCTCATCGATCTCGCCATCCGAGATCCCCATCACCCCCGACGCGATCTCGTATTCGCGGGCGAGCGAGGTGTGGAAGAACGGCGGGTCGTCGGAATTGATGCAGACCCGCACCCCGGCGGCCTTGAGGCGCTTCAGCGGGTGGCTGTCGAAGTCCGGAAACACCTTCAGTGCGATGTTCGAGCCCGGGCAGACTTCCAGCACGGTGCCGAGCTCGGCAAGCCGTTCCACCAGCGCCGGATCTTCGATCGCCCGAACGCCATGGCCAATCCGCGAGGGCTTTACCAGATCGAGCGCATCGGCGACGCTGAAGGCACCGCAGACCTCGCCGGCATGGATGGTCAGGCCAAGGCCGGCATCGCGGGCGATATCGAAGGCGCGGGCATAGTCGGCGACGCGGCCCATGCGTTCCTCGCCGGCCATGTTGAAGCCGGTCACCAGCGGGTTTTTCGCACGCGCTGCATATTCTGCGGCCGAGATCACCCGGTCCGGGCCGAAATGCCGCTCGCCCGTGACGATGATCCGCGCCTCGATGCCGGTCTTTTCGCGAGCTGCATGGATGCCGTCGCAGATGCCGGCGAGATAGGCGTCCGCTCCGAGCCCGATCCGGTCTCCGTGATCGGGCGAGACGATGATCTCGCTATAGATCGTGTTGGCGGCGGCAAGTTCCAGAAGATAGGTCTCCGTCAGCAGCGCATAGTCGTCGGCCGTTTTGAAGAGCGCGGCGACAGCATCGTAGCAGACGAGGAATTCGGAGAAATCCGACCAGACATAAGCGCCGTCGCGCAGCACCTTGCTGGCATCGACGCCATATTTCCTGGCCTGGGTTGCTGCCAGTGCCGGCGGCGTGGCGCCCTCGATATGGCAGTGGATCTCGGCCTTGAGGAGGTGTCTGGTCAAAGAAAGCTCCATCCGTTGGGCCCAAGCGGGATCGAGAGATGCGCGGCGATTGTTTCGGCAATGTCCGAGTAGGTTGACCTGATCCCGATCGAGCGGGAGCGGATGCCTGGTCCGAACGCCATGACCGGCACCCGCTCACGGGTATGGTCGGTACCGCGCCAGGTCGGGTCGCAGCCATGATCGGCGGTGAGAATGACGAGATCGCCGGGCTTCAGCCGCCGGTGGACGTCCGGCAGGGCGCGGTCGAAGGCTTCGAGCGCCGCGGCATAACCCGGCACATCACGACGATGGCCGTAGAGCATGTCGAAATCGACGAAATTGGTGAAGACCAGATCGCCGACGGTCGCCTCGTCCATCGCGGCAAGCGTCGCCTCCATCAGCGCCGCATTGCCGTCCGCCTTGATGACGCGCGAAACGCCCTGGTGTGCGAAGATGTCGCCGATCTTGCCGATGGCATGTACCGACCGGCCGCCCCGGATCAGTCGGTCGAGCAATGTCGGCTCCGGCGGCGGCACGGAGAAGTCGCGGCGGTTGCCGGTGCGCTGGAACGTGGTCGCCGTTTCGCCGACAAAAGGCCGGGCGATCACCCGGCCGATATTCATCGGATCGAGCAGCACCCGCACGGTTTCGCAGAGCTTGAGCAGCCGGTCGAGGCCGAAATGGGTTTCGTGGGCGGCAATCTGGAAGACGGAGTCGGTTGATGTGTAGCAGATAGGCTTTCCGGTGCGGATATGCTCTTCCCCAAGCCGGGCGATGATTTCGGTGCCGGATGCGTGGCAATTGCCGAGAACGCCCGAAATATCGCCTTCACGGCAGACGGCGTCCACCAGTTCGGGAGAGAAGGCCTCGCCTTCGGTCGGGAAATAACCCCAATCGAACATCACGGGTGTGCCGGCGATTTCCCAATGGCCGGACGGCGTATCCTTGCCGCGGGAAATTTCGTTGGCTGCGCCGTGCAGGCCAAAGATCCGCTCTGGCATCGGCATGCCGACGGGATAGTCGCCGCTGGCGAGCTTTGCGACTTCCAGAAGACCGAGCGACGACATGTTCGGCAGATGCAGCGGGCCTTCCCTCAGACCCGCGCGGTCGCCGACGCCGGCGGCGCAGAACTGCGCGATATGCCCGAGCGTATTGGAGCCGAGATCGCCATACTCGTCCGCATCGGGGGCGCCGCCCACGCCGAAGGAATCAAGAACGAACAGGAACGCACGCGCCATCGGTCACCCGGAAGTTTGAATATCGCCCGGCCGGCGGTGTGGCCGCCGGCTCGAATCGGGATTCATATAGCCGTGCGGATGTATTAGCAAAGGGCATGACGTCCGATGCGCGTCAGCAATTGGTGCAGGCGACGTTGTTCCCAAGGCGCTGGCGGTAGAAATACTCCCGCGCGATGGTGATGTTCTGAACCTCGCTTGGCAAAAGGCCGGGCATGAACATCAACAGTTCATGGTGGACCGAGACCTCCGCGCGGACGAGGAAGGAATTGGCTATGTGCATATCGGGCGGCACCGGGACCGCAGAGCCGGCTACATAGGGCCTGCCGTTATCCTGGTTCCACGACCAGGCAACGGTCGGGTTGCCATTGGCGTCGAGCGTCACTCCCGTGATCTTGATGCTGAGCGTGTTGGGCGTATAGGGGGCGAAGAGACTGGCGGTGACGTCTTTCATCGTCGTGAGCATCGTCTTGTCGACACTCGTTTCCCGGGTCACGAGATCGGCGATCGTGCTGGCGCTGCGCGTCACCCGCTTGGAAACGCTGAGGCCGATGGTGATCTCGAAGGACGTGATGTAGAGGCTGAGAAGCAGCGGCGCGATCAGCGCGAACTCGACTGCGCCAACGCCGCGCCTGTCGGTCATGAACTGCCTGAGGCGGGTCAACAGGCCCGGATGTCGCAACTGTGGCTGCGGCTTTTGCTCTTCCATCACGGATAGTCCTCGGCTCGGAAGGCGGATGTCTCGACGATCAGGAAATAGCTCGGCCGTCCGCCGTTCGCAGGCCGGACATTGGTGATGTAAGGCCGGATCAGATCGGTGACGACATCCCAGCGGTAATAAGCACGCAGCATGTTGATGCTTTTGGCGGGCCCCGGCGCATAGGCGAAGGAAGATGTATCGAGCTCGCCGAAATCGCCGCCGGAACGCGGGATTGTCTTCGGTATCAATGCGAAGCTCGCGAACGAGCGGACGTCGAGCAGAAGTTTGTCCGGCGTCGTAATTTCTGCGTCGCTGCAGGTGATCAGGATCGATATTTCGGCGCAGAAAGCGCGGCGGAATTCCGTTTGATTCTTGTCTGTGCCACGATTGAGCCCATAGGTAATATTGCCGGTCCTGAGCTTACGCGCCATCGTGTCGACGGCATTGGCGACAAGCTGTTCGCCCGTATAGGCGATGAAGGTTTCGACGATCGCAAAGACGATCAGGAAATACGGAATGGCGAGCAGTGCGAATTCGATCGCCGCTGCTCCGTCTTTCGAGCGGATGATCCGCCGCCATGCACCGCGCCTACCCTTTACAGGTACGGGCGCACCGCTTTTGGTATCGTCATGATCCTGGCACATGGTTCCCGCCCGACAGCCCGGTTTGAGCACGCCGATCCTAGGGTTCGATTATTGAGATTCCGTTGCAGCAATCGTCTGCAGTTTAACCACCTGTCCCCGATCAGGGCGAAGCGGTGTTCTTGAACTCGGCGTGCTGCTCGCAATTGGGTGTGCAGGAGAGGATGGAACGTTCCGTTTGCCGGAAGACGCGCACCGTGTTGCCTTCGTCGATGGAAACGAGGATGCGTTCATCGGCAATCGCATTGCCCTGCGCGTCAAGCAGCACCAGGTTGGTCGTGCCGAAACTGCGGCCGGTGAGAACGATCGTGGTGGAATCCGCAACGGTGGCATCGGCGACGTTGGAATTGCCGACGATGACCTTGCTGACCGGGCGGTCGAGTTTCAGCACGCGCGCGTGATTCATGAATACGCGCAGAAGATCCCCCTGATCCTGCGCGGCAACATGTCCTGCGCCAGCGAAGACGCCACCGCAAATGGCGAGGAGTCGGACCATGACGCTACGGAACAGCATTGAGGGCAGCCTTTAGGGTGCGGTTGTTATCGGCCAAGGATGGATGTGATTGGTGAATGAAAGGTTAAGCGGCACAGGCGGCCGGGTTTGATCTCATCTTAACCATTGCGGAATGGCGGAGATCACCGCCCATGGAACGAGTATCAGCCTTCCAGCATATAAATTAAAGCTCTGTAAAAAAATGTACATTAGTCAATTATGAGCGGGAGTGAACGTATGGTCGAATGCGATCTTTTTTCTTTCCCCTTCGTTTACCACGCAACCGGCAATCCTCCATTAACGGGTTGGTAATGATGTTCCTTAAGTCGATGGCAATCGTCCGTCTGTAGATTGCAGTCATCCGAACAACGGAAACAGTTGTCGGGACGTGCTGAACAACAAATGTGGAGTAGGAGAGTTCCATGACCAAGATTTTCGCCCGTTTTATGAAAGATGAGTCTGGTGCGACCGCCATCGAGTATGGTCTTATCGCAGCACTCATCTCCGTTGCTCTGATCGCTGGTGCGACCACCCTCGGCACCTCGCTGAACACCCAGTTCACCAACATCTCGAAGAAGCTTAACTGCGGCACCGGCACCACCGCTTGCTGATTGCAGACGTGACAAATTCCAGAAGCCGGCTCGATCACAATCGGGGCGGCTTCGCTTATTTCGTAGTTCAGCAGGGATTGCGGATCGCGCATTCTGGCCGTGCAAATCCTGACTGATGGCGGCGGATTCAGCAATGATCGTGATCACTCTGGCCATTCTTACAATCCTGCCGCTTTGCCTGGCGCTTGCGGCCATCTTCGATCTCGTCAGCATGACGATCCCGAACCGGGTATCAGCGGTTATTCTGGTGTCTTTTCTGGTCCTAGCCCCGCTCGCGGGGCTGTCCTGGCCGGAAATCGGCATGAATCTGGTCGCCGGCCTTGCCGTGTTCGGCGCGTGTTTCGCGCTGTTTGCCTTCAATGTCATGGGTGGCGGCGATGCGAAGCTCCTGACCGCGACCGCCGTCTGGTTCGGCTTCAATCATTCGCTTCTGGTTTTCCTCGTCACCGTCGGTTATGTCGGCGGCGCGGTGACGCTTGCTTTCCTGCTCCTGCGCTCGCAGGCGGAGTCGGTCATGGCCATGGGCATCCCGCTCCCCTCATCCCTCGTCAACGCCAAGAAGATTCCTTACGGTATCGCCATCGCGATCGCCGGCTTCCTGACCCTCGAGCTTGCGCCGATCCATCTCCTGGCCGTGAAGGCGTTTCAATAAAGGTTTCCGCGATGGAAAGATCGCGTTAACCAGAATTGTAAGCGTCTCATTAACTATAATTACACCATTGGAGACCATTCTCCGGGGGAATTAGTGTTCCCTCAAGGAATGGCCATGAAGCCCACCCGTATCATTATTCTCGCGGTTGCCGTGGTGGCGGCGGGTCTCGCCGGCATGCTCGCCATGCGCCTTTCCGGCACCAAGGCACCCGAACTGGTGGAAACGGTCATCCAGAAGGAGCCGACGGTCAAGGTGCTCGTCTCGGCTGAGAACCTGCCCATCGGCAGCCGGCTGAACGATAAGTCGATGCAGTGGGCGTCCTGGCCCTCAAGCGGCGTCGTCGACGGCTTCATCACCGATTCTACACGGCCGAACGCGATGGCCGAGCTTCAGGGCGTCGTGGTTCGCATGCCGATGTTCAAGGGCGAGCCGATGCGCGCCGAGAAGATTGCCGATTCATCCAGCCGAATCATGTCCTCGTTGCTTCCGTCAGGAAAACGGGCAGTCGCTACCGAGATCTCTGTTGCGACAGGCGCCGGCGGCTTCGTGCTGCCGAATGACCGCGTCGACATCATCATGGTGCGCGAGAACAAGGACAGCGGCAACTACATTACCGAAACCATCCTCAGCAACGTCCGCGTCCTCGCGATCGACCAGCAGGTCCAGGAAAGCGAAGACGGCAAGAAATCGGTGGTCGGCACGACGGCGACGCTGGAACTGACGCCGGATCAGGCAAAGGTCATCGCCGTCGCCCAGCAGATGGCCCAGCGGTTGACGCTCGCGTTGCGCTCTGTCGCGGATTCGCAGGAGGCCGACACGGTCGCCCCTGACTATTTGCTGCACGGGGGCGATGGCAAGGCGGATATCCAGGTCATCAAATCGGGCGCGATCGTCAAGAGCACGGCGACGGCGGTGCAGGCGAAATGAACGGAGCGCTCAAGTGAACAGTCTGAAACACAAGATTCGTAGCTCGGCAGCGGCAGGCTTGGCTTTTTGCCTAGCCTTTTCCGGTATTTCTTTGAATATCGCCCCGTTCAGCTTTGAGCCGGCACAAGCTTTGGCGGCCGAAAATAGCGTCGTCCGCATCAACGAAGGTGGTCCGGGCATCCGCAAACGACTGCAGCTCGGCCTCAACAAGGCCCTGGTCGTCGACCTGCCTTCCGACGCTCACGATATTCTGGTCGCCGACCCGAGCATGGCTGACGCGGTGACGCGCACCTCCCGCCGCATCTATCTGTTCGGCAAGACCGTTGGCCAGACCAACATCTTCGTCTTCGGGCCCAACGGCGAGGAAATCGTCAGCCTGGACGTGGCAATCGAACGTGACATTTCTGGCCTCGAGCAGAACCTTCGCCGGTTCCTGCCGGAATCGAACATCAAGGTCGAGATCATCTCGGACAACATCGTGCTGTCAGGAAGCGTGCGCACGCCGCAGGACTCGGCGCAGGCGGAAAAGCTCACCACCGCCTTCCTCAAGGGCGGCGAGGCGACCACCCGAAACATCACGGCTCAGGGCAATAACGGCGATGCGGACATCTTCGCCGAAAACCGACAGAAATCTCAGATCGTCAACCTCCTGACGATCGAGGGTGAAGACCAGGTCACGCTGAAGGTGACGGTTGCGGAAGTCAGCCGGCAGGTGTTGAAGCAGCTTGGTTTCAATGGCTCGGTGGCCGGTCCCAAGGGCTCGATTTCCTTTGCCAATCCCGCCAATCTGGGAAATGCCGTCGGCTTGGCTGCTCAAGGCGTCCTGTCCGGGAACATCGGCAATGTCGCTCTTTCGACTTACATGAACGCCATGGAGCAGGCCGGCGTCATGCGCACGCTTGCCGAACCCAGCCTGACCGCCATTTCGGGCCAGCAGGCAAAGTTCTACGTCGGCGGCGAATTCCGCCTGCCTGCCCAGCAGGAGGTCGATGGCCAAAAGGGGACCGTCACGCAGACGGTCAACACGGTCGACTATGGCATCGAGCTGAACTTCAAGCCCGTCGTTCTGTCGCCCGGGCGCATCAGCCTGGTGATCGAAACCAATGTGTCGGAGCCAACCTACGAAGGTTCTGCCGCGACGGGTAATGGTGCCTCGCTGCGGATCCCCGGCAATACCTACATGTCGATCCGCAAGCGCGAGGCTTCGACCACCGTCGAATTGCCCTCCGGCGGCTCCATTGTGATCGCCGGCCTGGTGCAGGACAACGTCCGACAGGCGATGTCCGGCCTGCCGGGCATTTCCAAAGTGCCGGTGTTCGGCACGCTCTTCCGCAGCAAGGATTTCGTCCGCAACGAAACCGAACTCGTGATCATCGCGACGCCGTATCTGGTCCGTCCCGTTGCGCGCAGCGAGATCGCCCGGCCGGACGACAATTTCAATCCGGAAAACGATGCAGCGACCTTCTTCCTGAACCGCGTCAACAAGATCTACGGCCGCAAGGAGCCCGTCGCGACGGGCCAATATCACGGCGCCGTCGGCTTTATCTACAAGTGAGCGGTCATGGACATTGAAACGCAGAAAATCTCCGCCGAAGGACAGGATGCCATGACCAAGGTTACAACCAGGTCCCGTCGCCGCCAGATTGCCGCAGCCTTCGCGCTCGCGGCATCCGGCATGCTCCTGTCGGCCTGCGGCAACAGCCAGCTCACCACCGGCGCCATCCCCGACGACTATCGCACCCGCCATCCGATCGTCCTGGCGGAAGGTCAGTCGACCCTCGATATTCCGATCGCCTCGGGCGATGTCCGCCTGACGACCGGGATGCGCGATACGGTCAAGGGATTTGCACAGAACTTCATGGCGTCGCCTGCCGGCGTAATGCAGATCCAGGTGCCGTACGGCTCCTATAATTCCGGTGCCGCGCAACATCTGGCGGGCGATATCCGCCGTGAACTCACGCGTTCCGGCATCAAGCCGCAGCGGATACTGATGAGCAGCTACGCAGCCTCGCCGAATGGCGACGCAGCGCCGATCCGGCTTTCCTACGTGACGACCAAGGCGATGACCGGCCAGTGCGGCGAGTGGCCGGCGGATCTGTCGGACAACACGTTCGGCAACAAGAACTGGTACAATTTCGGCTGCGCCAGCCAGAACAATCTTGCAGCCCAGGTCGCCAATCCCACGGACCTCATCGCCCCGCGCGCCATCACGCCGATCGACGCAGCGCAGCGCGCCAAGGTCATCAGCGATTATCGCGGGGAATCCAGTGGCACAACGACGCCGTAAGCCAGGGAACCGGAGAAAACAATGAGCGCGATCAACTACGAAATCCGCACTCCCGGTCAGGGTGAAGGGTTTGCCGAGGACGCCGATCGTCCCGGCGATTTCGATGCGCTGCGCCCGCTGCCGCGCATCTCCATCCATTCCTTCTGCGAAAGCGAGGCGATGCAGCGCACGATGGACCGCATGGCCCGTGATCGCCGCATGGCCAAGGTCAACCTGCGCGTGACCATCGGTGGCACCAGTGCCGCCGCCAACATGTTTTCGTCCACGCCGACCCCGAACCTCATCATTCTGGAAACCGACGCCGAGCCGAAGAACCTGCTGCATGAGCTCACGCCGCTTGCGGAAGTGTGCGACCCCTCGACCCGGGTCATCGTCGTCGGCCGTTACAACGACATTTCGCTCTATCGCGAGCTGATCCGCAACGGCATCTCGGAATATCTCGTCGGCCCGGTGCAGATGCCCGACATGCTGGCTTCGATCTCGGCGATTTTCGTGGATCCCGAAGCCGAGCCGCTCGGCAAATCGATCGCCTTCATTGGTGCCAAGGGCGGCGTCGGTGCCTCGACCATCGCGCACAACTGTGCTTTCGGTATTTCGAACCTGTTCTCGACCGAGACCATCCTTGCCGACCTCGATCTTCCCTTCGGCACGGCCAATATCGATTTCGACCAGGATCCGGCCCAGGGCATCGCTGAAGCGGTCTTTGCGCCGGAACGCCTGGACGAGGTCTTCCTCGATCGCCTTCTGACCAAGTGCTCCGAGCATCTCTCGCTGCTGGCGGCTCCCTCGCTGCTCGATCGCGCCTATGATTTCGATCGCAACGCGTTCACGCCGATCATCGAGCTCCTGCAGCGCAGCGCACCGATGGCCGTTCTCGACGTTCCGCATGGCTGGACGGAATGGACGCGGGCGGTTCTGTCGGAGGTCGACGAGGTGGTGATCTGCGCGGTGCCGGATCTCGCCAACCTGCGCAACACGAAGAATATGATCGATGCCTTGAAGAAGCTTCGGCCGAACGACCGTGCGCCGCATCTGATCCTCAACCAGGTCGGCATGCCGAAGCGTCCGGAGATCGCTCCGAACGATTTCATCGAGCCGCTGGAGATGGAGCCGATCGCCATCCTGCCGTTCGACGTGCAGCTGTTCGGCAATGCCGCCAATAGCGGCCGCATGATTTCCGAAATCGACGCGAAATCGCCAGCTGCCGAAACCTTCTCGCAGATCGCCCACATCGTCACGGGTCGGGTCGCCATGAAGAAGGTGAAGAAGGGTGGGCTTGGCAAGATGCTCGGCATGCTCGGGCGCAAGAAGGCATAACACCAGGAAACCGGTATGTTTGGAAAACGCGGAAACGAGGGATTTGGGAAGAGCGGCAGCGTCGCGCCGCCGCCGGCTGCGCCAGCGCCCGCCGTGGCGCGGTCCGCCGCTCCGGAAATCCTTGCCGAGCCGATGCGCGATCCCGTGACCCAGCGGCAGCAGATCTCTTCGCCGCCGCCGCTCGCGCCGCAATCGACAGCCCGAAAGCGCCCTGCGCGCACGGAACTCTATTACGATACCAAGAGCCAGGTCTTCTCGGCCTTGATCGATACGATCGATCTTTCCCAGCTCGCCAAGCTCGACGCCGAAAGCGCGCGCGAGGAAATCCGTGATATCGTCAACGATATCATCACCATCAAGAACTTCGCGATGTCGATCTCCGAGCAGGAGGAACTGCTCGAGGACATCTGTAACGACGTTCTGGGTTATGGCCCGCTGGAGCCGTTGCTTGCCCGCGACGACATCTCCGACATCATGGTCAACGGTGCCGGGCAGACCTTCATCGAAGTCGCCGGCAAGACGATCGAATCCGACATCCGCTTCCGCGACAATTCCCAACTCTTGTCGATCTGCCAGCGCATCGTCAGCCAGGTCGGCCGCCGCGTCGACGAATCCTCGCCGATCTGCGACGCGCGCCTGCCGGACGGATCCCGCGTCAACGTCATCGCGCCGCCGCTCGCCATCGACGGGCCGGCACTCACCATTCGTAAGTTCAAGAAGGACAAGCTGACCCTCGACCAGCTCGTCAAGTTCGGTGCAATCACCCCGGAAGGCGCCGTCCTTCTGCAGATCATCGGCCGGGTCCGCTGCAATATCGTCATCTCCGGCGGCACCGGTTCCGGCAAGACGACGCTGCTGAACTGCCTGACCAACTATATCGACAGGGAAGAGCGGGTCATCACCTGCGAGGATACCGCCGAGCTGCAGCTTCAGCAGCCGCATGTGGTCCGTCTCGAAACCCGTCCGCCGAACATCGAGGGCGAGGGCGAGATCACTATGCGCGATCTCGTCAAGAATTGCCTGCGCATGCGCCCCGAACGCATCATCGTCGGCGAAGTGCGCGGACCGGAAGTATTCGACCTGCTGCAGGCGATGAACACTGGCCACGACGGCTCGATGGGTACGATCCACGCCAACACGCCGCGCGAATGCCTGAGCCGAATGGAATCGATGATTGCCATGGGCGGTTATTCGCTGCCGGCCAAGACCGTGCGCGAGATCATCAGCGGTTCGATCGACGTCATCATTCAGGCGGCCCGCTTGCGCGACGGTTCGCGCCGTATCACCCAGATCACCGAGGTGATGGGCATGGAAGGCGACGTAATTATCACCCAGGACCTGATGCGCTACGAGATCGATGGCGAGGACGCCAATGGCCGCCTGATTGGCAAGCATATGGCAACCGGCATCATGAAGCCGCATTTCTGGGACCGCGCTCGTTATTACAACGAGGAAAAGCGTCTTTCCGCCGCGCTCGACGCGATGGAAAAAACCAAGGACTAAGGAGCAGAATTCCATGTTCGGGTTGGATATCAATGTCGTGGCGATCATCGCCCTCGTGGCGGTCGCCGCGGCGGCGGTTTGTTACGGGCTGTTGTTCTCCCGCATGGAAGTGGAAAAGAAGGCAGACAGCCGGCTCAACCGGGTGAAGTCGGCGGAAACCGATCTCAACAAGGTCAAGGACGCGCGAGACCGGGTGCAGGAGCTTTCCAAGCGCCGCAAGTCCATGCAGGATTCGATCAAGGACCTGGAGAAGAAGCAGGAAGAGAAGAACAGGAAGATGGGCGACGGCAGCTTGAAATCCAAGCTCGCCCAGACCGGCCTGTCCCTGACGATGGGCCGCTTCTATATGTTCAGTGTTCTTTTCGGCGTCTTCGTCTTCCTCGTCACCCTGATCGCCGGCCTGCCCTTGCTCGCCGCCGTTGGTGCCGCCTTCGTCAGCGCGCTCGGCTTGCCGCGCTGGATCGTCGGTTTCCTGGTCAAGCGTCGCCAGAAGAAGTTCCTGGAGGAATTTCCGAATGCGCTCGACGTCATGGTGCGATCAATCAAGTCCGGCCTGCCGCTCAACGATTCAATGCGACTGATCGCATCCGACGGCCAGGAGCCGGTGAAGACGGAATTCCGCCGCGTCATCGAATCCCAGCAGGTGGGCTTGAGCATTCCCGAAGCCTGCACCCGCATGATGTTGACCATGCCGCTGCCGGAGGTGAATTTCTTTGCGATCGTCATCACCATTCAGGGCCAGGCCGGCGGCAATCTTTCTGAAGCGATCGGCAACCTTTCCAAGGTGCTGCGCGAGCGCAAGAAGATGAAGGCCAAGGTGCAGGCGTTGTCGATGGAAGCCAAGGCTTCGGCGGTGATCATCGGCGCTTTGCCCTTCATCGTATCGCTGCTCGTCTATCTCACCTCGCCTCAGTACATCTCGATCATCTTCACCGATCCGCGCGGGCACCTGATCCTTTTGGCTTCCGGCGTCTGGATGTCGATCGGCATTTTCGTCATGCGCAACATGATCAACTTCGATATCTGAGGGGACGGTGCGATGGGACTGGCAACGACGCTTACCGATCCGATCACGTTGCTCGCCATTCTGGTGGCCGTGGCGGTTTTCGCGACCCTCTACACGCTGGCGAGCCCTTTCCTCGAAAAAGGAGATCTCGACAAGCGCATGAAGGCCGTCTCCACCGAGCGCGAACAGATCCGCGCCCGCGAACGCGCCCGCATGAATTCCGAACAGTCGAAGACGTCGCTGCGTGCGCAGAACAATCAGTCGGTCCGGCAGATCGTCGAGCGCTTCAATCTGCGCAAGGCGCTGGTGGACGACAACACTGTCAACAGGCTTCGTGCCGCCGGTCTGAGGTCGCAGAACGCCCTCAACATGTTCCTGCTGGCCCGTTTCCTGCTGCCCTTCGTTTTCCTTGCGGCCGCTATCGTGTGGATTTTCGTGCTCGGCAACCTCGCTACCCGGCCGTTCCCGATCCGCATGCTGGCGGCGATCGTCATCGCCTATATCGGCTTCTATGCACCGAATATCTACATTTCCAACCGGGTGAAGAAACGCCAGCATTCCATCAAGCGGGCCTGGCCCGACGCGCTCGACCTGATGTTGATCTGCGTGGAATCGGGGATTTCCATGGAAGCGGCGATGCGCCGCGTGGCCGAGGAGATGGCGCAGGCGTCGCCGCCCCTGGCCGAGGAAATGGTGTTGACGACGGCTGAGCTCTCCTTCCTGCAGGACCGCCGCACGGCGCTCGAAAATCTCGGCATCCGCACCCAGCTCGATATCGTCAGGGCCGTTACCCAGGCGCTGATCCAGGCGGAACGCTACGGTACGCCGATCGCCTCGGCGCTGCGCGTACTTGCCCAGGAAGGCCGCGACGAGCGGATGAACGAGGCGGAAAAGAAGGCGGCTGCCCTGCCGCCGAAGCTCACCGTGCCGATGATCCTGTTCTTCCTGCCGGTCCTGATCGCCGTCATCCTTGGTCCGGCCGGCATCCAGGTCGCCGACAAGTTCCACTAATCGCGGTTTTCTGCGCCTTCGGCGTTGGACCGGCACCGGCGCGCGTGCCCATTGTTGAACATGATATGAACTCCCGTTTCAGACGGCGTTCAGCAGGACCGGTCCAATATCCCTCCATCAGTTCGAGACGGCCGGGTCTTCCAGATCGGCCGGTCCACGAGCGAAACATGTTCGGAGGATATTAAGATGCTGACACGACTTTGCGTGAACCTCGTCCTGATCGGCGGAATCATCACCGTGATCTCGCGCCTTATCTAAGGCGTTCCGACAGGACCATTGCCGAAAACGAGAAAACCGGCGCAAGGCCGGCTTTTGTTGGAATGACGGAAGAAGCCCGATCAGTTCGTGTTGGGCTTGCCCTTGCCATCCTTGTCGGAGAGCTTCGCCCAGGCGTTCTGCTGGGATAGCATCGAGCGCAGATAGGTGACGTTGGCATCGGCCTGCTGCTGCGAGAGTTCGCGGCGGGCGATCTGTTCTGCTTCCGAAAAGCGGCCCTGCAGGCCGACCACCAGCGCCAGGTTCTGGCGGACGCGGCTGTCGGCGGCCGGCTGGCCGGCGGCATTGCGCATGTAGGTTTCCGCGGTCTTCAGGTCGCCGGAAAGCACGTAGGACATTCCGAGATTGGACATCACGCTCGGCTCGTTCGGCTGGGTATCGAGCGCCATGCGGTATTTCTGGCGGGCTTCCGCCGAGCGTCCGAGTTGGTCGAGCACGGCACCTTCGGCGGAATAGAGCCGCCAGTCCGGATGATCGGGGGTCTGCGCGCGGTTGATGGTCGCGAGTGCCTGTTCGAGCTGGCCGGCACCGGCCTGAGCCTTGCCATAGGCCGCCAGCACGTCGCGGTCGGCCGGGTGGGCAATCGCCACCTGCTGCATCACCGCAAGCGCCTGCGCGCTCTTACCCGTCATGCCGAGCACTGTCGCGTAGCGCAGCCCGATTTCCTTGTTCTTCGGATCACGGGCATAACTCTCGCCAACCGACTTCTCGGTGCCTGCAAGCGCGTCCGCATTCATGCCGTCCATGGAGGCGGCCGAGGCCCTCGGGATCGAGCCCGTCGTCGCCACGTCCCGGTTCGTCGCACAGCCGGTGACCGAAAGAGCGGTGAGAAGGGCGAAGGCGGCGGTCTGGGCGAGGCGGGTCTTGCGAAGCGTCACGGCTGCGGAAGCGGTCATGGGGTGCGGTCTCGTTCGGTCCGGTGCCACGTCTTCCGAATAGGGAGCGGGCAGATAGCGCATTTCCACTCCAGCAATAAACTGTTAACCCTAACAGATCGTTAAGACGAGCGATTCCAACAGCTTCCGAAGGCCGGCCCATGACTCCTTATCAATATATCGAACGTCCCTCTCCCTTCAGCGCAAAAGGGGCGACGTCAAGGCCGGTCCACGCCGTGACGCCCTCCGACCTGGAGGCTGGAAAGCTCGATGCGGCGGCGCTCGCCTGGGCGAAGGCATCGGGCTTCAAGGCGGAAGCTGGTGCGCTGCTTCTGGTACCCGCGGGCAATGAAGTGGGCAGCGCCCTGTTCGGCCTTGGCGGCGATCCCGCCGAGGCACCGTTCATTACGGGAAAACTCTCGAAGCTCTTGCCTGCCGGCGACTGGCATGTCGAGACCTCGGCGCTTGGCGATGCGCATCTTGCTCTTGGCTACGGCCTCGGCACCTACGGTTTCAGCCGCTACAAGTCTGAAAAACCGAGGACGTCCGGCTTGCAATCCCGGTCACGACCGATGCCGCCGATGTCGAGCGCCAGCTTGCCGGCGTTTTCCTGGCGCGTGATCTCATCAATATTCCGACCAACGAGATGGGGCCGATCGAGCTGGAAGCGGCCTTCCGGGCGCTTGGCGAACATTACGGCGCGACCGTCACGTCGATCGTCGGCGAGGTCCTGCTCGCCCAGAATTTCCCGCTCGTCCATACCGTCGGGCGCGCCAGCGTCTCAGCTCCACGGCTGCTCGAAATGCGCTGGGGAGAGAAGGGCCATCCGCGCGTCACCCTGGTCGGCAAGGGGGTGTGCTTTGATACCGGCGGCCTCGACATCAAGGGTGCCGCCAACATGGCGCTGATGAAAAAGGACATGGGCGGCGCGGCCAACGTTATGGGCCTTGCCCTGATGATCATGGATGCCGGTCTCAAGGTCGACCTGCAGGTTCTGGTGCCGGCGGTCGAAAACTCCATTTCCGGCAATGCCTTCCGCCCCGGCGATATCTATCGGAGCCGCAAGGGCATCACCGTGCAGATCGACAATACCGATGCCGAAGGCCGGCTGGTCCTTGCCGACGCGCTCGCCTATGCGGACGAAAACCCGCCGGACCTGATGGTCGACATGTCGACGCTGACGGGGGCTGCCCGCGTCGCGCTCGGCACTGAGCTTGCGCCCTATTTCACCGACGACGAGGCGCTTGCCGGCAAGCTGATGGACGCGGGCCGGGCTGAAGGCGATCCAATGTGGCGCCTGCCGCTGTGGATGGGCTACGACAAGGACATCCGCTCCCGCGCCGCCGATATCACCAATTCGCCCTCGGGCGGCATGGCCGGTGCGATCACGGCAGCGCTTTTCCTCAAGCGCTTCGTCACCGCCACCAGGAGCTGGGTGCATTTCGACATCTACGGCTGGGTGGCGGCCGAAAAGCCGCAGGCACCGGTCGGCGGCGAGGCGTTTGCGATCCGCGCGCTCTATCGCACGATCCGCGACATGGCGGCGAAATAAACCGGCTCCGAAACAAACCGGTAAGAACTTCGGCCTAAAATTCGTCGGATTGTGAACCGAGGCCGGATTTGGAACCGAGGTGGTGATGCCGGTTGAACTGACCGCCACGGAAGCGCTGGGCCTCTGGCACCGGGTATCGCTGGAGCAGGTGCGCCACGACGGCCGCGATCTGACATTGCGCCAGATGTCCATTCTGCTGCATATTTACCTCGTGCCGCCGCCGCACACGGTGCGCGCGCTGGCGGCGACGCTTGGCGTCACCAAGCCGGTCATCACCCGCGCGCTCGACACGATGGGCGAGATGGGTCTGGTGGACCGCCAGCGCGACGAGCGGGACCGCCGCAACGTGGTGATCAAGCGCACGGTGGCGGGTGCGCTCTATCTGGAAAAGCTGGGCGACCTGATCATTCGGGAAGGCCGCCAGTGATGGGTTTGGCATAAGGCGCCCGAAGGGATTTTGAAATGACCAAGCTGCTCGACAGACGCCTGCACGCCTTCCGCCCCGACCTTGCAGACGAGACGCTGAAGGGCAGCGTCGAGGCAGGCCAGTTCGTCCGCGGCGAGCCGGCACGCATCGCCGTGCCGGTGGCCCAGCTGCGCCCGGCACCGGACCTTGCCCGCGGCATCGATACCGAACTTTTGTGGGGCGAAACCGTCCGAGTTTTCGACCGCGCCGAGGGTTTTGCCTGGGTGCAGGCCGATCAGGACGGCTATGTCGGCTACCTGCCAGAGGCGATGCTCGGAAACCCGGACGAACCCACCCACCGCGTCGCCGTGCCCCGCACCTTCCTTTATCCGGAGCCGGAGCTCCGCAAGCCGCCGGTTGGCGCCCTGTCGATAGGCAGCCGCGTCACCGTTGTCGGAGAGGCGGAAACCCGCGGCACCCGTTATTTCGTCCTCGCGAGCGGCGAGGCCGTGATCGCCCGCCATTGCCTGCCCATCGCCGAAACCTTGGATGAGGACTACGTCGCCGTCGCCGAAAAATTCATCGAGACACCCTATCTCTGGGGTGGCCGTTCCGGTTTCGGTCTTGATTGCTCGGCGCTCGTGCAGCTCGCCCTGATGATGACCGGCCAATCCGCCCCGCGCGACTCGGATATGCAGGCCTCGATCGGCAAAGAGATCACGCGCGGGGAACTTCGTCGCGGCGACCTCGTTCTATGGAAAGGTCATGTCGGCATCATGGAGAATGCCGAGACGCTTCTCCACGCCAATGGCCACACGATGAGCGTCGCCCGCGAGAATTTCGAGGCGGCCGTTCAGCGGATCGGATGGCTCTACCAGCAGCCCACCGGCTATCGCCGTTTGGATAACCGCCGATGATCACGCAAACGTGGTCCCCGGCCCATGGATCGGGCCTCCTGCCGTCCATATCTTTGAATCGTCCGCAGGTTTCGTGGATGAGGAGTCGATTGATGCTCAAAGGTGCATGGATACTGCCGGCCGTAATGCTCGTGGCGCTGCTTGTCGCCGCGCTGATTCCGGCTGAGGTATTCGCAGCCGAGCCCCAGGCCTTCCCCAAGGATACGCAGACCTATTTCCGCAACCTGCCCGGCGTCGTGCCCGAGGAAGAACGCGTGAAGAAACAGGCCTATGACTGCACCAGCGATATCGAGAACGTCTATCGCAGCCGTGGCGGTTTCGACATTCTCTATGGCGATGTCATGCCGACCCGGATCTACCGCTGCAAGTCGCCGAGCGGAGTGACCTATACCGGCACGCGCATGCCGAATAACGAATGGGCTCCCGGCATTCACCCCTATCATCTGCCCGAATAGGGCAATCTTCGTTCAATGGGGGCCAACCGGAAGACCGTATCTTGCGATGTCGCGTCGCAGCCTCGTCCAGCCATTGACGACCTGCCGCCGCTGCCCCACTACTTTCTGACATACTGAACTTGGTACACCGGGAGGATGCAGGGTGTTCCACGCAAGCATGAATTTTGCGCTCGGCGAGGAGGTCGACGCTGTTCGTGAGACGGTCCACCGTTTCGCGCAGGAAAAACTCAAGCCTCGCGCCGACGAAATCGACCGCAGCAACGAATTTGCCCGAGATCTCTGGCCTGAACTGGGTTCGCTCGGCCTGCTCGGCATCACCGCCGACCCGGAATTCGGCGGCACGGGCCTCGGTTATCTCGCTCATGTGGTCGCCGTCGAGGAACTTGCCCGCGCCTCGGCCTCCACGTCGCTCAGCTACGGCGCTCATTCCAACCTCTGCGTCAACCAGATCAACCGCAATGGCAATGCCGATCAGAAGGCGCGTTACCTGCCGAAACTCTGCTCGGGAGAGCATGTCGGCGCGCTCGCCATGTCCGAGCCAGGCGCCGGTTCCGACGTGGTCTCGATGAAGCTCCGCGCCGAAAAGCGCGGCGATCGCTATGTGCTCAACGGAACCAAGATGTGGATCACCAACGGCCCGGATGCAGAGGTCCTGGTGGTCTACGCCAAAACCGATCCGACCGCCGCCTCGAAAGGCATCACCGCCTTCCTCGTCGAAAAAGGGTTCAGGGGGTTCACGACCGCCCAAAAGCTCGACAAGCTCGGCATGCGCGGCTCCAACACCTGCGAACTGGTATTCGAGGATTGCGAAGTGCCGGCCGAAAACGTCATGGGCGCCGAGGGTGGCGGCGTGCGCGTGCTGATGTCGGGGCTCGACTACGAGCGCGTCGTGCTTTCGGCCATCGGCATCGGCATCATGCATGCCTGCCTCGATGTGGTGATGCCCTATGTCCACGAGCGAAAGCAGTTCGGCCAATCGATCGGCGAGTTCCAGCTGATCCAGGCCAAAGTCGCCGACATGTACACGGCGATGAATTCCGCCCGTGCCTATGTCTATGCGGTGGCCGCCGCCTGCGATCGCGGCGCCGTGACGCGCCAGGATGCCGCCGCCTGCTGCCTCTATGCCTCCGAACAGGCGACCCAGCAGGCACTGCAGGCAATCCAGATCCTCGGCGGCAACGGTTATATCAACGACAACCCGACCGGCCGGCTGCTGCGTGACGCCAAGCTGATGGAGATCGGCGCCGGCACGTCCGAAATCCGCCGCATGCTGATCGGCCGCGAACTCTTCAAGGAAACCGTCTGATGACTGTCATCCGGTCTGCGGTCAATCTGAGGAGCGAAGCTGCCGAAGCGAACCGCGCCGCGATGCAGGCAAAGCTTGCCGAGGTCGAGGCGGCCGTCGCGCTCGCCGAAGCCGGCGGTGGCGAGGAAGCGCGGGCGCGGCATGTGAAGCGCGGCAAGCTGCTTCCGCGCGAGCGGATCGCTCGGCTGCTGGATCACGGTTCGCCCTTCCTCGAAATAGGCACCACCGCAGGACATGGGCTGTACGGCGGCGCGAGCCCGGCGGCCGGCATCGTCACCGGTATCGGCCGGGTTGAGGGCCGAGAGGTGATGATCGTCGCCAACGATGCCACGGTGAAGGGCGGCACCTATTACCCGATGACGGTCAAGAAACATCTGCGCGCCCAGGAGATCGCCGAGGAGAACCGGCTGCCTTGCGTCTATCTGGTTGATTCCGGCGGCGCCAACCTGCCGAACCAGGACGAGGTATTTCCCGACCGCGATCACTTCGGCCGCATCTTCTTCAACCAGGCCCGCATGTCGGCGAAGGGCATCGCCCAGATCGCCGCCGTCATGGGTTCCTGCACCGCCGGCGGTGCCTATGTGCCGGCGATGTCCGACGAGGCGATCATCGTCAAGGACCAGGGAACGATCTTCCTCGCCGGCCCACCGCTGGTGAAGGCAGCTACGGGCGAGGAAGTCTCGGCCGAGGATCTGGGCGGCGGCGATGTGCACACCCGCCTCTCCGGTGTGGCCGATCATCTCGCCCGCGACGACGCCCATGCGCTCGCGCTGGTCCGCCGCGCCGTCGCAGGGCTGAACACCCGCAAGCCGGATACCGTGATGCTGGCGACGCCCGAAGAGCCGCTCTACGATCCGGAAGAGATCGCCGCGATCGTCCCGTCCTCCCTGAGCACGCCTTACGACATCCGCGAGGTGATCGCCCGCGTCGTAGACGGCTCGCGATTCGACGAGTTCAAGGCACGGTTCGGCATGACGCTGGTCTGCGGTTTCGCGCATGTCTTCGGCATCCCCGTCGGCATCATCGCCAACAACGGCGTGCTGTTTTCCGAAAGCGCCCAGAAGGGCGCTCATTTCATCGGACTCTGCTCGCAGCGGAAAATCCCGCTCGTCTTCCTGCAGAACATCAGCGGCTTCATGGTCGGCCGCAAATACGAGGCGGAAGGCATCGCCAAGCACGGCGCCAAGCTGGTGACCGCGG